>DASREY010000113.1:0-17415 GCA_035651775.1 Terriglobales bacterium
CCGGGTCGGCCAGGGCTCGCTCGACACCCGCACCGCCAATTGCATCGGACACATGTCCAACATCGCGCTCAGCGCCATGAAGTTCAATTTCCGCATGGAATGCGAAGAGCGCAAAGCCGCCCGCGCCGACTCCCCGCGTGACTCCTCCAGTAAAAAGCCGCCTCACGAGCCTCTCCGCCTTGAAATCACTACCTACGGATCCAACAAAAAGCTCGTTTTTCCCGACCCCACCGGCGAGTCTGCTAAGGCATTCTTCTCGGAAGACGAAAAAGCTGAGCGCCCGCAGAACAGCGTCAGCCGTGAATCTGTTGAGAGCAAAAAACTTGAACCCGTGGAAGCCGCAAAACCCGCCTCGGTCGAACCTGCAAAACCCCAGCCGCTTTTGGAGAACAATCCCAAAGTAAACGGCCCCTCCGTGGAGCTTGCCTCACCTGCGCCGCCGCCCGTCTCCTCCGCAGCAAAGCAGACTGAGGTGAGAAATGAAGTAAAAGATGGGGGAGTAATAGTAAAAAATGAAATGGAAGATGGGGTAAAAATAAAAAATGAAATAAAGAATAAAGTAAGAATTGAAGCAAGAAATGAATCAAAAAACGAGGTCAGGCAAGAGCACCCCCTCAGCGGCGTCCCCGGCCTGTCGCCCCATCACCTGAACTATTTGAACTATCCTGAGCTGTGCGGTGTCCCGCTTCAGAAAAGGCAAAGACTCCCCCACTGCTATGTGACCAGCATGTCTCCGCGCAAGGTGGAACTGATGATGCAGGAGGCCCGCAACCGGCGCAGACGTTAGCTGGAGAGGCGCCAGCGAAGTGCAATAGAACGCATTCAAGAATGCGGGGCTTAAACATAAAAGCCTTGAGGATCTTTGAAAATTTATAGGAGCAATCCAGAACATGCTGGGCAAATGAAGCTCCACGTTCCTTTGTGGGAATGTCTTCCAAAATCCGCCTGCATCCCCGGCGAAATTTTTGTGCTTTTCTCCGTGTCTCGGTGCCTCCGTGGTGAACTAGATTTTTTTCTTTGGAAGCTGGGGGCTACGAACAGCAGACCCTAGCTGAGCAAGGGGGGTGGCATTCTCGATGATTTGTTCCCACACACGCTTGGCCGCGTGTGTGGCGCCCCAGGTATGTTTTGTCCAACGCCGACAGTCATGAAGATGCCAACTGAGTACTGACAACCGAGTACTGAGTACTGTTTTACTCTAGCCCTTCTTGAGTTCGACTAAGACCTGGCGGGCGATTTCTTTCAGGGTTTCAAATACTCCGTTGCCTTGAAACGCGATGGCTTCATAGACGGGTTCGGCTTTGCGCATCAGTTCTTTCTTGAGGCTTTCAACCGGCAGGGCAGTGGGAAGGTCGCGTTTGTTGAGCTGGAGAACATAAGGGATTTTTGCCAGATCGTAGCCATGTTCTCTGAGGTTGCTGTGAAGATTTTCCAGGGCTTCGATGTTGGCGTCCATGCGTTCTTCCTGGGAGTCGGCCACGAATACCACGCCATCCACGCCGCGCAGGATGAGTTTGCGGCTGGCATCATAGAAGACCTGTCCGGGGACGGTATACAGGTGAAAGCGGGTCTTGAACCCGCGCACTGTGCCCAGGTCGAGAGGCAGAAAGTCGAAGAAGAGGGTACGGTCGGTTTCCGTCGCCAGGGAGATCATCTTGCCCTTGGCCTTGTCATTGGTCTTGTCGTAGACGTACTGCAGGTTCGTCGTCTTGCCCCCAAGACCGGCGCCGTAGTAAACGATTTTGCAATTGATTTCGCGGGCCGCGAAGTTAATGAAACTCAATGCCGTTTCCGACCTCAACCATAAATTAGCGCCCAGACCCTTGCCTTGCGTCCCGGCTCAACGGGCTGGGCATAAACTTGCATAGGAAGAGTAAGTGCGCGGAGAACCGCTCACCGCACTAAAAACCTGGAGAATGATGCACGAACCAAATATGTTTTTATACCACACGTGTCGCGCCTGATGCACAGGTTCTGTCTAAATTCGATAATTCTTATGAAACCTCTTCGTTACTGCTGGCGCTCGGGGGGCAGCGGATAATAACCATCTTTTGCGCGGACAATCAGTCCCGGGCGGTGCACGCGCACATCAATACTGCGGTAATTATTGGCCGCCGTACCGCGCGTCGTATAACCCAGCGTGTATTGATTGCGGGCTTCCTCCGTCAACCGCGAGTACGTCTGTTCGATTGCGTCTTTGGTGAATTCCGCGAATACATCTCCGCCCGTGGCAAATACGTATTTGGGCAGGACATTGCCTGACCCCATCTTTGGGATACGGATATTTTGCAGCGTGTTATAGCCGGGGATGGCGGCCGAATCCACGCCAATGGCGTATACGGCAATTTCATTCGACAACAGAACTTTGAGCACGTCGCTATAGCTGGCATTGCTGCCCTTTTCCAAACCGTCGCTGATGACAAAGATGAGCTTGCGGCGGGCGCGGTCGCGTTTAGATAGCGCCGTAGCAGCCGCCAGGACCGCGTCATTGAGCACGCTGGATTCCTGCCGGTAGTTGGTTACGTGCGGCACGCCGGGATCGAAGGGATGTCCGTTAACCGAGGGCGTCGGAGCTCCCACCATGGGACCGGAGGCGACCGGAGGTCCATTTGGACGCCCCGATATATAGTTTCCGTTTGCATCGAGCTGCGAGTGGCGCAAGGCAGACTCTAATTGCGCTCCTGCACCGCTGAAATCCATGCGCGCGTTCACAGTATTGCCGTAAGAAAATACTCCGACCTCATCGAAATCGCTGAATGCCCCGGCCAGCGCGGGCAAAGTGTCCCTGACCTTGCGCATGGTCTGTTCCGGCAAATTGGAATCAAGCACTACCGCCACCGAAAGCGGGAAGGGCTCGCTGTCGAAGAAGCTGATTTTTTGCGATTCGCCATTCTCCAGGACAGAAAAGTCTTTTTTGAGCAGCCCTTCCACCAGGCGGCCGTCGGGATCTTTCACCGTGACCGGCACCACAACAAAGTCAACAGATTTGTGGAAGGTAGGGAGCTCGTTCCGTGAGTTGTTGTCCGGATTTGCCGGCCGGATGGGGCTGGGCGTGGTTTTCGCGCTTGCCGTCGGAGGAGGCGGAAGAGGCTGTTCTTCAGGCGCAGGCAATGGACGGTCGCCACTTTTTGGCGCAGGCGCCGTATTGGCCGGAAAGGCGGAAACAGGCTTGTTAGGCTGCGGAGCGTCGGGTATTTCCTGCTGCTGTGCTGCCGATTGCGTTTGCGAATATGCGGATACGAGCAGAATGGCAACAACCAGCAGATATGCTAATGGTCTCGCGTTCATAAACAATTTCCCTTGGCCCCTGAATCTAAGGTTCCTAACCCCAGACTGGATGACTGCATCTAATTAGATTATCTCCATTAAGAGTAAGATACTGTTAAATTATCAGAAAAGGCCACTTATGGTACTGGTATGCTTCTCACGCCGCTGCACCAGGGTACTGCACCTTTGGTGCCTGTTGCTTATTGTCCCTATGGTCTGGGCTGCCGGGCAATCCGCCCAAGGTGGCACTGCCCAAAGTCCATCTACCCAGGCGCAACCTGCTCAGGGGGAGCAAGATAAATCCATGGAGACTCTGAAGGTCAACGTGGACGTGGTCAACGTGTACTGTAACGTAAAGGACAAGCACGGCGCATTAATTCCCGGTCTCAAAAAAGAGGATTTTGCTCTTACGGAAGACGGCGTCAAGCAGAACATTAAATATTTCGCCGCGGAAACCGATCAGCCCCTGACCCTGGGAATCCTGATGGATACCAGCGGCAGCCTGGGGCAGGTGATTCCTGCTGAAAAAGAAGTCGGAGGAGCCTTCCTGAACCAGGTCTTGACTCCGAAAGACCTGGCGTTTTTCATGACCTTTGATGTTGACGTGAACCTGGAACAGGATTTTACCTCTTCGGCCCGCGAGCTCAGACGCGCCATGGAAAAGGCCCGCGTAGTCGAGGCGCCTGAGGCACCCACCATCGCCCGAGGGCCGTTTCCCGGTTCTTCAAACCCGCGAAGCACCGCCCTGTATGACGGTATTTTTCTTGCAGCAGATGAAAAACTCTCGCGCGAAGTCGGACGCAAAGCCATGATCATCATGACCGACGGCATCGATGAGGGCAGCAAAGTGCGCCTCAACGAGGCGGTAGAAAGCGCCCAGAAAGCCGATGTCATCTGTTATGTGCTTCTGTTCACAGGAGGCATCTACGGCAGCCGTGGCGAAGGATACATGAGAAAAGTTACCGAAGAAACCGGCGGCCGGGTCTTCGAGATCGGCAAGGCGGAAAATCTGAAGGCCGCTTTCGATCAGATTGCCTCAGAGTTGCGTACGCAATACGGCATTGGCTATACCCCCACCAACGATAAGAAAGACGGCACCTTCCGCAAGATCGAGATCCGTACTACGGGCAAAGATGGATACAAAGTGCAGGCGCGCCGCGGCTATTACGCGATTCCGCATTCGTGAGAAAGCATTCAGCACTCAGCATTCAGCATTCAGCCCCTAAACTGTCTGCACGATCCCTTATGCGAGGTCGCATGATGGATCTGCAGCTAAGAGCTAAAGGCTAAAAGCTAAGAGCTATTTGGCTGAATGCTGAATGCTGAATGCTGAGTGCTGAGTGCTGAGTGCTAATTGCTGAGTGCTGAATGCTGACTTCCGATTGCTATAATTACCTCCGGCGATGGGGTTCGCCATAACCGCCCAGGGCGTAGCGGGCTGATGACTCCTACAAGCTTTCGACGGAGACTTCATCGTGCAGGCATATCTATGGGTTTCCCTGGGCGCGATTTTGGGCGCGAGCTTCCGCTACTTTCTAGCCCGTTTTGCTGCCAAAGTTCTTTCGCCTGATTTTCCTTACGGCACGCTTATCATCAATGTTTCCGGCAGTCTTATTCTGGGCTTTTTCATGATCTGGACCACCGAGCGCGTGCTGGCTGATCCACGCTGGCGCCTGTTCATCGCTATCGGTTTTTGCGGATCGTTTACCACATTTTCCAGCTACGCCTTCGAGACCTTCGCCTATATGGAGCAAGGCCAGTGGTACGCGATGGCGGCCAACATCTTTGCCAATAATATTCTGTGCCTGGCAGCGGTGCTGTGTGGGGCCGCGCTGGCGCGCTGGTTGTAGCCGATTGGTTATAGAATGAGCGACGGTATGGCAGTGCAGATCACGATCTACCTCAACGAAGCCGACCAGTGGCAGCATCGTCCCTTGCATCTGGAAATCCTGAAATATTTGCACGACGAAAATGTCGCCGGCGCGACCGTCTTCCATGCCGTGGCCGGATTCACCGGCCGAAGCCGCGTGAAAACTTCGAGCCTGGTGGATGCCGGGGGCAAGCTGCCCCTGGTGATTGTCTTTGTGGATACCGAAGAGCACGTGCAGCGCGTCTTGCCCAGGCTGCGCGAGATGGCATCGCATCGCCTGATTGTGCGCGAGAATGTAGTGATCGAGCAGGGCAGCCTGTAACCCTATATTGCCAACGGCACGGCTAGCGCGCGCAATTCCACATTGCCAGGAAGCTTCCTTTAAGGAAGCACGCTACTAGTTCCCTAGCCACCAGCTGTAATTGATTGTGATGATGCCCTGATCTTCCGCTCAAAATAGTTAGAAAAATAGCAGCTTTGATTTCTTTCGTTACTTTCGTAATGCAGGAAGCAAGCAACTATTTCTTTATCATTGTGTTCAAGCTCTTGAGTCCACTCCCCCCGCATTAAAAACAAATCTGCCCGTTATGGGGAGGAAAGATGAACATATTCCGCCGTATTGTGATTGTGTTGTTGAGTGCGATGGTGGGGACAGTTGGTTTTGCTCAATCGCCATCAGGATCGGAGATGGCGAATAATGCGGTATCGTCCAGCCGGGCGGTTGAGGCCAATAGCGCAGCAACCGCCAACAGCGCAGTAGCGGACAACCCCAGCTTCAAAAATGGCCCAGGGCAAGCTAATGATCGAGGGTTCACTTTTTCAACCAGTATTACCTCGAACCATGATTCGTCTTCCGGCTGGTCGAACATCATCGATTCCAGCGCGCGTTATGATTTCAATCGTGTTTTTGGGGTCGAACTGGGCATGCCATATTACATGAGTCACAATGGGTACAGCAGCACGACGGTGACCAGGCTGAATACGAATCCTCCCCTGGTTACGACCTACAATTCACTGGGTGACTTGTATCTGAAGCTGCATTTTGCCGCGCCCGATACGAGTTTCGGCTATAGTGCAACCATCACGGGAACCGCTCCCACCGGAGACACATCCTCGGGCATCAGCACTGGCCGCCCAACCTTCGATCTCAATAATCATTTTGAGCACAGCTTTGGATTCCTCACGCCATTCGCCGAATTGGGTATTGGCGACAGCAGCGCCCTCATTAATCACAGAGTGCGGCGGCCGTATACCACCCTGGGTCCGATTTCACATTACAAGGCCGGGGCTTCGTTTGATTTCTTGAAGTTCTTCAATTTCGAAGGGTCGGCTTATGAAGACCTGCCTATTGGCGACCAAAAAGTTTTTAGCCATTTGTTCGTTCCTTCCCAGACCGGCAGGTTGATTCGTACGATTAACGGCAAAAAGCGACGCTTCGCGCGCACGACCGTGGATACCGGACAAGGTATCCTGGAAGACAATGGGCTCGGCACTGACCTGACCATCAACGTTGGCCGGCACATGGCTCTCACCGGCACCTATGAGCGCAGCCTGCGCCAATCTCTGGATACGGTGGCGGTTGGGATGAGTTTTACGTTTGGCAGGGCTGCACAGCCAGCAGGACAATAGGCTTGTAAATCCAATTCAGGCTGAGAGCTTGATCGAGGTAATCGGCGGTGGCTGCTCCTGCTCGGGAATCTTGCCGGCTTTGCTTACCTTGGCCAATTCTGCATTGAGCTCGGCGCCAATCAGCATGCCGAAGCTGGTCCAGTACAGCCAGACCATCAAGGCAACGGCAGCTCCCAAACTGCCGTAGGTCTTGTTGAAGTTGGCGAATGAGCGGAAGTAGACCCCTAATAGATACGACAAGCCAATCCAGGCGCCCACGGCCAGAACTGCTCCTGGCAGTGTGGCCAGGAAACGCTGTTTGACGTTGGGTCCAAGAAAATACAGCGCCTCGACCGCGAGGACCGTGAACCCAACGGCGATACTCCAGTGAACATAAGGCCAGAGAATCGAATACAGTTGAGACAGATGCGTTCGGGCGGCCAGCCACTCGCCAAAGCGCGGTCCAACGATCATCACACCCAGCGCGGTCAGCAGCAGCCCGCCAATCAGAAATGTGAGCCCAATGGCCAATGGCCGGGTCTTCCAGAAAGGCCGGGTCTCTTCCGCGTCGTAGGCTACGTTCAGAGCTTCAATCGCCGCAACGAAGCCGCCCGATGCCGCCCATAGCGTTCCCAGGATGCCGACAGAAAGAAAGGTCCCGCGGTTCGGGGTGACAACATCGGCCAGCACCTTCTTGACGATTCCCATGCTGTCGGGCGGGACAAACCTGGCCATCAGGTTCAGGGCTTGGTTGAACAGGTCTGGAACCGGCAGATAAGCTACGACTGCCGAGAGCAGTATGAGCGCCGGAAAAAGCGACATCACAAAATAATAGGAGAGGGCCGCAGCCATTTGCAGGGTGTGGTTGCTATCAAGGTCGCGGTAGGTGCGCGCCAGCGCAGATTTGAGGTCCGCAAAACGCATGGTTCTAGATTAGATGCGAACTTGGCCTGATTCTTTGTCATCCTCAGACGACAAGTATGGTGAAATTGCGAGCAGCCGAACTCTGTCGATTTCTGCGCCTTGAAACGTCGTTTTTGTGTAAGCAGGTATGGAGCCGCGCAAAGATACCAAGGTCCTCACGCGCGGACCCAAAAACCAAGGACATAACACGATGGTCACACGTACTCCGAGACTCCTTCTCTTCTTCGCCTCATTGCTTCTGACGGTCGGTGGAATTAGCCACGCGGCCGCCTTCTTTAGCCGCACCTTGGCTGCCATCGGCAGATCTAACCTGACCCCGTTCTACGGAAACAGCTTAAAGTTGCTCTGGCTTGCCGACTCTGCCACCATGTTCATTCTCGCGGCCATCTTTGGCTTGATTGCATCCCGGCCTTCTACAGCAACAAGGCCTTTAGTGATGTTGCTCGCCTTCATCCCGGCAGTCACCTCTGTTCTTATCTACATCTTTCTTGGCAGTTTCTTTGCTGCGCATATCCTGCTGGCAACCGCCACGGCGGCATTTTTTGCGGGTATGCAGTTTCCAGGAGCCAGAGTGTAAGCAGAAGCAGAGGGTTGAACAAGCGAAGAGGAGCGGTTTTTAAAGCGCAGCATCGAAGAGACGGCAGAATCTCGTGCTATCCCCCGATGTGCACCATGGTGCGTGAAGGGGGGACAAAATCGGGCTCGCCGATGTGGTGGCGTGCCTCTTTCTTCTGGATTACGGATTCGATGAAAGCAGCCAGCTGCTCGTCGGAGGCGCCGCGCTGCATCTGGCCGGCAAGGTCGTGGTCGAAGAGGGAAAACAGGCAGGTGCGGATTTTGCCGTCTGAGGTGAGGCGCACGCGGCTGCAGTGTCCGCAAAAAGGATGCGACACCGGAGCGATGATTCCGATCTCGCCAATGCCATCATCAAAGCGGTAACGCCGCGCGGTTTCGCTGTAGCCGTTGGGAATCTCAACCAGCGGGCGAAATTCTTTCATGCGCTCCAGAATTTCATCGAGCGTGACCACGATCTGCGGTGACCACACGCGGTCTTCTTCCAGCGGCATGAATTCAATAAAGCGCAGCACCACACCCTCGTCACGGGCAAATTTGCCGAAAGCCACGATCTGGTCGTCATTGAAGCCGCGCAACAGAACGCAGTTCACCTTTACGGGATCGAGGCCGGCCTTTTTCGCGGCGCGGATGCCGGCCAGCACGTTCTCAAATCCATTAGGCACGCGCGTGATGCGGGCAAATTTGATGGGATCAACCGCGTCCATGCTGACGGTCACGCGGCGCAGGCCGGCGTCTTTCAGCGGCTGCGCCAAATCGGCCAACAGGTGGCCGTTGGTGGTGATGGCGGTATCAATCGGCTGGCCCGCATCCTCTCCGTGTTGAATACGCAGCTGCGCCAGCTGGCGGATAAAGTCAGTGAGATGCGGGCGCAGCAGCGGCTCGCCGCCGGTAATGCGGATCTTTTCAATCCCCAACTCTGCAAAAATGCGCGCCAGCCGCAGGTAATCCGGCAATGGGAGCTCAGCATAGAGTGCGCCTTCGTTGCCGGTGCGGCAATAGACACACTTATAATTGCAGCGGTCTGTGACCGAGATGCGCAGGTCGGTGATGGCGCGTCCGAATTTGTCCTTGAGGCGCATTAGGCAGCTTTCAGCTCTTTCGAGAAGCTTTCGAGCTACTAGCTTCTAGCTGTGTCTGGACGTGGAAGCTGTTGGCATCATCCAAACCCAATAACAGCTAGTGGCTAGAAGCCAAGCAGCTTTTCAATGGAAGGAGAAATCGCAGGCAGGCGTAAAAACAATGGCCGGGCACAGACGATGGTTTCCTTTCCAAAAATAAGGGAGGCGCAAAAGTTTCCCTTTACACCCTCGGAGTTCCTTCCGCAAGCCACCCAGAAGAAACTCACCGCCACCGCAGCCCTGGTATCCCGTAGGCCATGGCGGTCGGAAACATCTGTTCAATTATAAATGGATGGAATCGAAGATAGGGCGATTCTATTTTTTGCTTGTGATGCTATCAAAGGCCAACGCTTTTTCTAGAAGCTTCTAGCCATTAGCCTCTAGCTGTTTTTGGACGTGAATGATGCAAACAGCTTTCACATTCAAACACAGCTAGAGGCTAGGAGCTAGAAGCTTTACTGCGCCGTCTTCGGCTGACGGTTGATCTCGCTGAGCAGCCCCTTCATCCGTGTGGCCAGAATCACCTGGCGGATGCGTTGCCGGTCGAGCGGTGGCCACATCTCGCTGATAGTCTTCCACGCATCCTGGCCGTGGCCTCCGTAAAGGTAGTCGAGAGCAATTTCCAGTACCGCGGCCTTGGCGCGCTGCAATTGAATTTCTTTGGGATCGCGCGGGTCTCCGCTTCCCCCACCATGTCCGCCTCCGGGCTTGTTGGGGTCGTCATTCTCGGTTTTCACCAGGTCTTCGGCCACGCTGCGCGGCAATCCATCGCGCGCCTGCGCAATCTCGCGCTCGTACTCGCTCCAGAACTGCACGCTTACGTCGTAGATGTTGGGGCCTCGCATGCGGAAAAACACCAACGGAGAGGGCGAGTCGGAGTGTGGAAAATTCTCTACTCCATCAAAGGCGTTGTCGCGTCCCCAGATTTCAACTTTGCCGTCGCCCAGGCGGTCTTCAAAGGTGAGAGGGACCGAGGTCGTGATCTGGCGCAGCAGCCCGGCGGGATCGCCTAACGACACGACGTAATAACTCCAGCAGCACTGGCCTCTCTGCGGATGCGACTCAATCACGGCGTCGGGCTTATCGTCGCCATTGATGTCCTTGCCTGAAACCTGATTTACCGCTAGTTCGTGGCCGTAGGTTTCAAAGACCGTTTTCTGGTCGGTGGAGGTGATGGTGGCATGGCACTGGCTGGCGTGGGCATCGTCGGTGGCAGGAGATAACTGGGCCACGTATCCGCCGGGAAGCTCCTGGCGATACTCACCGTATCCGCCGGAACAGTTGCGCGCCGCAGCCGAGGCTGCCGAGACCGTGATGGCCAAAAAAACAAGGAGAAATGCGGGTTTCATCGTCCACTATTGTAGTGCAGTTTTGGCCGGCAAGTCAGGGGTATGTTTCAAGCGCGTTAGCACCAGGCACTCCGATGCTCTATTGGGATTGTCATCCTGAGCCGCGCTTTTTGCGGCGAAGGATCTGGCGGTTACGCTTGCACAACCATGCCGGCGGCGTGACAGAAAATACTATTCAGTCGGAATCTTGCGCTCGAGCAGCGCGCGGAGCTGTTCCAGTTCGATGGTTGCGAGAGCACGTTTAGGAATCAATAGACCGCCGTGGCTCTTCTTGTGGCCAAGAAGAATCAAGTTCCTGGTCTCTTTAGGCTTCTGGAACTCGCCCCAGGCAAACCCTCTATGGAAGTCGGCACACGAAAATTCCAGAGACTCTTCGCCCAGATCAAGTGTTGTGGGAGAGTAGCGCAGGTATGGCTTTCGGAGAATCCAGCACAGAAAGCGCGCGAAGCCAGGGGCAGGAAGAAGAAGAAAATACACGAAGACGAACCAAGTCAACAAAACAAATAATTGCAATCCAACAGGTGGCCGCCCTGTGCGCCATAAATCAAGAAAACCCCAAAGCAGCACTCCGCCCATAAATCCAATAACTAGTACTGCAAAGACTCGAAATGGAATTCCACGATGATTGACATAGGCTTCGCGATAGTCCTGCTTCGAATTGGTATACGTGATTTGCAGACCGATTCCTTCAGGAATCCATTTTTTACATCCCATCGTAATTCGGACCGCCGCCCCCCTCGGGCGGAACCCAGGTGATGATCTCGTAGGGATCCATGATGTCGCAAGTCTTGCAATGCACGCAGTTCGAGGGGTTCAGGTGAATCTGTTTGCCGCTAGGAACATCGCCGGCCTCGATCATTTCGTATACATTCGCCGGACAAAAATTCTGGCAGGGGTTCCCGAATTCGGTTACACAACGCGTGTTGCAGATATTGGTATCGTGGATGACCAGGTGCGCGGGCTGGTCCTCTTCGTGTTTGGTGCCGGAGTGATAAAGATCGGTCAGCTTGTCGAAGGTGAGTTTGCCATCGCCCCTGGCTTTGCCCAGGATGTGGGCGCGCTCGCCGCCATCGACGGGAAGCTCAGCCAGATGTTTCATGCGGCTGTGGCCGGCGTGCGACGGATAACGCGCATACAGGCCGCGACCGCCCGAGAGCTGCTGCAGGAGGGTGTGAAACAGGCCGGGCAACATGCCGCCCTCAAAGCCCTGGTGGAAGTTGCGCACCTCCCAGAGCTCGTCTTTAATCCAACTGTGCTCTACGCTGACCGGATAACGCTGTAACTGAGTCGCAGAAAAATCGCCGTTCTTCATTGCCGTAAAGGCAGTCTCAGCCGCCAGCATGCCGCTCTTGATGGCGAGGTGAATCCCCTTGAGGCGCTGCGAATTCAAAAAGCCCGCCGAGTCGCCCGTGATCATCCATCCATCGCCGGCCAGCGCAGGCAGCGACCACCAGCCGCCGTAAGGCAAAGACTTCGCCCCGTAGCGAACCATCTTTCCGCCGGCCAGCAGCTCTTTCACGAACGGATGCTGTTTGAGTTCCTGCAACACGCGTTGCGGATCAAGCCGTGGATCTTCATAGTCCAGGCCGGTGACAAAGCCCAGGGAGACAATATTGTCTTTGCTGCCATAGATCCATGCGCCGCCGTATTCCTTCGTAGTCAGCGGCCAGCCCAGAGTGTAGATCACCTCGCCGGCCATAATGCGCCCCGAGGGGACCTCCCACAACTCTTTCACCCCCACGCCGTAGGTCGGCGGATTGCTGTGGCGATAAAGATCGAGCCTGCCGGCAAGCTGCTTGGTCAGCGATCCGCGCGCGCCCTCAGCCAGCACAGTAATTTTTGCGCGCAGGTCATAGCCGGGCTCGAAATTCGACTTCGGATGTCCAGTTTTATCCACGCCCTTGTCATCGGTACGCAGGCCGGTGACACGGTTGCCGTCCAACAATAATTCGGAGCCGGCAAACCCGGTGAAGATAGTGATGCCTGCCTGCTCTACTTTTTCTCCCAGCCACTTCACAAATCTGTTAATGGAGATAACGTAGTTCCCGTGGTCCTGCAGCGGCGGAGGGGTGAGCGGAAAGCGCAGCGCATGTTTTTCTGTGAGGAAATAGACGCCTTCTTTATGCACTGTGGCATCAATCGGGGCCTCGGCCTCAAAGCCGGGCAGCAACTCCTGCATAGAACGCGGATCGAGCAGCGCTCCCGAAAGGCAGTGCTGGCCAACCTCGCGGGCCTTCTCCAGCACATAAATATTTTCCTTGGAGAGTGGCGAGTGGGGAAAACGGATATTATGAGCGTCGATGAGCTGCGAGAGGCGCAGGGCGCAGGCCATTCCTGCCGGCCCGCCGCCCACAATGACAACGTCAGCTTCCATCTGCGGACGCTCAATGCTTTCCAGAGGTTTGCGGAAAATGATCATAGGCCGGCTCCTTTCGCTGCGCTACACGGAACCGATAAGGATAAATGATTGACGGCCGGTTGCGCGGGATTATGAAAGCAGTTTCGTCGCGAGGTAACTTCGCTACGTCTCAGGCAGCGACTATGTCATCGCGGTTCCGCTTATTTTTTCCAGCACACTGATCGGAGCCAGGTCCGGCGCAACCAGCGCCTCGCGGGGCACGATGTAAGTATGCTCCAGGGCATACTGTCCGCTGAGTGCGGCATGAGGAACGCCGTCGGTGTAAACCATCCAGGTGCAGCCGGGAGGGAACTCCGAACGTGTATGTTCTTCTTTCTGATAACCCTCGTTTTCCTTCAGCCAGTCATGGAAGTGCAGCATGAAGAGATCGTAGGCCGAGCGGTCGGCGAGCGGCAGTCCCAGGCCGCGAAAGACACGGGCTGCGCTCCGGCGCAGGCGGAAAAGTGCCGAACGGCCCTGCGCCGCGTAGTAGTTCAGGCCGGCGTCTTTGGCAAAACGTGGCGCGAGTTCGTGGAAGGGCTCGCCGGTGCGCCAGATGCGCGGCACGGCTGGATTCAGATTGTTGAACACGCGCAGGATGCGCGCGCCCCGGGTGGGACGCGTGGGGAATGCATCCACGTGCAAAAGATCGTTGCGCTTGTGCAGAGGCAAGTCGCGTCCCTGCTCTTCAAGAGGACGGAAGCTGGCGAAATCAAGCACCAGCTTGCCCGCATAAGGCGCCAGGAACGAAGCTGTGAACTGCGTAATCTGTCGGGAGTATTCCCGCATGATGCTGTGCAGACGCTGCTGGTCGGCCGGGTTTTCTGCCGAAGCGCCGCGCAAGATATCCTGCTTGGGGCGATACGAAATATTTTTATGAAAGCGCGAGCCGGTTTGCTTCTGCGAAATGAGGAAGGCGCAGTCTTTGGCCGGCAAAGCAAAGGGTATGCCGGGAAAAAACAGGATGCGGCCGGCCTCGAGTTCGCGGCAGTAATCCGATGAGCGCTGCACGGGCTGGGCAACACTCCAGCCGCCAGGATAACGGTAGTCTTCCACCTGTAACCAGGAGCGGTTGTTTAAAGTCTGTGAGGCAGAAGTCATAGGGCAATACTGGAAGTTTACTGCATCCCGGTGAATTGAACGGCTATTGTATTTCCAACGAAACCAGGTCGCCCCTGTTCTCGGAGGCAGCACGATAGTTTACCGCGACCCTTTGATTGCTCCAATCACAGGAAAAAGCATCAGCACCCACCAGCACCAGCTTATCGCGGTCTGCCGTACTCATGTTCCACACCTTCTGGCCGCTGGCGCCGCGAACCGCCACGCGGAGCAGAGCGGAGGAACCCTGCTTGCAATCAACGCTCACCAGCGTACCCTTCAGGAACCTGATGGGGCGTTTATCCGCCTTCGCGGCGGGCTGCTCGCGTGCAGCAGGTGTAACAGGCGTGGAAGCTTCACTGCGCTCCGCTTTGGTCTCCACTTGATTATCGCTATTCAGATCGGCGGCGGTTAAATCCGTATGCGTGCTTACATTGCTGGCCTTCCCCCATTCCTTTTCGGGAAAAGCAGGTCTAACGTTCACCATGTGCGTGGGGAGCCCGTGGACCTTATAATCCTCGATCAACTGGAGATTCTTGCTGGCCGTCGCGCTGATCTTGGCGTCATCGCTTTCCTTAAGCCGCTCGAAGACGGCTTCCGCTTCATCCAGTTTGCCGGCGGTGATGAGGTATTGGCCAAAATTTGCCTGGAACTGCTGATTGCGAGGACTAAGCCGGATCGCGGTCTTGCTGTTTTCCAGAGCAGCCTCGGCCGCGCCTTGCTCCATCTGCACGTAGGCCAGCAGGTCATAGGCGTCAGGAAAGTGCGGGTCGAGCACAATGGCTTCATGCAGTTGCGCCTGGATTCCTGGCCAGTTCGCCTCGGTGCCCGAGGCTGCTGCCTCGCGATGCATCAGGTATGCCGAGTAATAGTGGACCATTGGGTTTTTGGAATCGAGCGCCGCTGCCCGCTCCAGGTGTTGCGCAGCCTTGCGGAAATCGTTTTGCCGCAGGTAAGCATAGCCGAGGCCGCGATGAGCGGCGGCATTGTCCGAATCTGCGTTGAGGATTTGCTCAAATTCGGTAATGGCTTTTGTAGTGTAGTCGGGGGAGTGCAGGTGAGCATCGGCCAGAATGGCCTGCGAATCGAGCGAATGCAGCCGTTCGGATACATAGAGCATGGTTTCCATCGAAGGAAGTTCAGCCGTGTAGGCCAGCATCCGGTTGCCTTTAAAGTAGTCCTGGATGGCCTGGTCGAAGTGAAGCGCATCCATACCAAAGGCCTGCTGCACGGCCTGTGCGATGGGAAGATGTTGATTCTGGGTCAGGTCGAAATAGACGCTGGCCTGATCCAACTTTTTCGTATCGAGCAGATAGTGAACATAAAGCCAGGATTGCTGATAAAACAAGGAGCGATGGTCGCCATCTTCGTTGTACACCGGAGAGTTATGGCGCACGCCGAACAGGTCAACCGTGTGAAACAGGGCATTGCCCCGCAAGGTTTCAGCAGCGCCCTCGGGCGGCAACCCAATTTGCACCCCGGTTTTGCCCACCTTCACCGTCGAAAAATACTGGGCAAAACCTTCGTCGAACCAAACGGGCGTTGGCGGGTAATTCTCATTCAACAGCAAGTGGGCGTATTCGTGGAACACAACTTCGTAAGGATCTTCGACGGAAAGATCGAGCAGGATGAAGTTGCGGTCCTGTCCGCCCTGGTAGAGCCCCGCCACCTGGACAGGTTTGCCTTTCCAAAGAGGAACAAAGTCACGCAGTTCGCTGGTGTTGCGGAAGGCAATTATTTCCAGCGGCACCGTCATGTTGACGGTTTGTTTGGAGAACAGAGTTCCAAAGACAAAACGCATCTGCTCAAAGCGCAAAGCTACATCACGAGCACGGCGGTCGCCGGCGTCAGAGATCACGGAAAAGTGTTGTGAGCTTACCTTAATCCAATCGCTCTCTTTGTCTTTGGCGAGGCAGGGCAGAGCAATCAGAACCAATAGGACGAAAACGACGGCTGCGGGTCGCTTGTTTCCAAGCATTTGCGTGCTCCTCTCCCCCTGAGGAGATCAAGAATAAAAGCTTACAACAACAAGATGCCCTCGCGTCGCCCCGGAGACAAAAAATTTACAAAGGCCGCCTGGTCTTCTGATTGAGCTCTCGGTTGGAACTCACGCAAAGTAAAAAGCCTCTCTCGCGAGAGGCTTTTCACCCTCCGATTCCAGGGGGCTATTGATGGTTGGCGGTCACGCGGTCATAGATGAAACCGCCAAGTCCCCCGGCTATCGCCCCAATGCCTGCGCCCTTTTTGCCCCCCGCCAGGGCGCCGATTCCGGCTCCGGCAGCCGACGATCCGGCAACGATCATCACCGATTTGCCCAGTGACCGATGTTGCCGAACCACCGGCTGCGGCGCCGGCTGGCCGTAAGACTGCGAATATGTAGGTTGAGAATACGAGGACTGCGGGTATGATGCCCGGCGCAACCGCGCGCGCGGCGGCGGGGTGACGTAAGCGTCATCCTGCGCCGGTGCGCTATTGACGGCCGGCTGCATCACAGCCTGCGGATCGTTTGCATGATTGTTCATCATTCGTGGGAAGGCATACAACGCCAGCGCGCTGACAGCAACTGCGGTGATCAGCGAGGTAACGATTGCCGTACGAACCATTAAGCTCTTCATGTCAACCTCTCTGGGAAGCATTCAAGAACACTACCTGCAGGTGCAGGTGACATGCCAAAAGGCCGGATCTTGTAAGCCTTTGATGGCCCGTGAGTTATCCTGGCGGAGGGAGCGCTGCCCTATGTAAGTTTTGCTTTCTTAAGTAAGTAAACACTTACATATTTTCTGAAGGAATTATGAAAATAGGCCTGGGGAGTGCGCACTTGCCATGACAGGCTCTCAGGCTGAACGAAGATCGGTGAGCGGGAGACGTATTGAGCTACATCTCTACGACGAAATAACGCGCAAAAGGCAAAAAGAAGAGCCTCTCTTGCGAGAGGCTCTTTCTCCTCCTCCGATCCAGGGGATTAGCGATGATTGGCGGTCAACCTGTCATAGATAAAACCGCCGAGTCCCCCGGCTATCGCCCCAATGCCTGCGCCCTTGCCGCCACCTGCCAATGCCCCGATTCCCGCCCCGGCCGCCGCTGAACCACCAACGATCAGCGCCGATTTGCCCACCGACCGATGCTGCTGATACTGCGGCTGGTAATACCGGGAATCTGGTTGTGAATACGGCTCTGAATAGTACGCCTGGCGTGGACGAGGACGCC
>DASREY010000114.1:0-9413 GCA_035651775.1 Terriglobales bacterium
GCACTTTCTCGCCTGAAGCCGGCGCCTCGGCAGATGTTTCCGCCCCAGCTGCCGCTCCCGCCTGCCCAGCTTCGAGGCTGGCAAAATAACTGTTTACGGCAAGGCTGATCTTTTCCACTGTCTTCGGCCCAATGCCGGGGATAGCCTCAAGTTGCTCCGGGGTCATATCGGCCAAGGATTCCACGGTGGTCACGCCGGCGGCCACCAGCTTCTCCACCAATCCTTCACCCAGATCGGGAACCTGCTCAATGGGGGTCTGCGGAGAACTCACCAGCGAAGCCATCTGCAGCTCAACCTCTTGCCGCTTCTCTTCTTCGCTCTTGATGTCAATTTTCCATCCTAAGAGCTTTGCCGCCAGGCGGACGTTCTGTCCTTTTTTGCCGATCGCCAGTGAGAGCTGGCTGTCATCCACAATCACTTCCAGGTGCTTTTCTGACTGGTCGAGCACCGATACGCGGCTCACCTTAGCCGGCTGAAGCGCTTTTTCTGCAAAGGTTACCGCATCTTCGTGGTACTCGATAATGTCAATCTTTTCGCCACGCAGCTCGCGGATGATGGACTGCACGCGCATGCCTTTCATGCCCACGCATGCTCCCACAGAATCCACGTCTTTGTCTTTGGACATAACGGCAATCTTGGTGCGCTCGCCGGCCTCGCGGGCAATCGCGCGGATCACTACCGTGCCGTCATAAATTTCCGGTACTTCGGTCTGAAACAGGTTCTGTACCAGCTCCGGCGCCGCGCGGGAAACCACCAGTCCCGGCCCCTTGCTCGCCTTTTCCACCCGGGCAATCACGACCCGCACGCGCTCGCCGACGGCGAACGATTCCAGGCGCGACTGCTCTTTGCGTGGCATGCGGGCTTCAGTCTTGCCGACTTCAAAAATGACGTCAGGCCCTTCAATACGCTTCACGGTGGCGGTCACCACCTGGCCACTCTTGTCGTTGTATTCATTGAATACGGTATCGCGCTCGGCTTCACGCACCTTCTGGAAGATCACCTGTTTGGCAATCTGGGCGGAGATGCGCCCCAGGCCCGAAGGACTGGAGAGCGCATGGCTGGCGCGATGGAAACGCACCTCACCGCCAATCTCTACATTCGGATCGCTCTTGCGGGCCTCTTCCAGGGCGATCTGCAGATTCGGGTCCTCGATCTGCTCCGGCGCCTCTACCACGCTCTTGACCGCATACACGTCAATGGCTCCGGTCTCCTTATCAAGGGCGCCGCGCAGTGTCTCCTGCGTCTTCAGGTTTTTGCGTGTGGCCACAGCAATGGCATCTTCCACGGCATTGACCACAATTTGCGGATCTATGCCCTTCTCGCGGCTCAACCCTTCGATTTGCTGATAAAGCAGACTTGCCATAATCCTTTGTCCTTACGATAAATCTTTTAGCTTCGGCTCTTAGCCTTCAGCTTTTAGCTCCTGATTTTAAGTCCATGAGATCTGGTCATCACTCTAATGTTCCAATGACTCAATGATCCGATGACTTAAATTCTCAGATTTCCGGCACTAGGTTTGCCTTTTCGATATTGGCAAATTCAATCTCCACCTGTTGCGCCTGGCTGACGCCCATTTTCTTCTGCTTCTTCTTGCTCACCTGGGCGACATCAAGCGTCAGCCGCCCATTTGCAAAACTTTGCAGCCGGCCCTGAAAGTGCCGGTTGTTGTTTACCGGCTCCCGCGTCATCAACTTCACCATGCTGCCGGAGAAGCGTTCAAAATCTGCCGGCTTCTGCAGCTTGCGGTCAAGCCCGGGAGAAGAGACTTCCAAGGTATAACTCCCGCCTGCTATCGGATCTTCCACGTCCAGAATCGCGCTTATCTCGCGGCTCAGGTTGGCGCAATCGTCGTGGGTCACCCCACTGGATTTGTCGATTATGATGCGCACCATGCGGCCCTTGCCTCCGCCGCGTATCTCGACTTCAACCAGTTCCAGCGCCAGCGATTCCGCAACCCGCCGCGCAATCTGCTCCACCTGCTCAACGCCCGCTGCCATGGACCGCTCCGCTTCCGGCTTTGGAGCCCGAACACCCGTTCAACCAAAGGGGTAATCACTTGTTGCTGAAGACCACCGACAACCCGACCCAATAAAAAATGGGCTCGCGCCCACTGGTTTGTTCCGCCAATCGGGTTTTACCCGCGCCTCTGCTTGCACGCCGGGCGAGGCTACTGCACTTCTTTATGATACGCCCCTGCCCACCGTACCGCAAGCGAGCCGGCATAATTATACGGATACTTTTTGCCCAAAATGGATTCAGTATCAACTAAGAATTGGGCATCCACCTCTAAAACCCTAGTCCCTGCCCGCTGTACCTGTACCAAAGTAAGGCCGGCAAAGCGTGCCAGAAGGGCCTTTTCCAGTGCACATGACTCCCAGCCGTGTTAACATTCGTGGGCTCCTAGTCAGGCACTTTCCTGGGTTAAGACAATTCACCCATAACCACCCTTATGGTGTCGACTAGGTCCAATCCAAAGGCTACGAATGTTCGTACCTTTGATTAGTGTTGTAAAGAGTCACGGTGGGGTTTGCATTTTTGCCCCATTGCTTTCTCGTTCATGCAGAAAAAAACTACTTAGCTAAGGAGATTTGCATATGACGAAGTCAATTCGAGCACTGTTGGTCGGTGCGGCTTTAACCGGGTTTGTTGCAGGAACAAGTGCTTCGGCCGTGGCACAAGCGTCGGGCACTGATCAACCACCGGCAAAGGCTGATAGCGGCAAGAAAGCATCAAAAGCCAAGAAAGAAAAACATGCCTGTAAAGGCCAGAACTCCTGTAAAGGCAAAGGTGGCTGTAAATCTGGAGACAATGGCTGCAAAGGTCAGAATTCTTGCAAAGGCAAGGGCGGCTGCTCCACCGATAAAGCCCATCCGATGCCAAAAGAAGGCTAGTGATTGGGGTCCACTCTCATTGATGAAGGGGGCCAGCGGGAACCTGAAGCTGGTCCTCTATTTTCCAACCTGTACTTTGCGCTTTATTTAGAATCATGCCTGCGAATAAATTTAATGGTCAAACGGACTACGGTGTCGGCATTGGCCTGCGAATCCCGCATTACCAGCATATCTTCGAGAAAAAACCCGTTGTAGACTGGTTCGAAATTATCTCTGAAAACTTCATGGTGGATGGCGGGCGTCCGTTGCAGGTGCTCGACCAGATTCTTGAACAATATCGTGTAGTCCAGCACGGGGTTTCCATGTATTTTGGCTCCGCCGAGCCGCTCAACCGAGAGCATCTCACACGGCTTAAGACCCTTGTCAAACGCACTAAAACGCCATGGCTTACCGACCACCTCTGCTGGGGAAGCGTGGATGGCCGCTACTCGCACGATCTTCTCCCCATGCCTTACACCTTTGAAGCAGCCAGGCGGACGGCGCAAAAGATCCGTGAGGTGCGCGATTTTCTTGAAGTCCCGATTGCGGTGGAGAACGTGAGCAGCTACGCCGAGTTCCACGTTTCAGAGATGACGGAATGGGAATTCCTTAACGAAGTTGTGGAAGACGCCGACTGCGGCATTCTGCTTGATGTAAATAACATCTATGTGTCATCGCAGAACCACAGTTTCAATCCCCTGGATTACGTCAATAACGTTCCTCATGAGCGCGTTGCCCAAATTCATATCGCCGGGCACTCCAAGTACAGGAAATATATTCTCGACACGCATGACCATCCGGTGATTGACCCGGTATGGGAACTTTATGCCCGGGCCATTGAGCTGGCGGGGCCGACGGCAACCTTGCTGGAGTGGGATGACCGCATTCCATCTTTCGACGAAGTCCATAACGAAGCCCTGAAGGCCGCCCAGTACGTTCCCGCAAAAGTGCAGGTGGCCTCATGAATCTAGAAGAACTCCAGCGCGCCGTCTTCGATGTGATCCGCCAGCCCCTTACTCCGTCAGAAAAAATGCGCTCCCATACTCTGGATGGCAGGTCCACCAAAGAGATCGCGGAGTCGATCATCAAACCTAATAACCGCCTGACGTCGTCGGAACGGCTGGAAATCTATAACCGGGTGTATTGGTTCCGCATTCTCTCCGCGCTGGCGGAAGATTTTCCCGGACTGCGGGCCATTATCGGAGACCGGCGGTTCGAGAAGATGTCTGTAGCCTATTTAGTCGACTGCCCTTCAGAATCGTTCACACTGCGCAATCTCGGCTCCCGCCTGGAAAAATGGCTGATGCAGCACCTGGAGTTTGCCCCTAAAGTGGAGCGCATGGCCATGGATATGGTTCGGCTCGAATGGGCTGACATTGAAGCATTTGATGGCACAGAATGGCCACGCCTCACACAGGAAGACCTGGGCAAGCTGGGCGAAGACCCGGTCTTTCAGTTGCAGCCACATCTGAGCTTGCTTGATCTTGCTTATCCGGTGGACGAACTGCTGTTGAGCATCCGTCACAACGACGAGCAGGAAGTAGATATTGCCAGCAACGTGGTGACCAGCAAAAACCCACGCCACCGCGCCAAACATCTATCGCTGCCTAAACCGGAAAAGGTACATTTAGCGGTCCACCGGCAAGAGCAGAGCGTCTATTTCAAGAGGCTTACACCGGATGCTTTTGCCTTGCTGCGTGCGCTGCGCGAAGGCAAACCACTTTCTGAAGCGGTCGAGGCCTCGGTCAACTGGTCGAGCGAAAGCGTAGAACATGTCAGCGGACAATTGCATGACTGGTTTGCCAACTGGTCGTCGCTGGGATGGTTCGCCCGAAAACCATGAGCCCAATCAAGCTATGAAATCACTAGTGAAATTAATTGACTCCGCCTACTCCTGGTTTTTGCGGCTGGCCAATCTCGGTCAATCTCCCTTTTTGCTCGCTATTCGCCTTTATTTTGGATGGCAGTTCTATCAGGCCGGGGCCGGAAAACTTGCGGATATTTCCAAGACTGTGGATTTTTTCACCAGCCTGAACATTCCCGCCCCTGTTTTTAATGCGCATTTTGTTGCCTGGCTCGAAACTGCCGGCGGCATTATGCTGATGTTGGGATTGGCTTCACGTATACTTGCCGTCCCCCTGATCGTCGACATGGTTGTGGCCTACGTGACAGCCGATCGAGAGGCGCTACACTCTATTTTCTCCGATCCTGATAAATTTACCGCGGCTGCTCCTTTCAATTTCCTGTTTGTCTTTCTGCTGATCCTATTCTTTGGCCCCGGATTCTTCTCGCTCGATACCCTCATCCGCTGGTACCGCAAGAGGCATGAACCGGCATCGGCAAGCGGAAGCTAGAACCGCCCTGCGGCGCCCAGGAGAAATATCCTCGGGCATTGCTCTAAAATAAGAAGGTGTATCCGTTCTTACGCCGCACGCTGGCCAATCTCCGGAAACTCTTCAGGCTTATTCCATTTTTATTTTTTTTCTTGTCTCCATTGCATGCGGAGCAATCCGACACTCAGCACGTTGTTATGCATGTCTCAGGCGGAAAAATCGATATCACTCTGCCCGATGATCCATTGAATGTCTCGCGCCAGGATTTGCTCGACTGGGTCCAAGCTGCGGCCAATGCCGTCTCGCACTACTATGGCCATTTTCCCGTTCCTCATCTGACCCTCCAGATTCGAACTCGTCACGGCGCTGGCATCCGGCATGGGGTCACCTTTCCGCGCGGTGGTGGGTTGATCATGATCACCGTGGGCGACCAGACCGATCTCCCCGACCTCGAAGACGATTGGACGCTGACCCACGAGATGATCCACCTGGCATTTCCCTCCATGGCAGAAAACCATCACTGGATGGAAGAGGGAATTTCAACCTACGTTGAACCGGTTGCGCGCGCGCAGGTCGGCAATCTTCCGGTCGCTGAGGTGTGGAAACAATTCATTCGCGACATGCCCAAGGGTCAGCCTGAGGCGGGCGATGAAGGACTCGACAATACTCCCACCTGGGGACGAACATACTGGGGAGGCGCATTGTTCTGCCTGCTGGCCGATGTCCAGATTCGTGAACGCACAAATAATCGCAAAGGACTGCAGGATGCGTTGCGCGCCATCCTCGCCCGCGGCGATATCACCCAAGATTGGGAAATTGAAAAAGCCCTGGCAGTTGGCGATGCTGCTACCGGAACCGATGTGCTGCAAAAACTTTATCAGCAAATGGGAAGCAAGCCGGACTCCGTTGATCTGAAACAGCTTTGGCAAAAACTTGGGGCTGAACTCACCACCGATGGCGCGGTCCGCTTTGATGACAAAGCAACGGAAGCCGCCATCCGCCAGGCCATTACCGCACCCGAGGCAATTGCTTCAACTGGAAGCCACAAAGCAAAATAATCATCTGGCTGCTACAGCCTTACCTAACACCGTGAGCTGATCCATGAATGGTTTAGAGATTAATCCGTTGGGTTGAATGGGAACATCCCACGTGACCACGCCTCCATGCGCGATAAAATCCCGGGTGAAGCTAATGATCTGTTCGTCAGAAAAGCGTGGCGGCCCCTTGCCCCAGGTCTGGCCCAGGTAAATAAGGCGATGAATCTGGGCTCCATCGGCCTTGCCATCTTCCACTCGCTTGATGGCTACGCGCCCCGGGTCGTTCGTCTCTCCCGCGGTGTAATCTTCGTAAGGAGTGAGTGAAATCGTGCGGTCAACCACGCCCGGATTGAATGCGATCACTGCATCGGGATTTCCCGCGCGCACGGCCGCCGCAAAGCTGGCAAAATTCGGCGGATCGTCGCTGCGATACATTGCGTTGGGCCAGTAGACGCCATCGAACCACCATCCGGAGACCTTCTTGCCCCAGCGCAACGACCATTCGCGGATCACCTGCTCCCATTTGGTCTGGAACTCGCGATTGCGATGAGGTCCGGACTGCCATTCCAAAGCTTTTCTTGCAACTGGATCGCGGCCAGGAGCTCCCGCCGGCAGGTACACCATTAATTTGATTCCGCGCTTGCTCAGCGCCGTAGAAAGATCAGCGATGAGGTCCCGCTTCGAACAGTGGCTCGGCTGGATGCCTACGAACTTGTCATAGGCCGCATTGGGCGAATCATAAAAGCCGGAGTTTTGCCCGATGGTGACCAGGTAATAGCCGGCGCCAACGGATTTGAGCTGATCGGCCAGGCCTTCGACGTCGAATCCATCTACCATGTTGTTCCACGCCTGTGGGCTGCTGTGGGCTTCGGGCTTGATCCACTCTGCCAGGAAGTGCGTCATCACTCCCCAGCGCGCCTGCCGCATCCAGTCGGCGCGATGAGAGGCCGTGGATTCTTCGCTTATATTCTGCGCTGCGGGTAGCGGAGTTGCAGCCGCGGTTTGTGCTGAAGAAAAATTTGCGCTGGCAATGGCAAGGAGGGAAAGTGCGATCACGTATCTCAATTTCATCGCTAACAGAGTAATGGATTGGAGGCCGTACTCAAAGTCAGCTGACAAGCTCTGTGGGAAATCCCATTTCCCTGAGTTCCCTGCTGAGTTGTCCGCTCGATTGGAACTGAATTCCATGGATGCCGACTTCTCGCGCACCCTGCACATTGGCCTCGCGATCATCAATAAACAGGGCCTCGGACGGATGCACGTTGAGACCCTCAAGACAGTGCTGGTAAATTCGCGGATTGGGCTTGATCACGCCGATTTCACAGGAAAAAACATGACAATCGAAATCCGTCAGCCAATGAAAGTTCTTGCGGGCATGAATGGCCATATCCTCAGGCATGTTCGACAGGATCGCGGTTTTGATTCCAGCCGAACGCAGATCTTTCACCCACTTCATCATTTCGGCATTGACCGTGGACCACATCTCCACGTCCCACATTCTTAGCTTTTCAATCAGGTTGCCGTCAATCTCCTTTCCGGCATCCTGGGCAAATTTCATCCAGTACGCCTCTGCTGTCAGATCGCCCCGGTCGTAGAGCCCGCGATTTCGCATGTATAGCTCAGGAAATTCTTGAGGGCTCACCTGAAAGACACTC
Organism: Terriglobales bacterium; assembly: GCA_035651775.1. GTDB lineage: Bacteria > Acidobacteriota > Terriglobia > Terriglobales > Acidobacteriaceae > QIAW01. The sequence goes on from DASREY010000114.1 coordinate 7,896, forward strand.
GCCATACGGCCAATTTCATCGGGCGTAGGATAGTGGCACAGGACCTCGCCATAGTCGAAGATGACGGCGCGTATGTTCATCTAACCGAAGATTCCTGAACGGATTCAAGCAGCCATTGCAGCAGATCTCCGTCACTTCCCGGAGTGCGATGTCTTGCTCGACGAATAGCCGACAACAGATTTTCATTGAGATATGTCTTACGTGGACCCTCTCCACTCAGGTTGAAGAGTTCCCAATAGGCACTGGATAATGCAATCGCCCCTCCATCCGATTGAAGAGCTGCATGGCCAAAGGCGTCGACCACATCCCGGCCAGAGCGGACATCATGTCCGTTTAAGTTTCCGAGGGCATCCCAATATCGTTTGGCAGTTGCAACGTCTGTGGGCGTGGCGAGAAGCCGTGCTCGTAATTCCCAAATTTGGTCCTCCGTCGCCACGTGCATACATCCTAAACCTCAAAAGTTGCAGTGCGCTACCTTCCTCAAATCTAGAAGGTTCGAATGCTACAATAGAAGTTTACCTACCCGGCGCGAGACCTGACATTATGATTAATTTTCCTGTTCCCGAGGCATTGACCTTTGATGACGTATTACTTCTACCTGCCCGCTCTGAGGTAGTTCCGGCCAACGCCGACACCCGCACCCGGCTCTCGCGCAATATCACGCTGAATATCCCCCTGATCAGCGCCGCCATGGATACTGTCACCGAGTCGCGCCTGGCCATCGCCATCGCGCAGCAGGGCGGGCTGGGGATTATCCACCGCAATCTGACGATTGAGCAGCAGGCCAGCGAGGTAGATAAAGTAAAACGCTCGGAGAGCGGCATGATCGTTGACCCGGTCACCATGTCGCCCGAAGCCAAAATTTCTGACGCTCTTGAGGTCATGCGCAAATTCAAGATCTCAGGCGTGCCCATCACCAAGAACAAGAAGCTGGTCGGCATTCTCACGAACCGTGACCTGCGCTTTGAGACCCGCACCGATATCCCTATCAGCAAGGTGATGACAAAGAAGGACCTCATCACAGTCCCGGTAGGCACCACGCTGGAAGAAGCGGAAAAAATCCTGCATCAGCACCGCGTGGAAAAACTTCTGGTCGTAGACGATAAATACACGCTCAAAGGCCTGATCACAGTCAAAGATATCCAAAAGAAACTTAAATATCCTGACGCCGCCAAAGATAGCCAGGGACGGTTGCGCGTGGGTGCAGCCATCGGGGCTACCGGCGACTTCCTGGAGCGCGCCCAGGAGATGCTGAAAACTAAAGTCGACGTGCTCGCCATCGATAGCGCCCATGGCCATTCCAGCCGCGTAATTGAAGCGGTGAAGGCGATCAAGGCGCGCTTCCCGGAAGTTGATCTGCTGGCCGGCAACGTGGCCACTTTCGACGGGGCCTGCGAACTGGTGCGCAGCGGTGTGGACGCGGTCAAAGTCGGCGTCGGCCCCGGTTCCATCTGTACCACCCGCATCGTCACCGGCGCCGGCGTGCCGCAGGTCACCGCGATTGCCGAGGCCTCGCGC
>DASREY010000115.1:0-7305 GCA_035651775.1 Terriglobales bacterium
CCTATTCCAACCGCATTGATACTTTCATACCTCTTTCTTCCGGTGGACACTTCATCGTAGTGCAATCCTGGGATTCGACCGGCCAGGTCACCAAGAGCCCGCTCAACGTTACCGTAGGCGGAACACCGCCCCCGCCACCGCCGCCACCACCGCCTGTGCCCCAGCAAGCCCAAGTTTTTAACAATATTGATCAGATGAACGGCTGGGAGTCGTGCGACGTCTGCGCCGGTCCCGGTGGACAAGGACCGACCGACACCCACTGGCAGGCGCAATTCCAGACCTCACCCTCCGAGGATGGGTCTTCATCCCAATTCTTTCTCGCAGGTTCCACCCCATACTCGGCGGCACTGTGGTGGAAGCAGCTTGGGGGCATCGACAGCGTACGTTTTTTCAAGTATGACGCCGATTTTTTCTTTACCGATCCTAACGCTCCCCAGGCGCTGGAGTTTGATGTGAACCAGTCCGTGAACGGCAGAAAGTATATCTTCGGCACCGAGTGCGACTTTCTGGGCGCCAAACAGTGGCGTGTTTGGGACTACTACGCACAATGGCAGTCCACTGGAGTTCCGTGCACGGCCTTCAAACCGAACACCTGGCACCACCTCACGTGGGAGTTCGAGCGTACTCTCGATACTCATACTCACTTCATCGCTGTAACCGTGGATGGTTTCCGGCAGGTTGTGAATCGTTATTACCGTCCCGGATTTTCGAGCGCTCATGAATTGAATGTTGCCTTCCAGATGGATGGCAATGTCAATAGCACCCCGTATCACGTCTGGTTAGATAAAGTGAATCTGTCAGTGTGGTAACTTGTTCCTCCCCCGAAGCTGACAAGAGGCGCGGCCCCCCTGCGTCTCTTGTTAGCTTTTAAAAGGTTCCGTGATCCCCCCGGGTTGCCGCTCCTTACGAGCGGCGCAAGGGCACAGCCGGTGACGGCCGTGCACCACAAAGCGCTCCAGAAGCTTCGCTTGTTCAGGCGAAGCCCTTAAAATAAAGCCACATCATGTTCGCCCAGCGCACGCAGTGGAACCTTACCGTCAATCGCTTCAGCCAGGCTCTTGAAGAGCACCGCGCGGCCAAAAGGGAATTGCTCGACCTTTCAGCCTCGAACCCGACGGCGGTTGGATTGAATATGGATGTGGAGCAGATACTCGGCGCGTTCCAGGAACCGCGGGTGCTGGAATATCATCCTGATCCGAAGGGGATGCTTCTCGCCCGCGAGGCGGTCGCGGAGTATTACAAGCAACGCGACGGCGGAAAATCTGCTCTCGATCTGGAGAGGATCATTCTTACCACCAGCACGAGTGAAGGTTATTCTTTCATCTTTCGCCTGCTTTGCAATCCCGGAGACGAGATTCTCGCGCCGCAACCCAGCTATCCGCTGTTTGAGTTTCTGGCCGACCTGCAGGACGTCCGCCTGGTTCCCTATCGTCTTTTTTACGATCACGGCTGGCACGTTGACTGGTCTTCGGTTGATTCTGCCGTTAGTGCCCGGACCCGGGCCATGATCGTGGTGCATCCCAACAACCCAACGGGATCGTACGTCAGCCAGCGGGAATTCGAGACCTTGAACGCATTGTGTTCGCAGCGAAAGCTTGCCCTCATTGCCGATGAAGTTTTTTTTGATTATGCACATGCGCCGGGAGCAAAGGTTTCATTCGCTCACAATCAGGCGGCGTTGACTTTTACGTTAAGCGGGATCTCCAAAATTTCCTGTTTACCGCAGATGAAACTGGCATGGATTGTCGCCAGCGGACCGTCAGAGCTGGTGCATGAAGCGGGAAGGCGGCTTGAAGTCATCGCCGATACTTACCTTTCCATGAACGCGGTGGTGCAGCTTGCCGCACCCGTCCTCATGGAACAGCGCAAGCATGTGCAGCCGCAACTTATGGAACGTCTCCACGAAAATCTGCGCGAGCTGGATGCACAAATTGCGCAGCACTCCATGATCGGCCGGCTGCAAATCGAGGCAGGATGGTATGCGATTTTGCGCGTGCCCGCGGTCCGCTCAGATGAAGATCTGGCCATCCAGTTATTACAATCGCGGTCGGTGCTGGCGCATCCGGGACACTTTTATGACTTTCCGGGAGAAGGTCACCTGGTTCTGAGCCTTATTACTCCGCAGCCGGAATTTACTGAAGGCGTGCGGCGAATTCTGACGGAAATAACGGCAATCTCGGCATAGGCGAGTTTAAATAAGTCAAAAGTTCGCGGAGTTTCAGAGTTGGTTTAGCTTGAAAAGCCGGGGCTCCCACCGTGCGCCGCAAGCGGAGCGCCGCAAGCGAAGGCAGAGTTCAGGCTTCGGTTGTACCCCCGTACTGAGTAATGTCGTATCCCGTCCTGACTAGTAATAATAAGGATTGCTTAACGGCGATGTTGGTGGGAGACTGAGGCTTTGCGCTGTCACATATAGCAGTCTGCCTAAAGGCATCGTTTAAAGAAAATCTCTTGCGCCCGGCCATGAAAAAGGCCTACATTGGTGCGGCCATTACTTCGGGGCGCAGATTGCAAAGAGCCCCGTAAAAAAAACTGTAAGGGTTTAGGGGGAAAAATGAAAAAGCTAATTTTTGTTCTGCTGGCAGTCCTCGCAGTTCCGGGGTTTTCGTTTGCACAAGGTTTAGGAAGCATCGCCGGAACAATCACCGATCCTCAAGGCGCGGTTGTCCCTTCTGCTCAGGTCAAAGCTACCGAAACAGGCACCGGACTTTCGCGCAGCGCGACCACCGATGCGCAGGGATACTATATCTTTAACTCCATGCGGCCGACCGACTACACGGTGAGTGTAGATGCGCCGGGCTTTCGCACGTTCACGCAAACAAAAATCACATTGCTCGCCGACCAGGCGCTTACGCTGAATGCAAAGCTCACCGTCGGCAACCCGAGCGAGGTTGTGGAAGTAACCGGCAACGCGCTCGCAGTTGACACCTCGACTCCAACCATCAAGCAGGTAATCGAGCAACAGCGCATTTCGGAGCTGCCGCTTAACGGACGCAACGCAGCCACACTCACGCTGCTGGTGCCGGGCGCGGTCAACTCTCCCAACGGCGGCGCGGACCAGGGCGCGACCAAAACCTTCCCCAGCGCGGTGACCTATTCGGTGAACGGCGCGCGGCAGAATACGATCAGCTATCAGCTCGACGGCGGCAACTATATTGACGAATACACCAACGTCAACCAGCCGTTCCCGTTCCCGGACAACCTGCAGGAATTCAGCGTGCAGACCACCAACTACAGCGCGCAGTACGGCGAAAATGCCGGCGGCGTGGTGAACGTGGTCACCAAATCGGGGACCAACAGCTTTCATGGCGACCTGTTTGAATTCAACCGCAACCCGGCCTTCAATGCGCAGAACTTCTTTGCCACGCCGACTGCGCAGGACTCGGTGAAGCGCAATCAATACGGCGGCACCATCGGCGGCCCGATTATCCACAACAAGACGTACTTCTTTGCTGGATATCAGCGCACGGAGTTTCGCAATCTGGCGTTGGGAAGCGCGAAGGTCCCCGGACAGACCGACATCAACAATTTTCTGACCAAAGGCCCATTTGGTACGCCAGGAGTCATTGATCCGGCTGTAGCGACGATGCTGGGAATTAATCCGGCAACAGGAGCTTACTTAGGCTCAGCGGCAAAATTCAGCCTGGCTGGCCCAATACCGGCAGGCTCAAACCCGACTGTGGCTTTCTCAAAGCCCGATACGGAAACTTTTGATTCTGGGATGGGTAAGATCGATCACGCCATTAGCAAGAACGATAATCTAACAATGCGGTATGAATTTGATCGGTTTACAAAGGCCCCAGTCTTCAATCCGCTGCTTCTGGTGGCCTATACGGACGCTACCAACGATATTACAGCGCAGAATGCCCTGATCCACGAAACGCACATCTTCTCGCCGCGTTTCATCAACGATGCGCGCTTTAGCTTCTCACGCGAGGTCGCTGATAGAGGACCTTCACCCAGTGCCATCAACGCATCTGGATTTGGGTCTACTGTACTTCCGTTCGAACCCACCCCCTCCGCCATTCAAGGTATTGGAGTCCAAAATGGATTCACCTTCGGCGATAATCCAACTGGCGTGTTCACCCGCAATAACTTCGCCTGGTCCGATGATGTGAGTTACGAATGGGGAAAACACGACATACACTTCGGCGGTTCGATCGAGAAGAGCCAGGTCGACCTCAAAAACCAGTTCAATCAGCCGGGGCTCTATGGTTTCGGCAACTCGGATAATTATCTGGCGACAGTTGTGGGAGGCACCGGATTTACGAATGCCCCTACCTATAATCTTTTTCTGGCAGGCATTCTGTCAGATGGTAGCGGCGCGGGTAACGGCTTCGCTTTCCAGCAGGGTGCGGGTGAGTTTAAGGCCAACCGCGATACCTTTGTCGGCCTGTACGTTCAGGATAACTATCGCATCACACCCCGCCTAACCTTGAATCTGGGGTTGCGCTGGGAGCCGGCCCTTCCCTGGAGTGATAACGGAAATCGCTGGGCGCAGGTTAATCTTACGGCCATGGCTGCGGGTACGGTCTCCAAAGTGTATCCGAACGCGCCTCCAGGCATCTTCTTCTCCGGACAGAATGGCATTCCGAGCGATCCTGGCATGCCGAAGAACGCCCTGCGCGCTAACCTCAAGGGCTGGGCTCCTCGCATTGGTTTTGCCTGGGATGTTTTTGGCGATGGCAAAACCAGCGTGCGTGGCGGCGCCGGAATCTTTTACGATAGCCGCGTGATGGGCATGCTCAGCAACCGCTATGTAGATGAGTGGCCCTTCAGCCCGCAGTTCATCTTGTCAACCTCCAACAATAGCGGCCCGACAGCCAGTTCATCGGCCGGCTCCTTTAGCGACCCGCTGTGCCAGCAGGCCGCGACCCAAGCCACCCTGCACTGCAACGGAACGCAGTTTACGACGCTTAAGGGTTTGCTCCCCAGCCCGTTCCCGGCGCCGACCAACTTTGCGTATATCCCACCGTTCAATGAGATTGCCGTTACCTACGACCCCAGCGGCAACTATAAGGTTCCTACGATTTATGAATGGAACCTGACATTGGAGCGCCAACTCCCCTGGAACGTTCTGGCGCGTGCGGCCTACGTAGGCTCACAAAGCAGGCACATTCTGGAAACACAATTCCTGAACTTTTCCAATCCTGCCCCTAGTACGGCTCTCCAGCAGCCGTTCAACCCACTTTGTAAACCGGGAACAGGACTGGCAAACTGTACGGTCTTCGTAGGGAGCGGAGGAACATTCAAACAGAACACGTTCTCTAATACTGTGCAAGCGGATATCAATGACGTCAGTGGGAACTACAATGCCCTGCAGCTCTCCGCGGAGAAGCGTATGTCGAAGGGGCTCACCGTTCTGGCGAATTACACCTGGTCCAGAAGTCTGGATGATCTGCCTTTTGGCGAGGGCGTCTCAGGCTTTGACACCGGGTACTCGGCGTTACCCATTAACAATCCCAACCGCCACCGCTTCGATTACGGGCCGTCGGGTTTTGACCACACTCACGTTTTCACCGCCTCGTATGTCTGGCAGTTGCCTATCTTCTCGACAGGAAACGGATTGTTGCATAACCTGTTGGGCGGTTGGGAGTGGGGAGGAATCTTTTCAGCAGCGAGCGGCCGTCCGATCAGCGTTCTGCAAGGGACAAATATTTCCAATACCGGTATCGGCAACGACCGCGGCACAATCATTCCCGGGGTTAGCCCTTATAGCTCAACTGCTTGTACGGGCGTGACCGTGACCTGCAAGAGCTGGCTCAATCTGGGGGCATTTCAGCCTACGCAGGTAGGCGGGGTCAACAACCCGGCTATCTTTGGAACGTTCGGCAATACCAGCAAGAATTTTCTTCGTCTGCCGAGCACGTGGGATACCGATATGTCGGTCTCCAAGTACTTCGGCCTTACCGAACGTATGAAACTTCAATTCCGCGTGGAGTATTTCAACATCTTTAATCATCCCAACTTCGCTCCAGAAAGTACCAGCACTGGAACGGTGAACGGCACCGATCAAATCAGCGCTTTCGATAAAATCCAGGGCAACTCTGCCTTTGGCACCTTCCGGGCGGGGCAGGCCGGCGATCCACGGGTCGCCCAGTTCGCGGTGAAACTCCACTTCTAACCCAGCGAGCACATGCGCTGGCTGAATTCGGGGGCGTTCTTCTCAAGGGAGGGAGGGGCGCCCCTAAGTTTTTTGGCCGATGGCGGTTTCAAGGACGATTGGTCGCTGCACAGAAAAGCGTGGGCAAGATGCCCAGTGAAGCCGGCGAGACGCCGGCGCTACTTCAGATTGAACTGCTACCCCGAGCGCGGGTCAAGATTCTTCGACTCGCTACGCTCGCTCAGGATTTCGCCAAAAGGCTCCCGTTGCGCTGCCAACCGGCTCAACTTGACAAACTGCGGCAAAACCAATCCCAGCGGGAGTTTGGTGAGGTTCTGGGGTTTATACATTCGAAAACATTACCTTTTAAAGGGTAGGCGTTCCGTGATAACTTTAGCGACATACAGTTGTAATTTGGGGCTCCCCCCGCCGGCATACGATAAGGCTTTGACAGGGAAATTTATGCAATTTTCTGCCTTGAAAGTGAGGCAGAAGACCCTGGAAAAGGGATTGGGAGTGGGGTTCGTCAACTCTAGGGTTATAACGGCATGCGGCCAGAAGCCGTGAATGGAAACATGCAGGCGAACAGCGTTACACAAATTATTCAGGCGTCACGTGGAAATAACCAGCTACTGGCTGAGTTAGAGAAGTTTCGCCGCACCATCACAGTGATGTTTACGGACATCAAAGGCTCGACCGCTTATTTCGAGAAATATGGCGATGCGGCCGGTATGATGATGGTCCATCAGTGCAATGACAGCCTGCGCCTGATCGTCGAGGGGCACGGTGGCCGGGTGGTCAAGACCATCGGCGACGCCATTATGGCGACATTCGAGGACTGCAAGGAATCGGTGCTGGCATCTATCGAGATGCAGAAGGCACTGATCGATTTCAACGCGCCCAAACCTGAGCAGGACCACGTATTCATCCGCATCGGCTTGAATTATGGCCTGGGTATCGTTAAATCCAACGATGTCTTTGGCGACGTAGTGAATGTAGCTTCGCGGGTGGAGAGCGTAGCCGCGGCCGAGCAGATCGTGATCTCCGATTCGGTTTACGAGCAGATCAAAGACCTGAATCTGTTTAAGACCGTGAGCCTGGGCCGGTTTTCGCTGAAGGGCAAAGAAGGCGACCGGGATCTATACGAAGTTGAATGGACGCCAAAGAAGAAAGAAACGCGCGGCCCCTCTGCGCACACCATTATG
>DASREY010000116.1:0-12573 GCA_035651775.1 Terriglobales bacterium
CTTGAACCCCAGCGTTACCGCTGCCGCTACCGGCTCAAAGACCTGGAATCTGAGTTCACCGAAACCGCGTTGCGAGAGGTGCGCTATCCGTCGCTCGCTGCAGGTACTTACGGATTCGAGGTTTCCTGCCGCCTCGATGGAAATGAATGGAGCGCGCCTGCCACATTTTCCTTTTCTATCCGTCCCGCATGGTGGGAGCGCTGGTGGGCCCGGGTGCTGGGGCTCGGCCTCCTGATGTTTTTGATTTCCCTGATGTTCAGGATTCGAACCGCCGCTCTGAATGCCGATCGTAAGCGCCTGGAGGCCGCTGTGGCAGCCCGCAGCGTCGAGTTAGCTGCGGCAAACCGCGAGCTCGCAGAGGCAGCCCTGACCGATCCTTTAACCGGCATGCGTAACCGGAGATTTTTCAACAGCATGATTGTCGCCGATGTCAGCCAGGTGATTCGCGCATACTCAGACGGCTCACATAGCACCGATCATCGCGACCTGGTGTTTTATCTGATTGATATCGATCATTTTAAAGAAATCAACGACGTCTACGGCCATCATGTAGGAGATTATGCGCTCATGGAAGTGACGCAGCGCCTCACTCGCGTGGTGCGCACGTCAGACATGCTCATTCGCTGGGGCGGCGAAGAATTTCTGATCGTCTCACGCGGGGCGGAGCGCTGCGACGCCCAGGTCCTGGCGGCCCGTATTCTTTCCAGCGTGGGCTCTGAAGCCATCAACCTTGGAAATGGAAAATCGCTGCTTCGCACTTGTTCGGTGGGTTGGGGAAGCTTTCCCTGGTTGCGCTCGGCTCCAGAGGCGCTTTCCATGGAAGAAGTCCTGACTCTTGTAGATCGCGCCTTGTACATCGCCAAAAACTCGGGACGCAACCAGGCCATTGGCGTCATGGCAGTGGAAAGGGAACCGGCTGATCCCCAGGCGGTCGCGGAAATTGCGGAAATTATTGAGATTGAAGGACGTAAAGTGAAAATCGTCCGCATCCATGGCCCACAACGAAAAGCGGAACCTGCCGCCTCCAATGCGTAAAGCTTGCAGGCCTAGCGCACGGCTTTTTTCTCCACGACAACCGGACGAGCACTCGCAGGCGGGCGCCGCATGCCATTCAGTGCGCGCAGGTCAATTTTCAACTCAGAAATGGTCCGGCTCAGGGTATTGCGATGCATGCCCAGCTCACGCGCGGCCTTGCACTGGTTGCCACTGTTCTCCTGAAGGACAGTCCAGATAAAACGTTTTTTGAACTCGCGTACAGCCTCGGAGTAAAGAATGCCGCTTTTATGCATCTGCTGAACCAGAGCTTCGAGTTGGTCTTTCACCTGAGCGCCTCTCTTCCTAATCCTGAATCGGTTATATGAAATTAATTCCTATCGTATGCAAATGCTTCCATGTCTTATGGGCGTATTCCAAATGTCATTACGCAATTTTAGGAGCGACCTCAGGGGCTAAAGCCCTGATTTGTGGCTCCTTCGCACCATTAAGTCGTGCCCTGATACAAAGCCAGATAAAGTCGGGCCTGACACATATCTTGAATCTGCTGTCCGAACCAACCAGGAACCCATCTAGTGGCCGGGTGTTTTCTCCTGGCGGTGGCGGCTCTCTTCTTCAAGGACGAACGCATTCACTTTCCTGATCCCTTCTTTCAATCGTCCTCGCAGCTCCGATGGCGCCAACCAACTGACTCCGTAGCCAAATACCAGGAAGTAGTGTCCAACTTGTGATTGAGAAACCATTTCCACCCCTGGAGAAAATGCAACCACACTCATGACCACGACCGTGGCAATTACAATTCCGCGCGCTAAACCGAAGGCCGCGCCCAATGCCCGGTCAAACCACTGCAATCCAGCTTCCTTAAAAATCCACCGCGCTATACGTCCTGCCATCCCGGCCAGCAGGATGACGGCAAAAAATACAGTCAAAAAGCCGGCCGTGTTGGCCACCCATTGCGCGCTGACAAGTTGCAAGAACCAAGGTGCAACCCGGGCATATTCCCATGCCGCGAGAAGATAGCCCAGCACCGAGCCCGCCAGAAAAAATATTTCAAAGAAAAAACCTTCGGCCGCCGCCATTAACGCCGACAACACAACGATGGCAATCAGCCCCCAATCGAAAGCGGTCATGCTTAGGAGAGGTCCAGGTCCCGTCCGGTCAGCAACCGGTACGCTTCCACGTACTTTTCCGTTGTGCGCGCCGCAACCTTCTCAGGAAGCGGCGGAGCCGGAGGCTGCTTGTTCCAGCGAATCTCCTCCAGATAATCGCGCACGTACTGTTTGTCGTAAGAATCCTGCGCACGCCCAGGTTGATAGCTCTGCGCCGGCCAGAAGCGGGAGGAATCAGGCGTAAGCACCTCATCGCCCAGCACCAACCCCATGGGCGTATTACCGAATTCAAACTTTGTGTCTGCGATGATAATGCCGCGGCCAGCGGCGTACTCGGCAGCCTTGGTATAAATTTCCAGGCTCAAGCTGCGTAATTTTTTACTCAAATCGCCGCCGACGCGCTTGACCATCTCCTCGAACGAGATATTCTCGTCATGCCCGCTGAGCGCCTTGGTGGCAGGAGTGAAAATGGGCTCGGGCAGCTTATCGGATTCTTTCAGCCCCGCCGGCAGCTTAATGCCGCACACCGTGCCGTTCTGCTTATATTCCTTCCAGGCAGAGCCTGAAATGTAGCCGCGCACGACGCACTCGACGGCAATCATGTCTGCCTTCACCACCAGCATGGAACGGCCCGACAGCTCGTTGCGATATTTTTGCAGATGCGCGGGATACTCCTTCACGTTGGCCGTCACCAGATGGTTCTGGGTAACACTCTTCAAAAAATCAAACCAGAACAAAGACATCTGGGTGAGCACGCGGCCTTTGTGAGGAATGCCGGAAGCGAGGACATAATCGAACGCCGAGATGCGATCGGTCGCCACAAAGAGCAAATGTTCGTTGTCCACACGGTAGACGTCACGGACTTTACCGCTGGCGTAAAGTTCCAGGTCCGCGAAATCGGTTTGCAATAAGACGGGATGGTCGGCTCGGATATTCACAGAACTTTTACTAGAAGACAGTGGCGTATTCTAACCTCAGAAAAAAATTTGTCAACATGACCACTTGATCACTTGACCTATTGTGCAAGAATTTTTGGCTGAAAAACAGTTGACAGAAATTGAATTTTTAGTTCAATGCAGAATTCTTTGAAGGTTTGATGCGTGGAGAAGCAACGGAGCTGTGGATAACGTGTGGATAAAGTGGCAGCTCGGAATTTTACAGGATGAATTAAATCGGTGTTGCGAGCTCTGGAGATGGTTGGATTGTCGTAAGCAAAGGGCTGGAACTTGCGTGAGAACCTAAAGGGCGTCGTCCCTACGAGACTAGCATCACTGTACGCACCTGAAGCGCTGGGCTATAACCCGTCACCCGTTCGGAGTTGTTCATCATCGAGGTCTCACACAGAACTCTAAAAGCCCAACAAATATCCAGCTCCGCAGTCACTGAGAATCATCCCCTCATGCAAGGTTCTTTGCTAACTGGCGGCTTTGGCTTCTCCGCCGAAGCGTACGGAGACAATCTTGGAGACGCCTGGCTCCTGCATGGTCACCCCGTAGAGAGTCGGCGAGATGCTCATGGTCTTCTTATTGTGAGTAATGATCACGAACTGGGTTTGTACGCTCATTTCTCTGACCAGCTCGGTGAAGCGTCCGACATTGGCTTCGTCGAGGGGAGCGTCCACTTCATCGAGAATGCAGAAGGGGCTGGGCTGATACTGGAAGATGCCGACCAGCAACGACAACGCGGTGAGCGCCTTTTCTCCGCCGGAAAGCAGCAGAACATTCTGCAATTTCTTGCCGGGAGGCGAGGCAATAACGTCAATGCCGCTTTCGCTGCTGTTCTCCTGGTCGGTCAGCCGCATGAATGCCTGCCCGCCGCCGAACAGCTTGCGGAAGGTAAACTGGAAATTCTCATTGATGCGCTCGAAGGCTTCTTCGAACTTCTGGCGTGAGATGGCGTCGATTTCTTTAATCGAATTCAAAGTGTTCTCGATGGAATCGAGCAGGTCTTTACGCTGGGTTTCGAGGAATGTATGGCGTTCGGCCGTCTCCTTGTACTCTTCCAGCGCCATCATATTGACCGGACCCATGTTCTCCAGCTTGGTCCGCATCTCACGATAGACGGTGTCCTGTTGGGCGAGTTCATCACCTTCCACCCGGCCAACATTCCCATCTGCCAACAACTCTTCACGGCTCAGGCTAAGTTCGTTGCGGCAGGTCTCGGCCATGTATTCGGCGTCTGAGGTCAGCTTGGCCACAGCCGCGGAGATTTCACCGCGACGGTCGCGGGCAGCATCGAGCAACTGGCGCACCTCGCGCAATTGCTGCTCGATCCCGGCCATTCGGGCACGCACCTGCTCAGATTCTTTGTGCAGTTCAACGCCGCGCACTTCGGCAAGCTGCCGCTCGGCAGTATACGTTGCGAGCTGCTCTGCCAGGCGCACGTTTTCCGCCAGGCGCTGTTGCTTCTCAGCCCGCGCCGAATCGATTTGCGCTTCCAGCGAGGCTACGCGCGCATTGACCTCGGAAACGAGAGTCTCGATCCGTTGCAGCGCGGAAGACGCCGCGATGCGCCGCTCTTCCAACGCCGCCACACGCGCGGACATTTGCGATGCGGTTTGCACCGCCAGGTCGCGGGATTCCTTCATGGCCGCGACATTGGATTGAATGTTGGCAACCTCAGCTTCCAAGTCTTTACGGCGCAATTCGTGCTGCGCGGATTCCTCCTGCATCTCTGCAACTATCCGTTGCGCTTCCTCGCGCTCGGATTGAACCCGGCTGATCTCTGCCTGGTAGGTCCCCATGCGTTGCTGGGTTTTCTCCAACTCGGCTTCAAGTTGTTGCAGAGCGTGTCCGGATGTCAACGCCAGCTTTTCCGCCTCGCGTTTCTCCTCATCGAGCCTCGCCAGCAGGGAAGTGAGAGCGGTAATTTCTTTGGCCAATAGCGCTGCACAAGCTTCGTCGGCGCGCAATGTCTGTTCCATCTCGGCAAGGCTGCGCTGCACTTCGCGCAATTCTCGTTTCATGGAGAGCGGCCCTTCCATACGCTGCTTGCCACCGGTGACGGTGACATTGTGGAAGGTCTCGCCGTTGGGCGCGAGGAAGAATGCGCCCGGATTTTCCATGGCCATCTCGCGCGCGGTGGAAGAATCGGGAGCGATGTAGCCATTGCCCAGCTTGGGAAGAATGGCTTCCAGAGATCTTCCAAAACCATTCAGCACGCGGATACATTGTTTCAAGGGCACGATTGCGTCGCGCCGAACGGCCGAGCGCGCATTTGCATCCACCAGGAAAGAAAATTTTTGCTGTGTATCTTCCGAATGCACCATGAAGGTGGCGCGCCCGTCCACGTCGTTGCGCAGGATTTGCAGACCCTGGTCGGCTACATCCCAGGACTTGACGACGATGTAGTTCAACTCGTCGCGAAGAAAATCTTCCACTACGCGCTCGTACTGGTCGTCAACTTCAAGAAAGTCGGCCAGGACGCCCACCGGAGCAAAACCTTTTTCGATGGCTCCCGATTGGAACAGGCGCTTTACGGATTCGGTGCTGTAGCCGTGCTCGGCGATCAACGCTTCGAGCGCCCCTCTTTTCCCCAACGCGGAAGCATACTCGGAACGCAGCGTATCGAGACGCAGCTTGGCCCGGCTCTCAGCAGCTTTCTTTTCTTCGATCTGGCCCTGGGCTTCGGCAATCTGCGTAGCCAAACCCGAAACCCGCTGGGAGACGGACTCAAATTCAAACGCAAGCTGCCCGCGCCTGCCGCCAAAGGCTTCAATTTGTGATCCGGCTGCGGCAGCCTCTTGCTGCAAGCGATGCAGCTCGCGCTCCAGGGCCGCACTATGCTCTTCCGCTTTGGCCATGCGATTGTGGACGGCGGAGGCCGCAGCTACCGCCTGCATAATCGCGGTGCGCCGGGTCTCCTGCTCGCGTTCGGTGGCAACTAATGTTTCATTCGCCGCCGCCGCCTCTTTCTGGCGCAAGTCAGCTTCGCTCTGCGCCGCGGCCACATCAGCCGCAGCCGATTCCAATACCGACCGGTTGCTGTTGAGTTCAGCCTGCAATCCGCCAAGCTGTTCGCGTGTGCGTTCCAGCTCGGCAAGGGCTGCGGCGGAGCGGGCTTCAAGTTCTGCGCAACGTTCTTCGTTGGTGCGCTGGCGCGAGGTGCTGCGCTCCATCTCCATGGCAAGCGTGTTCAGATGTTCTGTGTTGCGACGGCCTTCTTCTTCGATGGCGTAACCGCGCTGCGAACGCTCGCTATGTTCAGCTTCAAGCGCCTGCACGGCTTCATTTTTCTCGTGCATTTCGGCGGTGATTTGCGCCAGCTCAGATTCCAGTTGCTCCGACTCCCGCTGCAATTGGGTGAACTTGCTGGCCAATACCAGGCGAAGCTTTTCGCGCATCTCATCGCGCAGCCGGGCATAGCGCTCGGCTTTGGACGCCTGGCGCTTGAGGGAATTCATCTGGCGGGTAACTTCGTCGAAGATGTCGTTGATGCGAGCCAGGTTCAGCTTGGATTGCTCTAATCGCGCCTCAGCCAGCCGCTTCTTGGTCTTGAACTTGGTAATGCCGGCCGCTTCTTCTATGATCGCCCGCCGGTCGTAGGGCTTGCTGCTCAGAATCTGGCCAATGCGGCCCTGCTCGATGATGGCATAGGACTCCGGCCCGAGACCGGTTCCCATGAAGATATCTTGAATGTCGCGCAGGCGGCACAACTTGCCGTTCAACAGGTATTCGCTCTCACCGGAGCGGAACAGGCGACGCGTGACCACAAGCTCGCCGGCCTTGAATTGCGTGGTCTTGAACTTGCGGCGGCGGATTTTCAGAACGACGTGCTGCGGAGCATTCTCGCTGGCCGAAGCGTCCGTGGGTTGAGGCTCTGCCATGTTGCTTTCGACACTCTGTTGGGGAGATTCTTCGGCAACCAACTGCTGGTCGTTGTGTTCCGCATTTGCTGCGTCCGCATTTTCTGGTCCAGCACCGTCGTTGGCTGGGGCACCTTCTATGAGCACCTCTTCCGGCCCCAGCGGCTGGACTTCAGCGATGTGGCGCTCGGTGTCTTCCGCGGCGACAGCACGCTCGCTGGCTTCATCCCAATCGTCGGAAAGATCGTTCTGGATATCGATTTCCGGTTCTGTGAAGTCAGTCTTACCCTCGTATTCATTGGGATCAATCAGGGTGAGGGAGACCTCGGCCATGCCGGTGGGCTTGCGGTCGCGTGTCCCAATAAAAATTACATCTTCCATGCGCGAACCGCGCAGGCTCTTGGCTGACTGCTCGCCCAACACCCAGGAGATGGCGTCTGCAATATTGGATTTTCCGCAGCCGTTCGGCCCCACAATAGCGGCCACGCCGTCGCCCTGAAACCGTAGTTCGGTACGGTCACAGAAGGACTTAAACCCGAGAATCTGCAACTTCTTTAATTTAAGCAAAACGTTCTCCCCAGTCGGCCCGGTGCTCCCACCACTTACTTAGATTGCATGAGAGTGCCGGCTTTTGTTTTGTTTCGCAGACAAATAAGCCAATCCCCGCGGCTGGACAAGGATCGGGAACACAACCATTGCTGCCTAATGTACCGAGGAAGTTAATAACGGTCAAGCATTAAACGCACAATATCTTGTGTTACATGCTCCCTTACCGCTGTATATCGCACAGCATTTGATGCAAACAGCCGAAAATATGCGTTCGGAGATGAAAGTAGTAATAGAGGTGGGAGTTGATCGCGAGAGCTAACGAGAC
Source organism: Terriglobales bacterium (assembly GCA_035651775.1). Taxonomy (GTDB): domain Bacteria; phylum Acidobacteriota; class Terriglobia; order Terriglobales; family Acidobacteriaceae; genus QIAW01. The sequence goes on from DASREY010000116.1 coordinate 7,781, forward strand.
TTTATCGCGGATTACCAACAAAAATCAAGGAGAAATGAACCACGGTCAATGTGCAAAGTTCAATCTGAAACGAAATTCATGCACCCTTCACTACTCCTATGTGATGCAACTGAAAAGGCCAACAACAATTCGAGTTGCAATGAGAAAATGCCTGGAAGCTCTTCGGGGGAGCCGCCAGGCATATCTCCTTTTTGAATAGGTTTAGAAATTTAATCGCAACCGTAACTGGGAATATCGAGTACTGCTACACCAGCCGAGCGACCAAATCATAGTCGTGGGTTTCAGTGATTTCGCAGCGGTGGAATTGGCCGGGTTGAGGATTTTCGTAAGCGCCGAAATCGTTAACAAAAACTTTGCCGTCGATTTCCGGGGCATGCATCTCGGTGCGGCCTTCCCAGAGTAATTCCGTCTCCTGCGATTCGCCTTCGAGAACAATATCGAACTGCTTGCCCAGTAAAGAGCGCTTCTTGCGCTTGCTGATCTGGCGTTGAATCTGCATCAGTTTTTTGCGACGGCCCTCAATGACACGCTGCGGCACTTTTTCCTGCAAATGGAACGCTTTCGCGCCCTCTTCATCGGAATAGGCGAAGGCCCCCATCCAGTCGAACTCGGCGGCGCGTACAAAATCGCATAGCTCTTCAAAGTCTCGGTCGCTTTCTCCGGGGAAGCCCACGATAAAGGAAGTCCGCAGTGTCAGAGCGGGAACCGTGCGCCGCATCTTCTCAATCGATCGCAGAAAAATATCGGCGTTGCTGCCACGCTTCATGCTCTTGAGCACCGGGCCTGAGGCATGTTGCAGAGGAACATCAATGTAAGAGCATATTTTCGGATTAGAAGCGATAGCTTCCAGCAAGCGTCCGGTGATCTTGTTGGGATAGGCGTACAGGAAGCGCACCCAGCGAAGATCATCAATTTCAGCCAGCCGCTCGAGCAGGAGAGCCAAGCCGTCTTTTAAGCCAAGATCTTCACCATAGCAGGTTGTATCCTGCCCGATGAGGGTGATTTCGCGCACTCCGCTTTGCGCCAGGCGTTGGGCTTCTGCCACAACCGATTCGAACCTGCGGGAGCGGAATTTTCCGCGCAATTGCGGGATGATGCAGAAGCTGCAAGGGTGGTCGCATCCTTCGGCAATCTTGATATATGCCAGATGCCGCGGGGTGGCCAGTATGCGCGGCGTGGTTTCGTCGTACAGGTAGTTCGGCAGGTCGGCAATCGCGCCATCCCATTCGTTGCGCGCGAAGCGTCCGGCTGCCTGGCGAGCGTCACCTTCAGCACGAGAGGCTGGCTGACCTTCAGGCTGGGAATACGTTGCCTCTGGACGCGAAGTGAAAATCTTGAATGGCGAAAAATCCTGCGGCGATGGCGCGGCTGGGCGGGTTAATCCGGCACTGGCGATGATTTGTTGCAGCTCGCCTGTGCCCACAACCGCGTCAACTTCCGGAATATTTTTTTGAATCTCGTTGCGGTAGCGCTCGACCAGGCAGCCGGCAACAATCAGCTTCTTCGCGCGTCCGGTGGGATTTTCCGGTGAAGTCTTGTGCTGCGCCATTTGCAGGATGGTATCCACCGATTCCTGCTTGGCGGTGTCAATGAACGAGCAGGTATTTACGACGATGATATCCGCCTCATCGGCGCGCGGCGTGATTTGGGCGCCGGCAGCGGCCAGCATCCCCATCATGACCTCGCTATCAACGAGGTTCTTGGGGCACCCCAGGCTGACAAAACCCACCTTCACGGGGGAATGCACCGAAGGAGAAGGGGCCTCAATTGTGGTTTTGGAGGACATGCAATCTTTCTATTTTAACATTGGCAAAGTTTTTACCGCGGAGACGCGGAGGCGCGGAGAAAATTGAGTAATTGTGTAATCGGGCAATTGTGTAATTGAAACTTATGCGCAAATAAACAATTACCAAATTACGCAATTACCCGATTACTCAATTCTTCCGCGGTTCATATTCTCTACCGCCGCCCGGCTGTTTCCACTTCCTCATACAGCTCCGGCAAACGCCTGGCATCTTCTGCCATTTCGCCAAAACGTGCGCGGTGATAGTGCTGGGTAAATATGGAAACCGCGCGGCGCAGTTCCGGGTCGAGAATGGAAGTCACGAACTCTGCCGGGGTTTGCGCCGGTTGTTTTTCGCAGCCCCGGCGGGCCAGCGATGCCGTCATGCGTTCATACCAAATGGAAGCGGCGGCGCGCGGCGCCTGTTCCGGCTTGGCGGCAATCCGATGCTTGCGCCACGAGGAGAGCACTTTGCGGCTATTTGCGGCAATCAACAGCAACAGGACTACCCCGGCCAGAATCGCACCGTAACGCCGCAGCGTTCGCCGCAGGTCGGTGGGGCGCGCGCTGTTCAGCAGCTTGTAATACTTGCGCAGGGCTGCCAATCTCCAGGAGAAGAGATTGCTGCGCGAGACTAAGAACATCCTGATCTGCAGATTATTTTGACGATTGAAATCGTAGTTGATGACCCATTCACGCCAGAACTCGCCCAGTGCATCCAGATACAAGCTCATGCGGGAGGAACGCAGCAGCGAAGCAGGGTTGGGATCGGGCGGAGTCGGGTCGAAGGTACTCCAGCCGTAGCCGGGAAAATAGACTTCCACCCAGGTATGGGCTTCGCTGGCGCGGACGATATAGCTGGAAGTCAGATCGTTAAACTGGGAGCTGCGGAAGCCGTTCACCACGCGCGAAGGTATATGCAATGTCCGCAGCATGATGGCCATGGCGGAGGCAAAATATTCGCAGTGCCCCTGTTTGCGGATGAACAGAAATTCTGCAAGAGGATCTTCCGGCGGGGTCTGGGAAAGCTTCAGAGTGTATCCGTAGTGCGCTCCCAGGTAGTCCTCAATGGCGCGGGCGCGATCATAGTTGTTGGTTTTGCCGGCGGTAATCCGGGCCGCCAGTGGCGCAATGCGGGCATCGAGTTTGGGCAACTGCAAATAGTTGAGCGCAATCTCGGGAGGAAACTCGCCCGAAGCGCGGCGCAGCAGCCCTGGATCAATCTCTGAGATATCGGATTGCGCCTGGTAGATACCAATGGGCTCATCCGTAAAGACGGACGCAGCGTGGTCTTGGGTAACAGAACGATAGTCGCCACCAATCCACTTTCCAAAGGGAGCCAGAAAGAAGACATTTGTCGCCACCCGCTCCATGATGACGCGGTAGGTCAACATGAGATGTGTGCGCGAATCTCTGGTTGAAATTTCCGGATCCGGCCCCGCTTCCGATTGCGGTAACAAGTGAAAGCGCGCTGAAGCGCCACGCACGACGGCAACGGGCATGAGAGGATTGCTCCATTTGTGGCCGTCAAAAAGTCCCAGCGCTATGCCGCGCCACTTCAAATTAGAGAAGCTGCCACGAGTGTCGCCGTAAATCTGTACGTGCATAATGATCGCACTCGATTGCTTGATCTCACCAATCTGGCCAAGCTGGACCTCGTTTCCGAACCCGGTAAGCACGTCATTGCTTTGCGCAAGCTGGCTCAGGTAGCCGTTGCCGGTGCGGGGAAGCACATAGAACACAAGGGGCGCTGCCAAGGCAATGCTTATCACGAGGACCACGGCGGCAACCAGCACCGCGCGGCCTAAAACACTGGCCTCGGGAACTTCACGCGCCTGGGCGCTGGCCGCCTCGGCCGAGCGTTTCATCTCCATGCTCAAAAAGGTGGTCGCGGTCAGAATGAGAAACAGCAGGAAAGCAAAAAAGAAGGTGCTGTCTACGGTGAGCACCGCCGCCGCCAGCACCATGAGAAATGAAAGCAGCGCAAGATACAGATTGTCGCGCTGACGCCGGGCCGAAAACATCTTGATGACCATGATGAACAGCACCAGGTGAACGGTGGCATATACGAAATTTCCGGAAAGCAGGAAAAAATCGGCGGCATAAAAAAGCACATAGAGCAGGGTGGCGTAATTGGTATAACGCTCCGAGATCTTGAACTCGCGTCCGCGCACAAGCAAGACGCCCCGAACGATGAGGGCGGCAGCGATAAATATGAGCGAGAGCAGGTCCAGCTTGCCGGTGCTGGCGAGGGTAAGAAATCCGGTTGCGATCAGCAGGTAGAGAGAGGCATCAAAGAAGCGTTCGATCGCCAAAGGAGCCCGTATGCGCACTGCCGAGCCGGAAGACACAGCATTATTGTACCCCGGCAGTTACGGTGTTTCTCGATCAGAAACGGGCTGCTTCGACGGCATTTGATAAAATCATTTGTCAGGCATTGGGTCCCGCGCAACGCAATCCCGCCAACCCCGCCAGGTCCGGAAGGAAGCAACGGTAACGGGCTCGTGCGTGTGCAGCGGGTACCCCGGTGCCTGGCAAACTGGCCTTCCAGGCAGCACTTCAGGGTGCGGCGAGTATCTGAACCGCTCGGCTCTTCATAAGTTTGGAGACATTACATTTGCAAAATCTATTAGGCGCTAGGATCACGGCACTGGGAACCTATGTTCCGCCCAAGATTCTTACCAACGCCGACCTTGAAAAGATGGTAGAGACCAGCGATCAATGGATTGTAGATCGCACCGGTATCCGCGAGCGCCACATCGCGGAAAAGGGAGTTGCATCCAGCGACCTGGCCGTGCAAGCGGCTTGCAAGGTGCTGGCCCAACGCGGAATCAGCGCTACGGAAGTGGATACCATCATTGTGGCCACAGTCACGCCTGACATGTTGTTTCCCTCCACCGCCTGCCTGGTACAAGATAAATTGGGCGCCAAGGGGGCCTGGGGCTTTGACGTATCGGCGGCCTGCTCCGGCTTTGTTTATGCCCTGCAAACAGGCGTGCAATTTGTGCGC
>DASREY010000117.1:0-6640 GCA_035651775.1 Terriglobales bacterium
AGCCAAGCCGGGGGGAGGAATCCCTGTGAGCTTTCAGGAATTCAGACATAGCACGATAAGTGCTCGGCATCTGATGGATTCCTTCACTTCGTGTCGGAATGACAAGGAATGGATTTTTTCGCTGCCTGCGAATTGATAACCCATGGAAAATCAGCACATACATCTCATTGGGATTTGTGGCACGGCAATGGCTTCGCTCGCGGGCATGCTGAAACAACGCGGCGTGCAGGTGACGGGCTCAGACGCGGCCGCTTATCCGCCCATGTCCGATTTTCTGGCATCGCTTTCAATTCCTATTGCCCAGCCTTATGCGGAAGCCAACCTGAAGCCGCGTCCTGACCTGGTCGTAGTGGGAAACGCGATCTCACGCGGCAACCCCGAGCTGGAATATGTTCTGGATGAACGCATCCCCATGCGATCGTTGCCCCAGGTGTTGCAGGAATATTTTCTGCGCAGCCGTGAACCTATTGTGGTCGCCGGAACTCACGGCAAAACTACCACGACATCAATGCTGGCGTGGATCTTTCAGTCGGCCGGCCTGATGCCGTCATTTTTGATCGGAGGCATTGCCGAAAATTTCAGCAGCAGTTTTGCGGTGAAGCAGGGAAAGCACTTCATTCTTGAAGGCGACGAGTATGACACTGCCTTCTTCGACAAAGGACCAAAATTCCTGCACTACATGCCGGCAGCGCTGCTGCTGACGCACGTGGAATTCGATCATGCCGACATTTATAAAGACCTGGACGCGGTGAAGACCGCGTTCAAGCGCCTGGTAAACCTGGTGCCCCGCCGTGGACGCATCATTGCTTATGATGGCAGCGACAACTTGAAAGAATGCGTCAGCAAGGCCTTCAGTCCGGTTGAGCTCTATGGCTTTTCTGAGCAGGCATACTGGCGGGTGGTGAATCTGAATCTGGCTTCCGACCAAACTACGTGGTCGGTATTGCGTGAGGGAAGTCCCTGGGCGGAATTCGAGTTCCCCCTGGCGGGCGCATATAACGTCTTGAACGCCACAGGAGCAGCCGCCATTGCGGCCTCCTACGGAGTAGAAGCGCCTGCCATTGCCGAGGCTTTGCGCAGCTTCAAGAGCGTGAAGCGCCGCCTGGAGGTGAAGGCAGAGATCAACGGCATTACAGTCATCGATGATTTTGCCCATCATCCTACGGCGATAGCGGCTACGCTGGAAGCTGTGCGCACGCGCTATAAAGGGCGTAGATTGTGGGCGATCTTCGAGCCCCGGTCCAATACCTTGCGCCGCAAGATCTTTGAAAAAGACCTGGTGCGGAGCCTCTCATTGGCGGATGAGGTTGTGGTGGCCAGCGTTTTTCGTCCGGAAGCTGTGCCCGATGCCGAGCGGCTGGAACCGAAGGCGATCGTGGCCGGACTACGGGCCATGCGTAAAGCGGCGCGCGAGCTGGCCGATGCCGACGCCATCGTTGCCGCGATTGTTCCCGAATTGAAACCGGGAGACGTGGTCGCCATTCTTTCCAACGGTGGCTTTGGCGGTATCTATGAAAAGCTGCCGCAGCAGCTCAAAAAACAAAGCGGAGTGCCTGCCTGATTCCCATCGCCCGAACCTTTCAGCGCTTGCTTTTTTGCGTTCTCATTCTTATTCCGGCAAACGCTCTGGCGGCATCGGTAGCCTACACGGTTGCGCTGGCCAACCCAGACGAGCACCTGTTGCATGTGAGCATTCATGTTCCAGGTACGACGGCCGAGCGCGATATCCAGCTTCCTGCCTGGAATACGTTGTACCAGATACGCGATTTTGCCCAGAACGTGCGCGTCGTGGAGGCTGCGGATTTCCAACATCATCCGCTGCCGGTGAGCAAGATTGATAAGACAACATGGCGCGTCAGCAACGCCCAAGATGGTTTCGATGTGGAATACGATATTTTTGCCAACCAGCCCGGCCCTTACGGCGCGCAGCTTAACAGCGAGCACGCTTTTTTGAATTTGGCCGAGGTGCTGGCCTATCCCACAGATGCTCGCCAGTGGCAGGCGACAGTGACTTTTACCCAGGTCCCCTCGCATTGGCAGATAGCAACCGCCCTGCACGGTCAGCAACCCGAGGCACGCACGGATTATGAATTTGCCGCCGAGAACTATGACCAGCTCGTGGATTCGCCGGTTGAAGCAGGCAATTTTCGTGAAGCGGCATTCCAACTCGGTGGGGCGACATATCGCATTGTCGTCGATGCGGATACCGCCGACTATGACATGAAAGCGCTGCAAGATGCGATCAGGAAAATTGTGGCCGCTGAAGTGGACTGGATGAAAGACCGGCCATTCAACCAGTATCTTTTCATCTATCATTTTCCGCGCAGCAATAACGGCGGTGGCGGCATGGAACACTCTTATTGCACGGCCATCGATCTTGCCGCAGACACTTTGAAAGAGGACGCGCTCTCGATGCCGCGCGTGACCGCGCATGAGTTTTTTCATCTATGGAACGTGAAGCGGATACGTCCGGCCTCGCTTGAGCCGGTTGACTATGTGCACGAAAATTACACCCGGGCGTTATGGTTCAGCGAAGGGGTGACGAACACCGTGCAGGAAATTGTGCTGCTGCGCGCGGGCATCCTCGATCAAAAAGAGTATCTGGCCGAGGTGGCGCGCGAGATTCATACTTTGCAGCTTCGGCCGGCGCACCGCACTCAGTCTGCAGAAGAATCCAGCCTGGATGCCTGGCTGGAGAAATACGCGCCGTACCGTTCTCCGGAGCGCAGCATTTCGTACTACAACAAGGGACAGGTTCTGGGCGTGCTTCTTGACCTGGCCATTCGCAGGGAGAGCAATGGACAAAAATCGTTGCGCGAAGTTTTCCAGTGGATGAACCAGCACTATGCCAAGCAGGGCCGTTTCTTCAACGATTCCGACGGCGTACGGGCGGCGGCTGAAGAGGTGACAGGGAGGGATTTCGGATGGTTTTTTCGCGCCTACGTCTCCGGCCTGGAAGAGCTGCCATATGACGATCTGCTGGCCACGGTTGGGTACAAGCTGGTGCAGGTGAAGACGCTGGCGCCCACAGCCGGTATTGATTCGCTGCGGAACTCGAAGCGGCAGGTTCTAGTCGTGGGGGTCGAGCCGGGCGGCCAGGCGCAAAAGGCAGGCGTGGCTCCGGGAGATGTGATCTTACAACTCAACGGAAAAGACGTGACTTCTGATCTGGAAATCCTGATTGCCACCCTGCATGCAGGGGACCCAATAAAACTCAAGATTGCCGGAAGCAAAGGCACGCGCGAGATCAAGATCAAGCTGGCAGGCAGGGAAGAAGATGAGGTTTCGATTCTAGAGAGCGCTACGGTCACGCCGCAGCAGCGCGCGCGCCGTGCCGCCTGGTTTGCGGGAGAAGCGGAGCGGCCGCATCCGTGATTCGAACATCGCTGGCACTCGCATTTGTCATATTCTTTATCCCCACCGCTGCGCTGATTACCTTTCCCTGGACGTTGATCACCGGTAAGGCCAATTTTCTTTACCGCGTTGCCATGATCGGAGTTCGCAGCGCATTGTGCATTGCGGGCGTGAAGGTCGAGACCGAAGGGCGTGAAAAGCTGGACCGCGCGCGCAGCTACATCTTCATGAGCAACCACGTTTCCAATCTGGATCCGCCGATTGTGATACCGGTGCTGCCGGGACGGACGTCGGTCCTGGTTAAAAAAGAGCTGTTCCGCATTCCCATTCTGGGATGGGCCATGCGCATGGCTTCGCTCGTTCCCGTAGACCGCGATAATCGTGATGCTGCCATTGCCAGCATCGGGAAGGCCGCCGACGTGATGAAATCGGGATTGCACATGACCATCTTCCCCGAAGGTACGCGTTCGCTCGATGGGGATTTGCTGCCCTTCAAAAAGGGGCCTTTTCATCTGGCGTTGGATACCGGCATGCCCATTGTGCCGGTGACTGTGCTCGACACGCTGAAGATGATGCCGAAGGAAAATATACGCATTCGTCCGGGCACAGCGCGCGTGATCTTCCACGATCCTATTGAAACCACCCAGGTCAAAGACCGCGATCAGCTAATGGAGGCAGTACGGGCAAGCATCGTGTCTTCGTTAAGTAAAAAATAAAACGCCGGTGATAAGGCAAATTTCAAAGACTCTGACCCTATTTATGTCCTACTTAGATACGATGATTTTTATTCTGTGATCAGATCAGACACTTAGGGACGGTATCAGATAGCCAGCGCCGCCCATATCATAGAGCCGTTTCTACTTTTTACGAATATCGTCGACAGAAACCTTGCCTCCATCCAGAATGTGCAGCACGACGGCGCCCGAGTCTTCCGATTGCAGAGTCAATGGCTTTGCCTGATGCTCGCCGTTGCCATCGTTGAAATCAATGCGCAGGAGAGCGCTGCCGTTAGGCTTGATCCAGCGAACGCGAGACGCGCCAGGAGCGAGAGAGCCAATGCCGTAAGAGCCGCCGGGATAGTCAATTTCAATGGTGTCCACGCGCTGTTGGCTGTCGTTGACGGTTGTAATCGTAACTCCGTTGGAGTGCAGTTTGTACGTGTGGCAGCCGGCAAGGCAGGCACAGAATAGCAGCACAGGAATGAACCGGAATGTTAATTGTTTCTCGACGGATAACAAAGGCAAAGGGCGACCGCCTGACTTGAAACATGAGAGATCACATTAATAGTTTAGAACAATTCAGCAGGCAAAGGCCGCCACCGCGCCCAGCGTTGTGGTAATCTCATGCGCACGCAATTCTTGGAGATAAATCATGCGCAAAAGCCTGACCCAAATCGCTGTAGCCGCTGTCGTGTTTGCCGCGACGCTGGCGCTTGCCCAGGAAAAACCTGCTGCCCCGGAAAAATCAGCGGGTAAAGAAAATGTGACAAAGCCGGCAACAGAAAGTGCCGCCAGGGAAGAAAAGCCGGAGCCCATTGCCAACCCCGTCACCAGTACGGTGCGCCAGCTTGTAGAGCGGCAAAGCAAGAATATTGTTGCCGCTGCGGAAGAGATGCCGGCTGAAAAATATGATTTTCATCCTACCGAAGCCCAGATGACATTTGCCCATCTGATCGCTCATATTATCGATTCCAATAATTTTTTGTGCTCCAGGATCTCTGACCAGAGCGAGACCAGGGCCGAGGTGAAAGATACCGACACCAAGGCCAAACTGGTGCAGGCCTTGAAGGCGTCATTCGACTACTGCTCTGCGGCCCTCGACAAGACCGACGATTCCAAACTGGGCGACACCGTCACTCTCTTCAGGGGCCGCAAGGGTCCGCGCGCGGCAGCCTTGATCGGCCTGACCAATGATTTTGCCGACCACTACGGGACTGCCGCCATGTATTTACGGTTGAACGGCATGCTGCCGCCCACAGCGCAGAAATAAGAAATAAATGATAAATTTGCGCTCAGGATGCATGCGCGCAGAAGTCCGTCCGTCCCAATTTCAGGAATAGGGAAAGCCTGCCATTTGCAGGCGATTCTCTTGCTTGCCATGGCCTTGTGTGCGTGCTCTGCGAGGCAGCAAGGCTGGCAGAAAAGTATCCAGCCAGATGCTCGAGAAATTGCCCCGGCGAAAGCGATCTCTGGCGATCTCCTCGGCGACGCCCTGCGCCTCTATCGCAGCGCTAAATTCGAGGATGCCGCCGAGAAGTATGCCGAGGCGCTGAAACAAAATCCAAATTCCGCCGACGCCTATGCCGGAATGATCCGCTGTTCTCTTAAAGAAGGAGAAGTGCAGCATGCCTACCAGAGCATTCAGAAGGCAATAGCGGCAGCTCCTGATTCGGAAAAGTTGCATGTTGTTCTGGGCGAGGTTTATTTCCGTCAGGGGAAAATGCACGAGGCCGAACAGGAGTTCGTGAATGCCGCCAACATGCAGTCGCCAGATGCGCGGGCATACCTGGGCCTGGCGCGTGTTTCCGCGGCGGTTTCAATGCGTGGGCGCGCCAGGCAGATGCTGGCCAGGGCGCACGAGCTTGATCCGGACGATCCGGAAATCCAGTGGCTCTGGCTGAACACGCTGCCACGTGCAGTCCGCATAAAAGCTTTGGAGGCCTATGTTGCCAGCGCAGCGAGCGACGATTCCGGCCTGCTCGAAGACTATAAGAATTACCTGGAATCCCTGAAACAGGAAGAAAAGCAGCCGCCGCAGGAGTGCGAACTGGTGAGCAGTTCCGCGACGGCGAAGATTTATCTTTGGCCCATGTTCGTAGGCCCACCCTACATTAACGGATACGGGCTCGACTTCAAGATCAACGGGCGGCCGTCTCGGCTGCTTCTCGATACGGGTGTGAGCGGCATCCTCTTGACGCCTGCAGAGGCCGAGCGCGCAGGCATACTGCCTGCAGCGCAGTCGAAGATCACGGGAATTGGCGACAAAGGAGAGACGGATTTATATATCGGCTACGCCAACTCTATCAAGGTCGGCGCGCTGGAGTTTAGAAATTGTCCCGTTGAGGTGTCGGCAAAAAAAGCCACCGATCACGATGGCCTTGTGGGCGCCGACCTGTTTGCGCACTATCTGGTGACCATTGATTTCCCCGGCCATGAGCTGAGATTAAGCGAGCTGCCTAAGCCGCCTGAAGATCCTCCGCGTGCTGCATCCTCGTCGGCAGAGGCGAATAGCGGGCAGATTTCTGCGGCAGTCGATTCCGCAAACGATAACCCCGATTTTGAAGATC
>DASREY010000118.1:0-5498 GCA_035651775.1 Terriglobales bacterium
AAAGCGAAACGCGAGTCTTGGTTTTTCGCATGGGCAAGAGCAGTTTCTCAACGAGAGCGAAATGGCGCTCGGGGTTCGCTGCCGGCGTCCTCGCCTTCCTTTGCTCTTGACAGCGCCGTTGTTGTTAGAGACAGGATGACAGAATCTGAAAGAAGCTCCAGGTTCTCGCGGCACAGGATGACAGAATCTGAAAGCAGTTCCAAGTTCTCGGCTCCAAGCTGTTCAGTACTGTTTCACTTCCTCCCCAAAAATCTGATTCTGCCGGTGAATGCTCTTTTTTGGAATGAGCTGAAAGTCAGGAATTGCGGAGAGTCTATGTTGTTGTTGACTACGGCTGCATTTTTGCTGTCGGTAATATTGTTGGAGCCCACGCGAAAGGCGAATTCATAGCCGTGGAAGCGGAAGCGCCGTTCCACATGCAAGTTCAGGGAAAAGTAATTGGGAAAGCGGCGGGAGTCGGGCGTTCCCACGATTTGTTGCGCCTGGTTGATGACGGTGAAGGGGAAGCCGCTGTGCCAATCCATGGAATAGGCGAAGTCGATTTTTTTTGTAATGGGCAACCATCCCCAGGAGATGAGGTGGTTAGGAACATCCCAGGGCAGCGGGCCGCCGGCCTGCTGCGCCAGGGTGGGATTATCAATCGAAAAATCGAGGACAGCATTGGAGCGCGAGCGCGAACGGATGTAAGAGATCAAAATTTCGTGGTTCTGCGCGAATTTCTTCTGCGCCGTAATCCCCACCGAATCATAGCGGTTATTTTGCACATTCAGCAGTTGATAAACATTGCCCGTGACCGGAGTGGGGTTCACGTTGAAAAAGGTAAAGCCTTGCCGGCCGCGCTTCTCGAGCACTTCGAGCGTGAGGTGAATGGCCTTGGGCAGCATGCGCTCGAAGCTGAAGCTGGCGTTCAAAAAGTGCGGCTCCTGCAAAGCGTTGGTGTTTACCTGGAAAAAGGTTGGAATAGGCCGCCCGGCAGGCGTAACGCCATCGGCGGCAAAATCTTGATCGATCCGTATGCCTTGCAGGGAGCGCGTGACGAAATCGAGGTTGGTGGCATCGTAAAAGATTCCCACGCCGCCGCTGATCTTGGTCATGGTTGGCCCATCGAAGTAATAGCTGGTCGCCAGGCGAGGTGAAAACCAGGCATCGCGAATGGTCTCGTCCCAATCGCCGCGCAGCCCGTATTCGATGATCCATCTTTCCATCGGCAACCAGCGGTCCTGGGCGTAGACACTGCCCTCGAAATTATCTTTCCTGAACAGCGGCGGACCCGCAAAGGTAGAGAGCCGCGCCAGTGTGCCGTCTTCGCGCACGATAGAAATGGACTGGCGCGACAGGAACTGGTGGTCATCAATGCTGTCGGCATCAATGCCGATTCGCATTTCATGGCGTCCGTATAACTGCGTGGGGGCGAGGTAAAGATTGGCGTATCCCTGAATCCGCCGCGCGCGCGCCGAAGTGTGCTCGAAAAAACTGCCGAAGACCCCTTCCGGACGAAGCACGAAAGGCAAGCCACCGCGGGGGAGAGTGTCTTGTGTAAACTCGCTGCCGGCAACGCCGGTCTCAAGCAAGGTCTGGCCGGAATAGGCTGAGTCCCGGATATTGAACATCTGGATCGCAGCATGCTGGTCGGTGGTGCTGGCCGGCGGCGTCAACAGCGACAGTCCCAACCGCTCTACCTTCTGGTGGTTGATCATATAGCTGGTTGTAAGGATATTGCCCGGCGTTAGGTTGATCTGCGCTTTACTTATGCTGTCAACGCGCCATAAGGGGCTGCTGTTTTCTCGCCGCGAAGGCAGGTCTTTGTTAACGTTGGTGTCGTACTCGCCGCTGAGGCCCTCAAACCACCAAGCCCTCCCTTTCTTGATGGGCCCGGAAAAAGTAAAGCGTGGAGTGAGATTCTCAAAGGCAATCCCTTTGCTGACGCTGATTCCCGGAGTGAAATTGGTGGCGGAATAGCGAAAACGGTCGTCGCCCATGCCGGTCTCGAGGCGCAGTACGCCTCCCGAGCCTTTGCCATATTGCGCCGTGTAGCGGCTTTGGTCCACCTCGATGAGCCGCAAAGAATCTGGACTCACGCGCAAATCGAGCAGCCCGGTCACAGGATGGGTCACGTTGAATCCATCGAGCTGATGAAACAGCTGATATCCCGCGGAGCCGCCCACGTGAATCTGCTGGTTGTTATCGAGCACCACGCCGGGGATGAACGGCAACACGTTGCGGAAGTCGCGCGTCGTGGGATATGGCAGGGTAAAGATTTCGCGGTTGGTGAGCTCTTCGGTAGAGCTGGTTTTGGCAGGATCTACGGCCGGGGCGGTATCGGTCACATCAACCCTTTCCCGGAATTCCTGCACGTGGCGTAGAGTGACTGGAATTTCTGAGCCTGGCGCAAGCTCGATCTCTTCCAGCGCATTGGGGTAAAAACCCTGCTTTTCTATTTCGAGCGTGTACTTTCCGGGACCCATGCCGAAAAACCGATAGCGGCCGGCAAAATCGGTTTGAACCACCAGGGAAAATGTCGATCCGGGGACCATCAGGGTTACCCGGGCGCCGCTGACGGGCTCGCTGTTCTCGTCCTTTACCGTGACGAGCACACTGGCTTGCCGGGAACGCTGGGGTACGCCGGTCTGGTCAGCCTGCCCCTGGGCGGAGGCCATGAACGCACCTGCCAGGACAAAGATCGCGATTTGCAGACTGCAATTCACCCGTGTCAGGGTCCTTGTACGGTTCTACGTTCTCAGAAGTAACGACAAATCAATTGGTTGCAGAGCTGCTGAACAAAATCTAACCAAGCCCGAAATTGTATACCGCTGTGGCCCTCTTGCCACATATCCCTGGCCCCAAAATCCGTTTTATACCTTGCAACAAGACTGCGGTTTTCACGAAAGTCAATGGTACTATTCCCCGAGGACATCCTGTCATTTGAAGAATATGCATGTACAAGGGGTATCTATGTACGATGACAGCGAACACAAACAAGGGGCAGAAGAACTGCAAAGTCAGGAAGCACGCTATCGCCGGCTCATCAAGAATATTCCGGAGGTAGTGTGGACCGCCGATGAGCAAGGCAATGCCCTGTTCATCAGCGAGAAGATCGAAAACGTCTTCGGCTATTCTTCGGAAGAGGTACTGCGGCAAGGCGCGGCGCTGTGGTTCGGGCGCATGCATCCAGAGGACCGCGGCCACGTGCAAGACGCCTACGCCACGTTGTTCAAGGCCGGCCGCCCTTACGATGTTGAATATCGCATTCAACATCGCGATGGGCGCTGGATGTGGTGGCGCGACCGCGCCGTCATCACCGAACAAGCCAGGGAAAAGCGCTATGCCGACGGCCTGCTCTCTGACGTTACCGAGCAAAAGAACCTGGAAATCCAGTTGCGCCAGGCGCAGAAGATGGAAGCCGTGGGGCAACTGGCCGGCGGAATTGCGCACGATTTCAATAACCTGTTGTGCGTGCTGCAGGGCCATACCGAACTGGCAAAAGAGCAGGTGGAGCACAATCCGGAATTACTGCGGCACATGGAAGTAATTGCCGAGAGCGCCAAACGCGCAACCTCTCTCATCCAGCAACTGCTGGCATTCAGCCGCAAGCAAGTGCTGCGGGCCACCGTCATCGATCTGAACGTAACCGTCGCCTGTATACAAAAATTTCTTTCGCGAGTCATCGGCGAAAATATCGAGTTGATCACGCGTTTCCAGATATCTCCGGCTTCCATCAAGGCCGACCCCGTACAACTTGAACAGGTATTGATGAACCTTGCGCTGAATGCGCGAGACGCCATGCCTGAAGGTGGCAAACTGATCATTGAGACAAGCAGCGCGATATTGGATGAGAACCACACGCGCCAGTTCGAAGGCTTAATCCCGGGCCCTTATGTATTGCTTTCCATCACCGACACAGGGTGTGGCATGGAACCCGAAATGCTGGATCATATTTTTGATCCTTTCTTCACCACCAAGCCCCGGGGGCAAGGGACAGGACTCGGCCTGGCGACCGTGTACGGCATCGTGAAGCAGAGCAACGGGCACATCGCGGTGGAAAGCGAGCCGGGCCGGGGAACGACTTTCAGAGTTTACCTGCCGGCGCAGAAGATCGCTCCGGAACATTGCGATGAGCAGGCGAAAACCGATGTCCCCCGCGGCAACGAGACCATCCTGATTGCGGAAGACCAGCCGCAACTGCGAGATCTCACCCGCATTTGGCTCGAAGGGCTTGGCTACACCGTGCTGACCGCGGCCAGCGCCAGGGAGGCGATCACGGTGGCTGAGAGTAGCGGCAGCGAAATTCACCTGCTGCTGACCGACCTCATCATGCCGGGAGCCAATGGCCGCCAGCTCGCGGAGAAGATTTGCTCGCAACTTCCCGCAATCAAAGTTGTTTTTATGACCGGATATACCGACGATATCGTAATTCATCACAAGCTGCTTCAACCCGGAACGTACCTGCTGCGGAAACCATACACTCGTGCCGATCTTGCAAGAACGCTGCGGGCAGCGATTGATGAAAACCTTTGAGAAGTACGATTTACGATTTGTGAAGGCGATTTGCAATCAAATTTTTATTTTTGTAAATCGCAAATCTTAAATCGAAAATCGTAAATCCCCGGGTTACTAGCGCAACCGCAGGCTGCGCAGCATAGCCTCGAAGGCTGGATGCATCTGGCTGTAATCCGGCTCGGGAGAGATAAACACCAGGTAGAGCACCTGCTGGCTGCCGCTCAACGGCAATGTTACCAGCCAATCACGCTCGCGCAGGGGATTGCCGCTCTGATCTTTAACCGGTGAGACGCCGACCATATCGGCGGATTTGGCAGCTATGCCGTTGATGCGTATATCTTCGTCGTGCCCGATCTGTTTTAGCTGGGGATTCGCCTGGTGCAGCCGGGTAATCAGCTCGTGGGTCGCCTGGTCGAGGGAATTTGAATCTTCCGGCTGGAAGCCGCTCACAATGGCGCCGTAGGCTACCTGGTCCTGGGTTACGCCCGATTGTGGCGCAATCGTAACCGCACCGCTGCTTTGGCCATAGACCTGCCAGTTATCAGGATAAGAGATCGTGTAAGCATCGTGCTGGAAGTCCCGGAGGTTTGAGCTGGGGGCCACACCCTCGATTGCCGTTCCGGACAATTTGTTGCCGCTCGGCTTCTGTTGTTGCTGGATCTGCTGCTGGGTCAAAGGCTTCATTCCCATGGCGCGCTGTTTGATCTGGGCAAACTCAGGGGTGCTGTCAGGCAGATATCGCTTGGCCGGCAGCGTAGCCACTTCTTTGGAAACATATTGATAGCGATTTGCGGGAATAGGATGATCGCTGAAAAACTGCGCTGTGTTGTTTCCGCCCTGCTGCTGCAGCTTGCGGAAAAATTCCGCCATCCAGCGGGGGTTGTAGCCGGTGTCATACATGATGTCTGTTCCAAGCAAGTCGGCCTCTTGTTCGTTCTGGCGTGAATTCTTCAGAAAGTAGGAACCAACGCCGAACTGAATGCCCAATTGGGCAAGCTGGC
>DASREY010000119.1:0-3777 GCA_035651775.1 Terriglobales bacterium
AATTTCCTGTCCGACGTAACAGCCTTTGCGAAAATTAAGCGCTTGCGACTGCTCGGTCTCCTGGGGAAGGTCGCGGTCGCGGATGTCCTGCCCATAGCGCGGAACTCCAGCGGCAATTCGGGCAAGCTCAAGCGCGTCCGCGCCCACCGGCTGCGCTCCGGCGCGAATCAGAGCATCCCAAACAACCGCCGCGTTGCTCGATGACATCAACAATTCATAGCTTGCGCTGGTCTCTGCGCGCACCAGTGAGACGCCAATCGCGGCAGGCTGTGCCACTCCAATATTTTCTATGACCGCATCCACCACCTGCAAAGGCTGAAGATCGGTGTTCAATCCTAAGGCTTGCAGCACTGCGGTGGCCTTTTCGCCGCCGATTCCTATGCCGGTGAGTTTGTCATTGGCGTCAGAAACTTCTACACGATCCATGATGATGTACTTGCGGAAAAGCTCCAGCAGCTTTGCCGATTGCCAGCCGTCGGTTTCCACCAGAAAGTACTCACCTCGATTGTATACATAAAGATCGGCCTGGATTCGTCCCTGGGGATTGAGCAAAAAATTGTAGCTCCCGAAATTAACGGCCAAATCGCGGATGTTATTGGTGACCATGCCGTTCATCCAGCGTTTGCGGTCGTCCCCGCTGATGATCAGCCGGGAACGCCAGCCCAGGTCATAAAGAGCGCATCCGGAGTGCAGCGCGGCGAACTCGGCTGCAATTTCACCCCAGCCCAGCGCGGTTTGCACGCCCCGGTAATCGCCCATGCGGGCGCCGGAAGCTGCCAGGGTTTCGTAAAGTGCGGTTTGCAATGCCATACCGAATATTTGATTATAAATAGTTAAGAGACATTATTCATGATCGTACCCGTGCATTGTCAGGGCGCGGATTTAGATCCTTAAGATGCGACGCACGAATGTACAACCCAAATACTCCTACACCCAGGTAATCTGGCCATTGCGCCCCGCCCCTGATATGTTCTTTCGTCATGCAGAATAAGAAGATTGCAATCGTTCCCGGAGATGGCATCGGCAAAGAGGTAATCGCCGCAGCCGTGCAGGTGCTTCAGGCGGTAAAGGCGCCGGTAGAGCTGACCGAGTTCGACTGGTCTGCCGATCGCTATTTAAAGGACGGCACTACAATTCCCGCCGACGGCTTTGCCACGCTGGGGCACTTCGACGCTATTCTACTGGGCGCCTTCGGCGATCCGCGCGTGCCCACGAATATTCATGCTAAAGACATTCTGCTGGGCATGCGTTTCAAGATGGATCTATATGCCAACGTGCGTCCGGTCAAGCTGCTGGATGCATCATTGTGTCCACTCAAAGCAGTCGAGCCGAAAGACGTGAACTTTGTAGTCATACGCGAGAATACCGAGGGACTGTACTGCGATGTGGGCGGCGTGCTTAAGCAAGGAACGGCGGATGAAGTTGCCGTGCAGGAAGACGTGAATACCCGCAAAGGAGTGGAGCGCATCATTCGCTATGCCTTTGACTACGCGCGCAATCACAGCCTGAAAAAAGTATTGATGACCGACAAGTCGAACGTCCTGACCTACGCCCACGGATTATGGCAGCGCGTTTTTAAGGAAGTAGCGCAGGAAAAAGAGCACGCCCATATCGAAGCTGTTCACATGTACGTGGACGCCCTCTGCCTGCAGATGGTGCGCGATCCGCGTCAGTTCCAGGTAATCGTGACCAACAACATGTTCGGCGACATCATCACCGATCTTGCAGCAGCCTTGCAGGGCGGGCTGGGGATGGCGGCCAGCGGCAACATCCATCCCGGCAGAACCTCCATGTTCGAGCCGGTGCACGGCTCGGCGCCGCCGCTCGCCGGCAAGAATGTGGCAAATCCAATCGGGGCCATTTTAACTGCCGCCATGATGCTGAATCATCTCGGGCTAAGAGTCGTAGCGGAAAAGATTGATGCCGCCGTTCTCGACGCCGTGCGGCAGAGGAAGACTACAACGGATATCGGCGGCAGCCTGGGAACACGGGAATGCGCGGAGTGGATCGCCAGGAAGGTCAGCTAGAGACATTTACAAGACATTTAGAAGAGCACTAATTTCTTTTGTCATTCCGACGCGAAGTGGAGGAATCCCTATCGTACCCAGGGTTTATGTTGTTCTACCCATAAACCCGAAAGCTCAACAAGCATGCTTTTTTTGCTGGGCTCTAAGTGAAAGAACTCACCCTTACTACCAAATAGGGATTTGTTGACGCCCGGTTTGTGCTAGGATTTCCCTTCTGCTTTGATCCCAATGGAGGAATCGATGTCCCGTCCGTTTTTTAACCTTATTTTTATCTTAGCGTTTTCTTTGAGTTTGGCTGCACAAGACGCCAAACCAGCTAGCGCCACACCTACGCCAGCCCCGGCCGCTCAATCAGCGGCCCCCGCAAGTCAGCCTGCTGCTCCGGCTCCGGCTGCACCGAACGCGCAAACAGCATCACCAAAACCGGCTGCTCCGGCTCCGGCAAGCGTGTCGCCAGATCTTGCCAGGCCAGCAGAGAAAGAGCCCGCCGCTGCTCCCGAACCGGCTCTGCCGCCCACGACTCCGGTCATCACATTGAATTTTTGCGAAGGCGCCGCCTCGTCCAAGACCAAAACCGCCGCTGCCGCACCCCAAGCCGGTTGCAAGAAAGTAATTACCAAAGCGCAATTCGACAAGGTGCTCGACGCCGCAATTCCACGCAGCCGCCGTCCTGCGGGAGGCGAAATTCCTCAGCAGGTCAAAGGCGCCGTGGCCAAAGAATATTTGAATATGTACCTCATGGCGCACGAGGCGGAAAAGATGGACCTCGAGCATAAAGATCCCATGGTGCGCGAGATGCTGGAATTGTCGCGCATGCAAGTGTTGAGCATGGCCTTAAACCAGCAATTGCAGGAAAAGACCAAGCCCACCGATGCTGAAATAGAGAAGTATTACAACGACAATCCTTCGGCTTTCATGGAAATTGGCCTGCGACGGCTGTATATTCCCAAACCTGCTACGCCTGCTTCGGCTTCAGCCCCAACTCCAAGCCCGACCCCGGGCCCAACCCCAAGCCCGAGCCCAAGCAGCGCAAGTGCGGCGAATGCAGCCCCCAAACCGGCAGCTCCCAAGCCGGAAGATGTTGAAGCCCAGAAGGCTGCTGCTGAAAAATTTCATGACCGCGCCGCCGCTGGCGAAGATCTGGATAAGCTGGAAAAGGAAGCCTTCGACGCAGCGGGAAGCAAGCAGACTCCTCCACCCACGCAGATGGGAAACCGGCGCCATAACATCCTGCCTCCCGACCAGGATGCCGATGTGTTTGCCCTGAACCCCGGCCAGGTTTCAAAACTCTATGAGAATCCCGGCGGCTGGTATCTGTATAAAGTCGAATCCAAGCGCACGCTGGCGTTGAACGATGTGAAAGAAGAAATCCAGCGCAAGCTGCAGCCCGAAAAACTGAATGATGCCCGCCAGGCGATCACTGGAAAAATCAAAAGTGATTTGAATGAGAAATACTTTGGCGGCTCAACGGGCCCTGAAAGCATGGGCTCAGCGCCAGGACCAGCCGGCAAAGCCTCTTCCAGCACGGCGGCTTTGTCGAGCAGGCAATCCTCGCTCGCCACCAAGACAGGCGCGGCAAAAGCGCACAAAACGCAGCAGGCGCAGAAGACTGACGCCACCGCGGCACATTAGAGCGCAAAAAACATATGGCACAGCCGTCCTCGGCTGTGCCCTTTGCGCCGCTCGCAAGAGCGGCATCGGTCCCGATGATCTAGATGAAAATCTATTTCTTCGCGCGAAACAATCCCGC
>DASREY010000120.1:0-4682 GCA_035651775.1 Terriglobales bacterium
AAGACCATCAGCTTTGAGGAAGCGGCGGAGCTGGCCTACTTCGGCGCTAAGGTGCTGCATCCGGCCACGTTGCTGCCGGCCATCCAGAAGAATATTCCGGTGCTGATTTTGAATTCGCGCAATCCCAAATGCGAAGGCACGCGCATTACGGCCACGGCGCCCAAGAGCAAAAACATCTTCAAAGCCATTGCCGCCAAAAAACGCATTACCGTTGTGGACGTGGTGGCCACCCGCATGTTGATGGCGCATGGGTTCCTGAAGAGCATTTTTGAGGTGTTCGCCAACCATCGCTGCCCGGTGGATATGGTCTCCACCTCTGAGGTCAGCGTCTCGGTGACAGTGGATTCAAACGAGTCCATTGCCGCCATCGCCGCAGACCTGGCCCGGCTGGCCGACGTGAAATATGAAGGCCGCAAGGCCATCGTGTGCCTGGTGGGAGAAAACATTAAGAGCACGCCCGGAATTGCCGCCAAAGTTTTTAGCGCCATACCAGATGCCAACGTGCACATGATTTCCCAGGGCGCATCGGAAATTAATATCAGCTTTGTGATTGAAGAGGACGACGTGCCTGATGTAGTCTCGCGTTTGCATCGCACATTTTTCTCCCATCTGGATCCTGAGGTATTTGCATGAAAATTCTGGTGCTGGGACGCGGCAAAACCGGCGCGCTGGTGGCGGAAGTGGCCAAAGAGCGCGGCCATGAAGTGCATTCGCTGGCCAGCCAGGAAAATCAGGATGGTCGTGCGCTCACTCCGGCGACGATGAATGGTATCGATGCCGTCATCGACTTCACCACGCCTCACGCCGTGATCCCCAACATGATTCGCTGCGTTGAAGCAGGCGTTCCCGTCGTTGTGGGCACCACAGGCTGGTATCACCATCTCGATAAAGTCCGTGAGCTGGTCGCGCAGCGCAAAGGCGCGCTGCTCTATGGATCGAACTTCTCCATCGGCATGAACTTCTTCTTCAAGGCCGTGCAGGCTGTGGCCCCGATCTTGAAACATCAATATCGCGGCAGCATTGTGGAGCGGCACCACATACACAAGAAAGACAAGCCGTCTGGAACCGCCGTTACTCTCCAAAAGATTCTTGAATCCGGCTCCGGTGAAAAAGTTGAGATCGCTTCCGTGCGCGAAGGCGAAACCGTGGGCATGCACCTGCTGATGATAGATTCAGCCAATGACACCCTGCTTTTTACGCATGACGCCAAGTCGCGCCTGGGCTTTGCTGAAGGTGCTGTTCGCGCCGCCGAGTGGATCAAGGGGAAAAAAGGTTTCTACGAGTTCCCGGAGATCGTAGACCAGATCTAGCGTCGTGGTAATCGATTTGTGAAATCCCTCATGCGCGAATTTGCGCATGAGGTGTTCCTACCCTCTTCTAATCTGCTGACGCCAATGAATCGATTGTTCTACCCTGAATTTTCGTTGCTATATGGTTCCCTCGTTCCGCTCGGGATTGCAGAAAAAACCGATCTCATGATCCCCCGATGTACCAATGAACCCGATGTACCGATCTTTTGTTATGCTATGAATCACCATGAATCTACAGGGTTGCGGCACCGCACTGATTACACCTTTCAAGCAGGACCAGAGCATCGACGAAAAGGCTTTGCGCCAACTCGTTGAATGGCAGATTTCCTCCGGCATTCATTTTCTTGTCCCTTGCGGGACAACGGGCGAGACGCCGACGCTGAGCAAAGATGAATGGCTACGCGTGATCGATATCACGATTGAAGTCGTGGCGGGCCGTGTACCCATTGTTGCCGGCGCAACCTCAAACTGCACCTATGATGCCGTGGAGAAGGCCAAAGAGCTTGCCCGGCGCAAAGGTGTGGACGCAATCCTTACGGCCTCACCTTATTACAACAAGCCCACGCAGGAAGGCCAGTATCAGCATTTCAAGGCCATCGCAGAAGCCGTAGACAAGCCTCTGGTGCTCTACAGCGTTGTAGGCCGCACCGGCGCAAACATTGAGCCAGCGACGCTCGGGCGCTTGGCGAAGATCCCCAACATCATCGCCGTAAAAGAAGCCAGCGGCAACATCGGGCAGATTGCAGAGGTTTTCAATCATGTGCCGGAAAGTTTCCTGGTCTTCTCCGGCGATGACGCAGTGACGTTGCCGGTGATCGCGCTGGGCGGCGTAGGCATAATTTCTGTTTGCTCGAATGAAATTCCTAAAGAGATGTCAGAACTCACGGCAGCCGCGCTTAATAATGATTGGGACAAGGCCCGCCAACTGCAGCGTCAATTTCTGCGCCTGATGCAGGCCAACTTCCTTGAGTCAAACCCCATGCCGGTAAAGGCCGTGCTGGCGATGATGGGCCGTATTCAGGAAGTTCTGCGCCTGCCCATGCTGCCGGTGAAGGCGGAGACGCGGTCAAAGCTGGAGAAGATCGCCGCTGAAGTGGGATTGTTACAGGTACACGCTTCCGTATCCGATCTATAAAGCGAAACGAAGAACCATAAAGTTCCCTGGTTTATGTGAATTGCATTTTGCTGCGCAGAAACACATTTTCGCAAACACATTTTCAATCAGTAGAAACTTGCCGACACAACTATGCCAAAGAGCATCTAATCTGCAATCGCGCCACAGAAGTCCCTGCTTAAATCAAAAAATGTAAAGAACTGAAAAGGTTGCCTTGTCTTTCGCCAATCGCTTACTGGCGCGTGCGAAACTTGGTCTTCTTGCCGGTGTTGATGTAAGTAAGCGTTGACCTGCTGATGGTTGATGTGAGCGGGGACCGCTTTTCTTACTGTGTTGTGAATCACGAGGGGCTCTAAAACAGTACGAAAAAGGATTAGAGAAAATGAAAGCGCAAACTCAAAAATGGTTTTTTGCAGTTACTCTTCTGGCGTTGCTGTGCGCTCCGGTATTTGGACAACAAGACAATTATCCACCGAACAATGATCCGGCCAATCAGGGCGGCGGCGATCCTCCAGATCGCGTGGCGCGGCTTGGTTATGTGAGCGGCACAGTTTCATTTCAGCCTTCCGGTGAAGACCAGTGGAGCCAGGCAGTATTGAATTATCCGCTGACCACCGGCGACCGTATTTATACAGATAAAGATGGACGCGCCGAACTGGAAACCGGAAACATTGCCATACGCGTCTCTTCTACGACTGATCTAACAACCACGAACCTGAATGACCAGATTGTGCAGCTTGGGCTGGCGCAGGGAACGCTGCGCGTTCGCGCTTATGACATGCTCTCCGGAAGTTCCGTGGAGATCGATACGCCGAATGCCGCGCTTACGCTTCTGCGCCCGGGCAGCTACCGGGTGGAGACGTATCCTGACGAAAATACAACCCTGGTCACCGTTAACAGCGGCGACCTGGAGATCAGCGGCAACGAGCTTTCCCAGACCATACATAGCGGGCAGTCAGTAAAACTGACCGGCACTGACCAGGTGCAGATGGATTTTGTATCGGCGCTAGGCGGTGATGATTTTGATAGCTGGTGCAATGACCGTGATCGCCGCTATCTCTCTTCCAACTCTCGCCAATACACCGGAGACTACGTGCCGGGATACGACGATCTTGATCAGTACGGCCAATGGCAGCCATCCCCGGATTACGGGCAAGTCTGGTATCCGAGTAACGTGGCGGCAGATTGGGCGCCTTACCGTTATGGACGCTGGGCATGGGTGGAACCGTGGGGCTGGACCTGGGTTGAAGATGAGCCCTGGGGATTTGCTCCCTTCCACTACGGACGCTGGGTTTTGATTGGTCCGCGTTGGGCCTGGGTGCCGGGCGCGGTTGCGGTTGGAGTCAGACCGATTTATGCGCCTGCGCTGGTGGCTTTTGTCGGCGGCCCAAGTGCGGGTGTTCAAGTGTGGTTTCCGCTGGGTCCGCGCGATCCGTTCTTCCCCTGGTATCACCATAGTGACCTTTATCTGCGCCGGGTGAACGTGACCAACGTGCGGGTGAACGTAAATATCGTGAACGTAATCAATGTTCGCAATGTGAATAACATTCACTATGCCTATCAGCGAGTGGCCCCAACCGCAGTCTCCACTGATGTGTTCCGTGGCGGCCGGCCTGTGGCCCGCGAAACTGTGCGCGTGGATGTGAATGCTATTGGCAGAGAGCACGTAATTCCTCATCCTGCCGTTCAGCCTGACACGCACGCGATCCATGCCGGAGCGCCGGAAACGCATCCGCCGGTTGAGCGTACCCGTCCGCACATTGAGAACCGTACTCCTGTCTCAGCGGGCAACCGGGGACCAGCGCCGGGATCGGTCAATCGCGGCGGACCTCCGCAAAACAATAGGAATGAAACCATTCACACTCCTCCTTCTGGTGAAGTAAACAGAGGGAATGTGCCGAATGAGCACACTGTACCGGCAGAAGTGCCCCGGCAAAATGTGCCGAACGAAAACGCGCATACTCTGCCCGCACAAGTACCGCGCAACAACGTGCCTGCAAACAATCAGGTCAACGCCGGACGCCCCGGCCAGATCGATCATCCTGCCGGACAGTCCGGTCCAGGTGGGCCGCCGGCGGAGCGCAGGCCGCTGGTAACGCGGACCCCGCCTCCGCCCCAGAACCCGCCGTTCTCGCAACGGCAGGCGCCTCTGTCGCAGGACCCCGGAAGGCCGCTGGAACCGCAGCAGGTAAACAACATACGTCGTGGGCAGCCAGCAGGGCCGCAGCACGATCGCGAAGTGCCGCCGCATCAGAACC
>DASREY010000121.1:0-56498 GCA_035651775.1 Terriglobales bacterium
ACCCAGATTCCTGTGAACGAAAAGAAAGGCCTTACCTTCGCCCGTGGCTTGCGCTCGATCCTGCGCCACGATCCGGATAAGATCATGGTCGGCGAAATTCGCGACCAGGAGACCGCGCAGATTGCCATTCAATCTGCACTCACCGGCCACCTGGTTTTTACCACGGTGCACGCCAATAACGTAGTAGACGTGCTGGGACGTTTTATGAATATGGGAGTGGATCCTTACAATTTTGTTTCCGCGCTCAACTGTATTCTGGCCCAGCGGCTGGTGCGCATCATCTGCGATTCCTGCAAAACTCCGGTGCACTATCCGGAAGACGTTCTGGAAGCCAGCGGGCTCAATACGCCGGAGTGGCGTAATTTTGCCTTTCAGGAGGGCGCGGGCTGCATCGAGTGCGCCGGAACCGGCTTTAAAGGCCGCACTGCCATCCACGAGCTTCTGGATCTAAGCGACCGCATCCGGGAAATGATTCTCAGCCGCAAGCCCAGTTCAGAAATTCGCAAAGCCGCCCACGAGGAAGGTATGCAGTTTCTGCGCGAGTCGGCCCTGGCCAAGGTTCGATCTGGAATCACTACGCTCAAGGAAATCAACAAAGTCACGTTTATTGAGACATCACGATAGATGGCAACTCGCACTCAAAAAATCGCCCGCCCTCTGCTCGCATGTGAAATCTGCGCCGACCGCATCATCGCGGCGCGCGTCAGTGAGAGTGGAGAATTTGTAGAGGTTCACACCTCGCGCTCTTTGCCTGCGGGAGTGCTGGCGCCCTCGCTTACCGGGAAGAACATCAATAATCCTGATGTCCTCAGTGCGGTGTTGGCGGATGCGATGGGCCCGCTCAGTGGCCGGCTCCGGGACGTCGTGGCGGTCCTTCCGGACCCTGCCGTACGCGTCGTGCTGCTCGATTTCGACGCTTTGCCCGATTCACAGGAAGAAGCTTTGGGTATCCTGCGTTTTCGGCTGCGTAAATCGCTGCCTTTCGACGTTGAAAAATCCGTGATCTCGTATCACGCGTATCCATCCCACGATGGATTGAAGGTGGTTGCCGCGGTGGCCCTGGCCAGCGTTATTGAAGAATACGAATCAGTATTTGCGCGGGCCGGTTATGTTCCGGGAGTGGTCACTCCATCAAGTCTGGCTTCCCTGGGTGTAGTGGATGCCAGCCGGCCTACTCTGGTGATCAAGACCTCTGACGGCATGACAACTCTGGCAATCCTAGATGCGCAGGCTTTACGCCTGTTCCGCAACCTGGACCATGCAGTGTCGGGGGCCATGGATCCCGGACGACTGGTCGAAGAAATTCATCCTTCAATGGTATTTTTCCAGGACAATTTCGGCTCCGAAGTGGAACGTGTGCTGGTAGGAGGCAATATTTCGGTAAACGAACTCGCCCCAGCGCTGCGGGCCAATTTTACAGTCCCGATCGAGGAACTGGTGCCCGCCAGTTGTATTGGCGGAGGCCTTTCCGGTGGGGTGCCGGCGGCATCATTGGCCGGAGTAGCGGGAGCATTGTTGGCATAATATGCGACTGAATATTAATCTCGCATCGCACCCATACCAGGACGCAGGTGATTTTTATCGCCGCTGGGGAGTGGGGTTGGGTCTCCTCGTACTGGCGACACTCGCACTGATTGCTGTCGCGGTTCATGAATGGATGAGTACGCGCTCCATTTCAGTCCAGATTGCAAGCATCCATAAGCAAATGGACGACCTGGATGACGTAAGAAACCAGGCACAGGCGATTCTGAACCGTCCGGAAAAGCGAGGCACGCGCGATCGCTCGGCTTTCGTGAACGGCTTGATTGAGGTGAAATCTTTTTCGTGGAGCGAGGTTTTTGCCGATATGGAGACGCTCATGCCAACGCGAGTGCATCTCGTTTCCATCAGGCCCGAGTTGGATAAGGAAGAGCAGATTGAAGTGACCATCACGGCAGCGGGCGACTCCCGTGAAAAAGGGCTCGAATTGCAAAAGAACATGGAAAAATCGCGCTACTTCCGCAACGCAGTCATGCGCACGGAAAACACTGCGCAGCAGGTTGCACCCGGCGGCGACACCATGAAATTTGAGCTGCATGCATACTATGTTCCCCAGCTCCATATGCTCCAGAAGGAAAAAAGTCCTCACAGTGGTACGCCTGCTGTGGGCAGTACCGCGCGGGCAGGCCATAATCCCGCAGGCCATAGCTCCAATAGACACAATCAGCGTGCTGCGATGAGCAGAGGACCGGGCGGAGAATAAAGTGGCCAACCTCACACAAACCCGCAAACGCATGCAGGTCGCAATCATCGTCCTGCTGATTGTCGATGTTATTACCATCGCCTTCCTGTTCTCGCCTTTTACCGCAAGTCGTGAGGCCCGGGAACAGCGTCTGGAGCAGGCCAAAAACGATCTTCAGATAAAACGAAAAGAAGTAGAACCTTTGATGGGGATGGAAGACAAGCTGAAGAATGCAGACAAGGAATTAAATAAATTTTATACCGACCGCCTGCCCGAAAGGAACTCGGCGATTTACGCAGAGCTGGGCAAACTGGCGCAGCAAAACAACATACGGATTTCCCAGGCCCACTATGATTCGAAAGAAACTGATTTGCCCGAGCTGACGCAACTTGAGATCGGGGCCGATCTTGAGGGAGACTACGTGAACCTGGTCAAATTCATTAACGGATTAGAACGGGACAAGATGTTTTTTATCGTGGATAGCATCGATCTTGCCGGAGAACAGGGCGGCAGCGTTAGGCTTACACTGAAGGCCCGGACCTTCCTGAAGAGTTAAGTTTTCAAGATGAAAATTGGCGCAGAAAATCGGAAAAAAGTGATTCTCACGATAGTACTGGCGGTCGTGGCCATCGTTCTATTTGTGCACATGGTGTTTGATGGAAGCACGCCGGCGACTGCCTCCGCCTCAGTTGCGAGTACAAGCCAGTCCGGAACTGCTCCGGCTGCGCAATCGCGCCTGGCTGCGCACAAAGCTGCGGTGAAATCGAGAGTCAACAGCAGTCTTGATCCTTCCGTGAGAATGGAGGTATTGCGAGCGAGCGAAAACGTAGTCTATCGCGGGACAGGACACAATATTTTCAGGGCCGAATCCGATCCGCAGCCGCCTCAGCGACCCGTAACCTGTGCTCCTTTGGGAGAGCCGAGCCGTGGACTGCCATGGTGCAAGAGCATTGGGCCAAACCCGCCTATGCCCCCGCCACCCATCGATTTGAAGTTTTTTGGATTTGCCAACAAAGCGGGTGAACCCAAAAAAGTCTTCCTGTCGCAAGGAGATAATATTTTTATCGCCAGCGAGGGCGACATCGTGGATCGCCGTTACAAGGTGGTGCATATTGAGGCGACATCGGTTGAGATTGAGGACGTGCTAAATAACTACAAGCAGCCTATTAAATTGCAAACATAGAGTTCTAAAACGCAGACTTGAATCAAGATGAAAATTGGCGCAGAAAATCGGAAAAAAGTGATTCTCACGATAGTACTGGCGGTCGTGGCCATCGTTCTATTTGTGCACATGGTGTTTGATGGAAGCACGCCGGCGACTGCCTCCGCCTCAGTTGCCGGTACAAGCCAATCCGGAACAACGGCTCCGGCTGCGCAATCGCGCCTGGCCGCGCACAAAGCTGCGGTGAAATCGAGAGTCAACAGCAGTCTTGACCCTTCCCTGAGAACGGATTTGCTCCGGGCGAGTGAAGATGTGGCCTATAACGGAACAGGACGAAACATCTTTAAGGCTGAACCAGACCCGCCACCTGTCCCCACAACACCGGTTTGCGCTCAACCCGGTGGACCGAGCCATGGATTACGCTGGTGCAGCCCTATTGCTGTGCCCAAGCCGCCCCCGCCTCCGCCTATCAATTTGAAGTTTTTCGGCTTTGCCAGCAAACCGGGCGAACCGAAGCAGGTTTTTTTATCGCAGGGGGACGACATTTTCATCGCCAAGGAAGGCGACATTGTAGACCGCCGTTACAAAGTCGTACAGATCAAGACGGCATCGGTTTTGATTGAGGATGTACTGAATAACAACACGCAGGAAATTGCGCTCACGCAAACGACAACTTGATCAGCTTAAGGCAAATCCGCGAATCGCTTCGGTTCCAAGGCTTCGGCCTGCATGGCTTGCTCCGGGTTCGCCTGCTTCGGCCTATGGCTCGCAGATCGCACGAACGCAGCCAGAGAGGCTATGTGATGCTGGTAATTCTGCTCATGCTGGCCTTGCTCACCCTGGCGATTGTTCAAGCTGCACCCTCGGCGGCCGTCCAGATCAGGCGCGACCAGGAAGAAGAACTTGCCCGTCGTGGCGATCAATATGTTCGCGCCATCAGGCGTTTCTACAGAAAATTTGGCCGTTATCCTACGAGTCTTGACGAATTGAAGGATACCAACCATCTGCGCTTCCTTCGCCGCGAGTACAAGGATCCGATCACTGGCAAAGAGTTCAAGTTATTGCACCCTCAGGATGTCAACTACCAGCCAACCGGATTTTTTGGCAAAAGCCTGGCTCAGTCCAACACCGGAGGCGTCAACAGCAGCCCTTTTGGAACGCCAATTGCTTCTCCAGTCACAACGCCGACGGTTCAGACTCCTTCCGACAACAGCACGCCTCCGAGTGGAAACAATTCGCAGCCAGTTGGCCAAGGGGTGCAACAGACTCCGGGGGGGCCACAAGCGCAACAAGGCAATGGACTGCCGACCTTCAGCGGCGGCCCTATTGTTGGGGTTTCCAGCACGAGCACCAAGGCTTCCATCAAAGAGATCAATGGCAAAGACCACTACAACGACTGGCAGTTCTTCTATGATCCGCGAATGGATATGCCCATCGGACAGATGTTCCAGCCCCAGAATCTGAATCCCAACGGTAATCCCAATGGGATTGGGGTAAATCCTGGTGGACCGACCACTAATTCCCCAATAAAATCACCAATGCCCCAATAAAATAAGAAGCCCCGCGCAAGAGCGCAGGGCTGAATTCTTTTAATCTGGTTTTTGAATTAGACGTTGAATGAAGAGCCGCAGCCGCAGGTGCTCTTTACATTCGGATTTTCAAACTTGAAGCCTGAGCCTTCCAGCGTATCCACGTAGTCAACCACGCAGCCGTTCAGATACATGAGGGACGTTGCGTCAACATAGACCTTGAGGCCGTCAAAGTTGAAGGTCTTATCCATCATTCCAGCCGTATTCTCGAAGGCCATGGAGTAAGAAAAACCGGAGCATCCGCCGCCAACCACGCCAACCCGCAGTCCACTGGGGACCGGGTTCTGCTGAGCCATGATCTCCTTCACCTTGGCAATAGCGTTCGGTGTCAGGTTAAGAGGGGCAGTTTTGACCGAGGGCGAAGCGGTTTCAATATTCGTCGTTGTGGTGGTTGCCATTTTGGTAATTCTCCTTAAGACTCTTTTGGGCAAATATCCTGATTAACAAAATTATAGCATTTATCAGTGATTGGATGAGCTTCGAAAACGCCACGATGCACTATTTGCAACTCAGATAATACCCCGGAATGAAGGTTACCTTCGTAACTTGTTCAACGCCGGATGTCCCGGTAGGCTTGTTGCCATCGGGACTTCGTCAATGACGCGCCACTTTGACACTCACAGCCACGACGAGATTCATCAACTTCTTCCCGGCTTGCTTCGTTTTGCGGCCGATCCAAAAATTGATGCCATAGGACGCACATGGATTTTCGATGCCTTGCGGCAGCTTACCGGACGGAACCTGGCCGACGATGTCGCAAGCTGGACCGCTTGGTATGCAAGTGCCTATGGGGCCAGCCTCTCGGCGTATCGGCCTCACGAAAATCTTGAGGATTTCATCGCCGATTGCCCCTGGCTTCCACACGACACGTCATTCTAGAGGGCTACACAGCACGCAAGCAGGTTGCTCCGTTCTCACTTTATGATTCGCGTGAGCTCACTCTTTTTTCAAGAGGCTCCGTAGACCTGCAGAGCGGGCCTTCCTTGCCGGCACTATCTCTGAAGCGGTGTGGGGAAGAAACTGACGCAATGGACAGCCCTCGCAATTCGGAGTTGACTTGTAGCAGTGGTCTTTTCCCACACTAACCAGCAAGGCATGCATTTCGTTAAAATGCTGGGCCAGATGTCGGTGTCTGCTGCTCGGCGTCAGCTGTGGCGAGTTGTCTTCAATTCCGGGTAGAGCAGCCAGAGTTTTTTCAACCAGTTCGCGTATTTCTTCGTAGCTCTCGGTCTCTGAAACAATGCCGTGACGCGTAAAGATGCGGCGGGTGTAGGCGTCCACCACGAAGACAGGGAGATTGCCGCCGTACAACAGAATTGAATCTGCTGTCTCTCTGCCTACGCCGTTCAAAGTCAGCAACTCGTCGCGAAGAGCATGCAAGGCGGCGGGAGTGGCCCGATAGCGGGCAAACATCCTGCGCAGTGAGCCTGCATGGCGTGCGTCAAGATACTGAATGAAAGCTTTAAGGCTGCGGGACTTTTGGCGAAAGAATCCGGAAGCACGGATAAGCTGTTGCAGCTTTTGCAGCGAAAGAGAGCGGATGCCTTCCACGTTCAGCTTGCCCGCTTTGCGCAGACTGGTCAGTGCCTTTTCCACGTTACCCCAGGCCGTATTTTGAGTAAGATAAGCGCCTACTACGACCTCAAACGAAGTCTTTGCCGGCCACCAGTTTTGTGGGCCGTAGAAGACCCGCAATGCCCGATATAAGTGTTGGATTTTTCGCATTGTTCGGGCAGAATGTTTCGGCAAAACTATCGTCGTCATGTAAGCTCCTAATTCTTTGAAATCAAAGCGAATACAGGGATGTAAAACGCCTCTGCAGTCGCTGCCGGGCTGCCCGGGAACTTAAGCCGTCTCCCTTTCGTTACCAATTGGGCTTAAATCCCGATTGACAATTTCTGTCACTCGGAATACGATTCGCGCAACCCGCAATTTTTTCCCCCAGAAGATTGCGCCAGACAGCTAAGCGCAAATAGTCACAATTTGCGGATAGTGACTTCGATAAGGGAGATGCACGTATGTCCCAGCGGTTGGGCGACCTGCTTGTTAAAGAAAAGGTCATTACCCCAGAGCAGCTAGACCAGGCCATCAAGATGCAAAAGGAAAATGGCTTCCGTCTGGGGTCTGCTCTTGTGAAACTCGGGTTCCTCTCAGATGAAGACGTAACCAACTTTCTTTCACGCCAGTATGGCGTTCCCGCGATTAATCTTTCTTATTTTGAAATTGATGCTTCCGTGGTCAAGCTGGTGCCCTACGACACCGCCAAACGCTATCAGATTCTTCCCTTGAGCCGCGTGGGTGCATCGCTGACCATCGCCATGGTAGATCCTACCAACGTATTCGCCATGGATGATATCAAGTTCATGACCGGATTCAATATCGAGCCCGTGGTCGCTTCCGAAGCCGCCATCATGGAGGGAATCGAAAAGGCCTACAGCGTATCGCGCGAGGAAGACCTGGAAAAGGTGATGGCCTCGGTGAACGAAATGGACGCCGACGTCGAACTGACGGCGGAAGAACAAGACCTCGGCCTGGATCAACTGGAAAAACAGGCGGAAGAAGCTCCTATCGTCAAGCTGGTGAATATTATTCTCTCTGACGCGGTAAAGCGTGGAGCCAGCGACATTCACATCGAGCCTTACGAGAAAGAATACCGCGTGCGCTTTCGCATTGACGGCATGCTGCAGCCCATCATGAGTCCGCCGCTGCGAATGAAGGACGCCATTACCTCCCGCATCAAGATCATGGCCAAGCTCGACATCAGTGAAAAGCGCCTCCCTCAGGACGGCCGCATTATGTTGAAGATGAATATCGGGGGAAAGAAAAAGCAGCTCGACTACCGCGTGAGCACGCTGCCTACTCTCTGGGGAGAAAAGGTTGTGATGCGGTTGCTCGACAAGGAAAACCTTCGCTTGGATATGACCAAACTCGGATTTGAATCTGAGTCCCTGGTCAAATTTGAGAAGGCCATTCTCAAGCCATACGGCATGGTATTGGTAACAGGGCCAACCGGTTCGGGTAAGACCAACACGCTTTATTCTTCCATCTCGCGTCTGAACCAGCCGGATACCAACATCATGACCGCCGAAGACCCCGTCGAGTTTCAGCTCGCCGGTGTTAATCAGGTGCAGATGAAGGAATCTATCGGGCTGAACTTCGCCACGGCCTTGCGCGCTTTCCTGCGGCAGGATCCGAATATCATCCTGGTGGGCGAGATCCGCGACTTTGAAACCGCTGAAATTGCCATCAAAGCTGCGCTTACGGGACACCTGGTGCTTTCCACCCTGCATACCAACGGAGCGCCTGAGACCATCAGCCGCCTGATGAACATGGGGATTGAGCCTTTCCTGGTAGCTACCTCCGTGCACATGATCGTGGCGCAACGCCTGGTGCGGCGTGTGTGCAAAGACTGTGCCGAGCCGCTTGATTTACCCGTGCAGGCGCTGATCGAAGCCGGGTTTTCGCCGGAAGAGGCGAAAAAATTCAAGCCCAAGAAGGGAAAGGGCTGTTCGGTATGTAACAGCACCGGCTACAAGGGACGTTGCGGGCTTTATGAAGTGATGGAAGTTGACGATGAAGTCCGCGAATTGATTCTTGTGGGCGCATCCGCCGTTGAGTTGAAGAAAAAGGCCATCGAACGCGGCATGATTACCCTGCGGCGCAGCGGATTGGTGAAGATCATGGAGGGCGTGACCACCATGGAAGAAGTGGCGCGCGAAACCATCCATTAATAATTTCAGGAGAGATTGAAAACAGATTATGACAGCAACATTAAGTGAACTGCTTCGAAAAATGCTGGAGATGAATGGAAGCGACCTTCATATCACGACCAATTCACCGCCGCAGGTTCGCGTCCACGGGCACCTGGTGCCGCTCGACATGCCCCCGCTTACTCCCGCAGAAACCAAGCAGTTGGCGTACAGCGTACTGACCGACGCGCAGAAGCACCGCTTTGAAGAAAACCTGGAGCTGGACTTCTCATTCGGGTTAAAAGGCCTGGCGCGTTTCCGCGGCAATCTCTTTAATCAACGCGGGGCCACCGGCGCCGTATTTCGCGTGATTCCATTCGAGATCAAGTCTTTCTCGCAACTTGGGTTGCCGGGAATTGTTTCCAAGCTTTGCGAAAAACCCCGGGGATTGATCCTGGTTACGGGCCCCACCGGCTCGGGCAAGTCCACGACCCTGGCCGCTATGATCGACAAGATCAACACCGAACGGCATGACCACATCATTACCATCGAAGATCCTATCGAATTCGTGCACCAGAACAAGAGCTGCCTGGTGAACCAGCGCGAAGTACACGCCGATACTAAATCGTTTTCCGACGCGCTGCGCGCTGCGCTGCGCGAAGATCCGGACGTGGTCCTGATCGGCGAAATGCGCGACCTGGAAACCATCGAATCCGCGTTGCGCATCGCCGAGACCGGTCACTTGACCTTCGGCACATTGCACACCAACTCGGCGTCTTCCACCATCAATCGTGTCATTGACGTTTTTCCGGCGCACCAGCAGCCCCAGATTCGAGCGCAGCTCTCCCTGGTGTTGGAAGGGATTTTGTGTCAATCGTTGCTGGCAAAGGTTGGTGGCCAGGGGCGCGCTATGGCCATGGAAATCATGGTGCCCAATGCCGCTATTCGCAACCTGATTCGTGAAGACAAAATTCACCAGATCTATTCCGCCATGCAGTCGGGGCAGGACAAGTTTGGAATGCAGACCTTCAATCAATCGCTGGCGACGCTGTATTTCCAAAAGCAGATTACTTTAGAAACGGCGATGCTGCGTTCGTCCATGCCCGATGAGCTGCAGGAAATGATTAATCGTGGCGTGGGCCTGGTCACGAAACAAAATGCTCCGGCTGCGGCGGCAGCCATGAAACGCTGACAGGAATTAAGCAAGGCCGGAGGGCTTGCGCGCCTCCGGAGGAACGTAACCTCCGGTTACGAAATATAGGGAGGCAGAAAAATGCCAGTATTTACATTTACAGGAAAGACGGCGACAGGTGAAAGAGTTTCGGGCGACCGTACTGCAGCTACCAAACAGGACCTGCAGAACCTGCTTCGCCGCGAACGCATCACCGCAAGCGCGATCAAGGAAAAAGGCAAGGAATTCAACTTGCCGACCATTGGCCGGGGCAGCGTTCCCACCAAAGACATTGCCATCTTCTTTCGGCAATTCTCGGTCATGATTGATGCTGGTCTTCCCCTGGTGCAGTGCTTGGAAATTCTTGCCGCGAACCAGGAAAACATGACCTTCCAGAAATGCCTGACCGGGGTCCGGACCACAGTGGAAGGCGGCTCCACGCTGGCCAATGCCATGCGCGGCTACCCGAAGATTTTCGATGACCTGGCCACCAACATGATTGAGGCCGGCGAAACCGGCGGTATCCTCGACGTAATCTTGCAGCGGCTTGCGACCTACGTGGAGAAGGCAGTCAAACTAAAACAGGCCGTGCGCTCGGCCCTGGTTTATCCCACTGCAGTTATTTCCATTGCCACGATTATCGTTGCCGGCCTTCTCAAATGGGTGGTTCCAATTTTTGCCAACCTGTTCGCGGGCCTCGATGTCTCCTTGCCTCTGATGACTCGTATCGTCATCGGGCTCAGCGAGTTTATTGGAAGATTCGGCTGGGTTGCAGTCCTCTTCCTTATCGTTTTGATCTTTGCAATTAAGTACGCCAGGACCAATCCCCAGGGACGCCTCTTTTTCGACAAATTGCTCCTGAAGCTGCCGGTGCTCGGCCAGATCTTGCGCAAAATTGCTGTCGCCCGTTTCACCCGCACTCTTGGAACATTGATTACTTCCGGTGTGCCCATTCTGGAAGGGCTTAGCATCACCGCCCGCACCTCCGGCAATGCGGTCCTGGAGCAGAGCATCATGAAGGTCCGCAAAGCTGTGGAAGAAGGCCGCACCATCGTTGATCCTCTGCGCGAGAGCGGGGTTTTCCCCAACATGGTTGTGCAAATGATCGGAGTCGGTGAAGCCACCGGCGCCATGGATGCCATGCTGCAGAAAATCGCCGACTTCTATGAAGATGAAGTGGATGCGGCTATCAAAGACATGCTTACGCTCATGGAACCGCTCTTGATCGGGTTCCTGGGATTCGTGGTAGGCGGCATCGTGATCTCTCTTTATCTGCCGCTGTTCTCCATGATCGCCAAACTGGCAGGTTAATGGTGCTGTAGAGAGAAAAAACATTCAGGGAGATGTGTGTCTTCAGCCGGCGCCCGCCGGATGAGTGAGAAGAGAAACAAGATTGCCAATGCAGAATGAACTGAATGATCGCGCCTGGCTAAGCTGGATGGGGAAGGTGCGCATCATTATCGTCACCTTCCTGCTGGGCATTCAGCTGGCAATCATGCAGCTTACGCCCAACAATGTTCCGGTCCGCGGCTTCGTTTCCATCATTGTCCTGTGGTACTCCATCTCCCTGTTCCAGATTCTTTTGCTGGCGTTGTGGCAGGACACCCGGGCGCACGTCCGCCTGCAGATCCTGACAGATATCGCCTTCTCCACCGCGATCTTGTATGTGACCGGCGGTATTGATACTTCTTTTAACTTTCTCTATCCCCTCATCATTATTGTCGCCAGTATACAGTTGCCGCGGGTATGGGCTTACCTGACGGCGGGGCTGTCATTTGTTCTGTTTGCCGCAATGCTCGAGCTTACCCAATATGGATTTCTGCACTCCTATTCGATGTCTGCTCGCACCGACAACAAAACCCTGCAACTGGTGGTCACGGTCAACTTTTGCGCATACTTCGCCGTGGCTTATCTTGCCAGCACGCTCAGCACAAAACTCCGGCAAGGCGATGTGCGGGCTCTGGAAAATCTGCAGGCGCTGCACGAAAACATCATCCGCTCCATGAGCGGAGGGTTGATCACAACGGATTTGCATGGGCGCATCACGCTGCTGAATCCCGCCGGAGAAAGGCTTCTGGAACGAAGAGTACAAGATATGTTCGGCAGGGATGTGCAAGAACTTTTTTTAGACCGCCTTCCGAGGTTCGAAGATCCTTCCGCTATGAGCGACATACGTTGCGAGGTGCGCTGCGTGACGCGCCAGGGAGCGGAGAAGGTCTTCGGCATGAAAGTTTCGTTGTTGCGTGTTCCCGAACAGGGAGAACTCGGATACATATACACGTTCGCGGATTTGACCGATATCCGCCGCCTGGAAGATGAGGTCCGCATGCGCGACCGGTTGAGCGCAGTAGGACGCATGGCCGCGGGCATCGCCCATGAGATTCGCAATCCGCTTTCTTCCATCGCCGGTTCGGTTAAAGTGCTGTCGAAGATCTCACCGCTCAATGACGAGCAGCACAAACTGGTGGAGATCGTTACCCGGGAATCGGAACGGCTGAACCGAATCATCTCCGACTTTTTGATTTATTCGCGCGATAAAAACTACAAGTTTCGTCCCGTGAATCTGGTGTCTTTACTCAACGACACCCTGACTTTGCTGGAAAATCACCCGCTCATCTCCAGCAGAGAAAACCCGGGCGGCAAGAAAGTTGCCGTTGTGCGCCATTACATGGCTTCAGACGCATTTGCTGTTGTCGACGGCGACAAACTGAAGCAGGTCTTCTGGAACCTTTGTGAGAATGCGGTGCGCGCAATGCCCGAAGGAGGAGTGTTGACCGTAAGCCTGGCCGAGAAAGAAAAAAACTGGGCCATCAGCTTCGCCGATACGGGTTCCGGAATGGACCCGCAGTTAATGGAAAAAATCTTCGAGCCTTTCCAGTCGCGCTTTGAAGGCGGCACCGGCTTAGGGCTCGCGATCGTATACCAGATCGTGCAGGCACATAAGGCTCATATCTCCGTGAACTCGACGCCAGGAAGAGGGTCGGAGTTCCAGTTGGAGTTCCCGCGCGTCTCTCAAGAGGAGTCAGTGGACCAGCCCAAAGCCGAGAGAGCTCCGTTGCAACTGGCAAAGGCAGGAGGGGCGCATGGGTAACATCCTGGTTTGTGATGATACTCGCTCCATCTGCGAAGTCCTGGAAATCTCTCTTCGCAAAGAAGGGCATCGCATTGAAACCGTCACCTCGGGCGAGGCCGCCATCAAAAAGCTGAACAGCGCTTTGTATGATGTTGTAATCAGCGACATCAAGATGCCGAATCACGACGGCATTGAAGTGCTGCGCCACACCCGTAAGGCCTCTCCGGAAACATCGGTGATCCTGATCACCGCAGTGGAAGACTATGAGGCTGCGGTCAACGCGGTCAACGCCGGCGCGTTTCAATATATCCATAAAGGACCGGGCCTGGTGGAAGAGGTTCGGGTTGCCGTCTCGCGGGCTTTAGAAAATATCTCTCTGCGCCGGGAAAATCTCGCCTTCAAGCGCGATGCCTCCAGCCGCAACTCGCTGGAAAATATCATTGGCAACAGCGCGTGCGTCCAGCAGCTTAAACACGTCATCCGTACGGTGGCGCCTACGACCAGCACCGTCCTGGTGTACGGGGAAAGCGGCACCGGCAAAGAGCTGGTAGCGCGCGCAGTTCACGCCTGCTCGCCCCGGGCCACCCAACCGTTTGTCTCCGTCAACTGCGGCGCCTTTCCTGAAACTCTGCTTGAAAGCGAACTGTTTGGTTACGTCAAAGGGGCATTCACCGGCGCCTCGCAGAACAAGAGCGGATTGTTTGAGGTGACCAACGGGGGTACGATATTCCTCGATGAAATCAGCGAAATGACCATGGCCATGCAGGTCAAGCTCTTGCGCGTCCTGCAGGAGCGCTGCATTCGCATGGTGGGTGGCACCCACGAGATCCCCATTGACGTGCGCGTCATCGCCGCCGCCAACAAGGACCTGGATGCCATGGTGGCGGAGAAGAATTTCAGGGAAGACCTCTACTATCGCATCAGCGTGATCCCGATCCAGGTCCCCCCGTTGCGCGAGCGCAGGGAAGATATTCCTCTGCTGGCGCAGCATTTCCTTAAGAAGTATGCGCCGGCGGCAGGGAAGAGCATCGTGCGGCTTACGGAACGGTCGTTGCGCGAACTGGCCGCCTACGACTGGCCGGGAAACGTGCGCCAGCTTGAAAACACGATCGAGCGGGCCGTGGCGCTTGAGGGCAAGGACGAATTGCAGGTTGAGATGCCAGCCGAGCGGGCCAAGAGCAGGGCTGCTGCGGCAACCGCCTCTATGCCAAGCGCGGGGAGCTTTCCCGCCGAGGGCCTGGATCTGGAGCATTATGTCTCAGACATTGAGCGATCGCTGTTGCAATCGGCGCTGCGCCAATCGAATGGGGTTCAGACCCGCGCCGCCGAGATGCTCAAACTTTCTTACCGGTCCTTCCGCCACCTGATGAAGAAATACGAAATCTAGAGCAATAAACTGCAAACGTAGACTTACGTTCCACCCGGCCCGGTCTTTTGCGCGCTCTGCTTCAATTGTTGCTTCCAGCCGAGCACGCGGGCGCGGTTGGCTTCTTCTTCGGCTTCGGCGATCATGCCTTTTTTCTGGTAGAGGATGGAGAGGCTGGTATGTGGCAGCACATCATCAGGGTCGAGAGCGGCCAGCTTCTGCGCAATGGCAATCGCCTCGTCGTAACGGTTCAGATCCTGGTAGATGCGGGCGAGGCCGTGGAGGGCGTCTGTATAAGTGGGGTCGGCGTCAATGGCGGCGCGGTATTCAGCTATTGCCTCGTCATGTTTTCCCTCGGCAAACAGATCAAGAGCCACGTAGAAATGATCTTCGGCAACTTGGCGAGGGCCGCTCATGCTGAGAGCATGATTTTAACATCGCCAGATTTTGAAAATCTTGGGTTGTGCTTAATGGCGCGGCTGCTGAGCTTGCGGAAAACCTGATTTCCTGGCGCTCGGCTTCAAAAATATAAAGACATGAGGTTCAGTTTTCCGCAATCACTGAAGCTGTATTCCTGGAAAAACTAATGTGAGCCAAAATTCTAAGGATTCTTGGGTTTGGGGCGGGCGTAGCGGTGCATCTCAGAGGTCCAATGCAGGAAGCGCACCAGGTTGTTGCGCTCGCGCCACACGAATCCCCAAAACTCCAGAAATCCAATCTTGCTCATCTTTAGACCGCAGTAGGTCTCGATGCGCCATTTCAGGTATGGACTGCGCCAGGGCGTGAGCCGGTATCCGCGTGTTGCATTCCAGATAAATCGCAGAAGATATTTCATTGTTTTCTGAAATCCGAAAAAGTTTATAGCTTTTGGATCATGAAAGCGGTTCAGCCCAGTTTGATGCCTACCTCGGTGCCTTTACCTACTCCAATGGTATTCTGCGCCGAGCCGCGATTGGTGACGATTTCCAGAAATCCCATGCTGCCCAGAACGGCGAACACCTCTCCGGGAGCGCCTTCCGCATAGGTAGTCTTCATCTTGCTGATCTCGATCTTGCCTACAAGAAGTTTAAATGGCGGGGGCTCAGGCGTGAACAACTGCGGCAAATCCTGAGGTGTAATGTTGGTGACCAGGTTGCCGAACTTGTCTACCTTGATCACAATTCCTTTAAATGTATTATCGCCCGCAGATTTGGGTTTGGGAGCGGTAAAGCGCACGAAGTCGGTGATGACCTCACCAAATTTCTCCGGGTCAACTCCCTTGCTGAGCCAGCCGGCGACGGGGGCAAAAACATCGCGACCGTGAAAGGTGTTGCTGACCGGCTGTAAGAAATAATGCTGCGAGGTAACGTGGCGAACGCTGATGGCCTCCTCGCGTTCGTAGACCAGGGAAAGAACGCCGTTGTCGGGGGCGAGAAACAGGTGTTTGCCCACGTTGGCCAGAATAGGACGCCGCGCAGTGCCGACGCCCGGGTCAACCACCACAACATGCAGCGTGTTGGGGGGATAGTAGCTGTAAGCCTGGGCCAGGGTCATCGCACCGTCGAGCAAGTCGTAGGAGTGGACCGAATTGCAGATATCCACGACTTGGGCCGCAGGGTTGATGTTGTAGATGACGCCCTTCATGGCGCCCACGTAGTGCTCTGTAATACCGAAGTCTGTGGTTAAGGTTACGATGCGCTGCAAAGGGGCCACTCAGCTTCTCCCAATCGCTTTAATTGTCCAAAGTCCGGAAGTTATCGCGGGCGCGTGGGAAAGTCAAGTGAAGGCGCCCTGGCGGGTCAAATTCCGAGCAGCCTGTCATCCCAGGGACTATCGCCAGATGCTGAAACGCTTACGCAGAGAGACCCACTATTACCGTAGAGGAGTGCACAGATGTCAGTAACGAGAATGCCAGAAAGGAGCGAACAGGGCAGCGGACTTGAGCGCAATAGAACCTCAATACCGGGCGGACCTAATGGTCCGACGAAAAAGCCGACCGACGTTCTTTGTTTCGCCTGCAGAAAAAAGATAACCGCCGGCGAAACTCATACCCATCCTTAGGGTCGGCTGAAGGATCGAAACTTACCGGGCCTGCCAACGGTAGTAACAGCAGTCGATAACTAAGGGATCTTAAACTAAGGAATCTTGGCCCGCCGCAGCCACTTAAGCCGCTTTTTTGCCTTCGACCGGAGGAATTTGACAGAGCTTAACCTTGAAGCCTTTAGGATCGATCTCAACTCCCCGAACCAACTCGAAGGTAACCGCGTTGCCGCATTGGGCACAGCAGGGAAAGGCTTCTTCGGCCAGAAGCGTCACTTCATGGGGAAGACGATGTTCCCGATGGTAGACACGATAGATCCCGTTCTGAGGAACTTTCAAGCCAGTCTTATGGCGCATTGTGCTCATACTAATCCCTAGTGGCCAGAGAGTCTGCTTGACGCTAAATATGAGATGTAAGGCAGATGCACAGTGATGTCATGACTGGAAAACTTCGTCGTATATTTGCGCCAAATTAAGTCTGGAGTCCCCGGAGTCGGCGACGAATCTCAGTGGGCTGTTCTGGTTCGCGTGTGGAAGTAAGAGGTTCTACTTAACCCTGACCGTTTAAAAGAGAAAGAATAAAATAAATATGCTCTATCTCCATTCACCTTGCAATTGGAACCCTGCCCAATAATAGGGAGCTTGCCAGGCTTTTTGCGTTCGCATCCATTGCTGGGCCCCGCGCATGGCCTGGGCCGCAGTCTGGTGATCGCGCAGCATGCCTTCGTAAAACTTCTTCATCAGCTCGGCGGTGGCTTCATCGTCTACCTTCCATAGGCTGGCGACCACGCGCGGCGCTCCCGCGTACATGAAGCCGCGGGTCAGCCCTATCAACCCTTCTTCTCCGACCTCTTTGCCCAGCGCCGTCTGGCATGCGCTCAGCACAACCAGATCGGCGTTGAGATCCATGTTGTAAATATCCAGCATGCGCAGGAAGCCATCCTGCTCGTTGCCTTGTTTATCCACCAGGGAAAACACCAGCCCGCTCAGCTCGGGATGCTCATTGTTCAGCAGCCCATGCGTGGCAAAGTGCACGATGCGATAGTCCTTCAACCGCGCACTGAGAGCTGTGGCCTTGCTGGCGTCGAAATCCAGGGCCTCCAAGACATCGGTCTTGCCTGCAATGGAATAAATGGCCTCAGCTTCGCGCCGCGTGAAAGGCAACCGGGGAAATCCGGAGATGCCAAGCTGCTTGGCGGAGCGGTCAAGATCGCTTTCACTCTGGGATTCGACGGATAAATCCGAAGAGTCGGAGGGATGCGCTTCGGCTGGCCTGCTTGCCATTGCCTGGCCATGGGCAACCGATAGGCTTACGCGTTCGTCCCTGAGCCCAAAAACCGGATCGGCGATCACGGCTACTTCATTCGCTGCCGGCTTGCGCTCCATTTCTTCACGACGGAGCACAGCCAGCACAGAGGCAGAAGCCAGGTTGACGATCTCATGCTCGGCCACAAGGGGAACCGGCTTCGTAGAATCTAATGTTCCAGGCACAGGGAGAGCTGAAAATGGAATATATTGCAGCGCGCCATCGCTCACGATCAACAGCCGCTTCTGTTGGAGTTGCGCGCTTACCGGCCCAAGAACCATCCGGCTCAATTGGTTGATGGTGCGCGAGTACTCCGCCTCTGCTCTTGCCGCCAGCGCTCTTTGTTGCGCGTTGTTACCGTGGCCTGCGCGATTGCGCCGGCTTAACAGCTCATAGGCGCGACGCGCCAGCCGCTCGATCACGGCGCGCCTGGGTAGTTCATAAGCATTCAGGGAATCGGGCGTAACAGCGAAGACATAGCTGCGTTTTTCACCCAATGAATATTCCAGCAACAGAGTGTCTGGGGCGAGCAATTGCTGCTGTACTTCCGTAGCGGTGATCGGTTGCGGCTGGGTCAGAGCGGCATAGGCAGGGCTGCTGGTCTTGATTTGCTCTTCTACATCTTTATATTGCCCCAGCAGATCGTTAATCTCTTTGTCAAAAGCTGCTACCCGTTCGTCATTTTTCTGGTCGCCGAGCAACTGCATGCGGCGGTTTGATTTTGCGTTGATTGATTCCTGCAGAGAGTGTTCT
The DNA here is from genome assembly GCA_035651775.1 of Terriglobales bacterium. GTDB lineage: Bacteria > Acidobacteriota > Terriglobia > Terriglobales > Acidobacteriaceae > QIAW01. The sequence continues at coordinate 18,350 of DASREY010000121.1, forward strand.
TTTTCCGCCAAGGCGGGATCAACGCCTTTACGGATGTCCGCGTGGCCTGTCTGTAGGGTCTCAAGCATGCTGCGGGCATGTAAACGCTCCAGCACCTGAAAGGCTTGTCCTGGTTGCTTCTGGCTCAGCAACAAGTCAATGTAATCTTTGAAGTAATGAGCGCGTATGGCGCGAAAGCCAGAGCGACTCTCTTCTGAGCCGCCTAGATGGACAATTTGACTCTCCACTGCGTCTAAGGCCTGCTTATAGAGCTTCACAGCGTCATTGAGCTGGTGCTTGTCACGCATGATACTTGCGAGATCTGCAAGCGATTCCGCATGTTCGGCGCTACCTGGTGCCTGTTTCTCCAGGATCGCAAGGGCTCGGCGATAATATTCTTCAGCCTTGACTAGATTGCCGTAGTGTCGAGCTACGTTCCCAATATGACGAAGAGTACTTGCAAATTCAATAGCAATAGAGTTTCGGGTCTCTCTTATCTTAAGTGTTTTACGGTAATACGCTTCAGCCATTGCCCAGTCACCTCGATCCTCAGCTATTTGGCCCAGGGAATCGAGGGTGGCCGCAAGCGAAAAGTCATCGGGTTTCACCATTACCAAAGATTGGCGGAAATATTCTTCAGCTTTTTTTTCATTACCGCGATCCCTCGCAAGATCCCCAAGACCATTCAAGATCATTGCTGTCGTGGAACTATTTGGTGCGATCTTTTTCTCAATCGCGAGAGCTTTTCGATAATCTACCTCGGCTTTTTCGAAGTCGCTACGGCGCTTAGCAATGATTCCTAGGTTCTCGAAACTAACTGCGACGAAGTGGACGGCGTTGTTCTTCGCCAGAATCATTAAAGCTTGACGATAATAGTCTTCCGCTTTTGCTAAAAGGCCGCGCTCCAGTGCAACAATGCCCAAATAACTGAGGCTGTACGAAGCAAGGATGCTGTCAGGGGCCAGTGGTTGCTCGATATCCAAAGCCTGCTGACTGTATTCCTCAGTCTGCGTCAAATTGCCAATATAGTAGGCAACAAAGCTCAGGTGATTGAGGTTGCTTGCGACGGCGAGGCTTCCGGGAGCAAGCTTCCGGTTCATTGCCAGAGCTTGTCGGAAGTACCCTTCAGCTTTGGTCGTACTAAAGGATTGATAGGCGACGAAGCCAAGACTGTCAAGATTTGCCGATGTAAATAAGTTCTCCTCACCTAATTTCTGACTCTCTACGAGCGCTCGTTGATAATATTTCTCCGCATTAGCTAGATCACGTCGTTGCGCGAACATGAACGCCCATTCGCGAAATATATGGATTAATACGAACGGTCCACTGCGCGTTGCTCCTTGAATAGCTTCCTCAAACGTGCTACTAGCCTTCGTCCATTGTTTGGCATTGGCGAGTTGCCTAGCGGAATGGAAGAGAAACCATGCACTAAGCCATGAGGACGAAGACTTGTGCGCTTCATGGGCGGACTTCAGCCAGAGTTCGTTAGCCTGCGTCAGTTTTCCCGCTCTTGCGAGTTCCTCGCCCTCAAGGTAGAAAGTAAGAAGATCTTGGGAAAGATTCGGGCGCGTTTCAAAATCCCATGAGTCCCATCCCAACAACCAAACACGCCTCTCTGTATGTCTTAACCCTTCCACAGCCATTACGCCATAAATCGCGTGCTGGTGTATCACTGAGTACACATCGAATGGCGACGAAAACTGTCCCTTAGCATTCCCTTGGCTCCAATTGAGCAAGACGTCTTCCTCTTGCAGTCCTGCTCTTTCAGCGCCAGAATTCTTCGCGACCTTTTCAACCACAATTCCTGGTTTGAGTTCTTCTGACGGGTTTGGGCTTGCGACAGTGCTCGATTGTGGCTTGGTCTGGCCGAAAGTGGGGGAATCCAATAAACAGAAAATTAATAAACAAAAGATACCACCCGCGAGGATTGTGTTGCGCAGCTTCGTCGAATGGCCTCTGGAAGACATGGGCTAATTAAGGATGTGAGTTGCTGGCGTTGCAGATAATTGTATACCGCCGCGCGGCATGGGCCAGAGCATGGCCAGATTGGGGGCTGAAGTTATCAAATACGAACCTCAGGGGCCTGAAGGCCGCTCTTTTTGTCAGGCTAGCGGCACCGATAAAATCCGTGCCCTGATACAAAGCAAAATGCCTGATGACAGTTTTGCCCGTTCCAGGCAGCCCTCGAAATTTCCTTACTTCACGCCCAACTGCCAAAAGAGGAACGAATATATATCCGTATTCTCCTCTACTAACTTCGAGATGGGTTTGCCTGCGCCGTGGCCGGCTTTGGGCTCGATGCGAAGCAGGATGGGGCGTTCCGGGCCATTGGCAGCTTCGTTTTGCAGCAGGGCTGCCATTTTTTTGGCGTGCATGGGGTCTACGCGCGTATCGCTGTCGGCGGTCATGAAAAGCACCGACGGATAGAGAGTGCCGGGTTTGACGTGATGATATGGGGAGTAGGCATAAAGCCACTCGAACTGTTTGGGGTCGTCGGAAGAGCCGTATTCAGGAATCCAGAGCCTGGCGATCTGGAAGTTCTGGTAGCGCAACATATCGAGCAGGGGCACCTGGCAAATGACGGCACGGAACAGGTCAGGGCGCTGGGTGAGCGCCGCCCCCATCAGGAGCCCGCCGTTGCTGCCGCCTTGGATGGCCAGGTGGTCCTTGTCGGTATATTTTTCCGCGATCAGGTATTCGCCGGCCGCGATGAAATCGTCGAAGACATTCTGCTTCTTATCCAGCATGCCGGCGCGGTGCCACTGTTCGCCGTACTCTGCGCCGCCGCGCAAGTTTGCCAGCGCATAGACGCCACCATGCTCCAGCCAGAGATAATATGCCCGCAGAAAGACCGGTGAATTAATAACGTTGAAGCCGCCGTAGCCGGTAAGAAGAACGGGATTGTGGCCGTTGAGGGCCAATCCTTTTTTATGAACGATGAACATGGGCACGCGGGTGCCGTCTTTGGAGTTGTAAAAGACCTGCTTCACCTCATAGGCGCTGGGATCGACCGGGGCTTTTACCCCGGCGAAGAGAGAGACCTTGCTGGTTTTCAGGTCGTAGCGATATGCCGTCATGGGCTGGACAAATGACTGGTAGACAAAAAATGCCTCAGGGCTCTCGTGCTGTCCTCCAAGCAGGTAGCTGCGGGTTAAATCTTCCAGGTTGCCGATGCCGGGCAGAGGGATATCGTGCAGGAATTTTCCCTCGGTGGAAAACAGCTTGAGGCGCGAAGTCGCATCCTGCTGATAATGGGCGAAGATTTTGCCGCCAACGATATCTGCGTTGCTCAGGACCGCCTTGCCTTCGGGAATAATTTCTTTCCAGTGATCGCGGCCAGGACTCGAAAGCGGCGCTTTGAAGACGCGATAACGAGGCGCATCTTCATTGGTTTTGATGTAAATGTCGCCGCCAAAGACATCGCTGGTATAGAGAAATTCCTTGCCCGTGGTCAGGCGCACCGGAGCAGAGTCGTTGCTGGTGTTCTTTAAAAACAGTTCCTCCCTGGTCCAACCCTGCTGAACCTGGATCACAAGCCACTTGCCATCATCAGAGAGTTTAAGATTGGGCCAGTCTTGCGCATCGCGTCCTTCGCCAAAGATCAGAGGATCTTTGGCCGGGTCGCTGCCCAGCGCGTGATAGAAGACATGGCGGTTATACATCTCCTGGCCGGCTGGAACCTCTCCCGGCTTTGGATAGCGCGTGTAATAGAAGCCGGAATTGTCAGGCATCCAGGCCACGTTGGCAGCGCGGGTGCGCTCAATGACGTCAGGCAGCGGCTTGCCGCTCTCGGTTTCAATGATGTGCAGCGTGCTGATCTCCGAGCCGCTGGGCGACGTACCGCAGGCCAGATACTTGCCGTCGTGCGAGGGAAAAAACCAATCGAGGGAAACCGTGCCGTCAGCAACCAGGGTGTTAGGGTCAACCAGCGCCCGGTCTGTGCCGTTGAGCCCCTTGCGCACGTAGAGCACAGGCTGGTTCACCTGGCCTTCGCGACGCAAATAAAAATAGTAGTTGCCGGCGACCTGGGGAGTGCTCAAGACGCCCACACCCAGCAGCTCTGTGAGACGGGCATGAATGGTATCGCGTCCGGGGAGTGGGTCGAGCCTGCTGCGCGTGTAGGCCAGCTCGTCACGAACGAACTGCTGCGAGGCCGCGCTGTCGCCATCCTCCAGCCAGCGGAAAGGATCGGCGATCTTGTGGCCGTGGATGGTCTCTTCCACGATCACGGGCTGAGGTTTGGGCGGAGCCGGGGGAGTGGAAGCGGGCGCGTTGCTAGCCGCGTTATCTTCCGCAATCGCCAGCATGACAACCAGGGATGAAGAGAGCAGGAAAACAGAAAGAAACCAGACCAAGCGCAGAACTCCTTGCATAAATAACCTCGCGGATGCGCGTACACGAAAAGCCTAACAGAGTTAGACGGGTCGTGGCAGGGTTAGGCGAGCCGGGGTAGCCGGTCTCTCGCCGGCCAGGATCTGGGCACTGACAAAACTTGGCAACCGGATGAAAACTGTTATATAAAAGTAGGGAAGCAATCGCGCCTCTCACGGCGCTTCCTGCATACGACACTCCTCAGTAGCTCAATGGCAGAGCATCCGGCTGTTAACCGGAGGGTTGTAGGTTCGAGTCCTACCTGAGGAGCCAATTCTTTTCTAGGCATTTAGTTGAAGTACCCGCCCATCACTTTGGAATCATGTTGTATGGCGCCACATAATGTCCGCAAGTTACTATGCTGGGGTGATGAGAACCTCTGGCGAAAGAACAGCCATTTGGGTCGAGATGACTCTGGGCGCGATCTGTGGCTTTGTCCTCATATGGCTATTCAGACGCTGGGTGATGAGTCGGAAGAACCAATCTCCTGGAGGATCTATGGACTTTACTTTCGAGTTTGGGCAAACAGCAGAATCGGAAGCTTTCTTCGACCGGAATCCGAAGTTCTACCCGGCCTTCGAAAGATTGACGGCATTGATAAACAAGTGCTTCGGGCGCTCATTGCAGCCCAAGAACCGCACAGAAGATATATGTTTTGGTCTTGGGGAGAGTTGCCGTGATGATTTCACAGAAATTCTGTTTCTTGCGGTTAATGGGTATGCAACCGGGGCCTTGAAACTGCTTAGGGGACTTTATGAAAGAGCAGTGGCACTGGCCTATATCATCAAATGTCCCGACAAGACTGAAAGGTTTGTAAGATACGCGGCCATTCAAGAGCACAAGGCAATGGAAGCCGCATTGAAGGTCGTTAGTGAGACAGAATTTGATGCTGTTATGACTCCAGACAACACAGCGTCAAGAATTCGGGAGAGGTACAAGGCGGTTAAGCCAGAGTTTCAAACAACTCTTTGCAAACAGTGCCACAATCAAGGAACAGCATTCTCCTGGGACATTGATGTCGCTTCGATGGTGCGGGAGGTTGGTTCACCGTTCGGGAGGTATTACCTAGGTTCGTATACGATTCCAAATCTTCACGTTCATGCCACCCTAGCATCTCTCAGGGAAGATAATGCGGAACCGGAAAAAAGAGCTAACAAGCGACATCAAGAAGCAGAGTTTGCCTTGATATCAGGTTCAACAGTTTCGCTTTCAAGCTTCTCGTAGAGTAATAGTGGCTGATTTCCACTTTTGTCGAGAGGTCTCCGATTTTGTGTAAGTTCGTTTCTACCATGTAATCTGTGAAAATCTTGCTTATGCCGAAGGTGTCCTCGGGCAATAAGGTGACGACCTTCTCCATCGGGATGATTTCCACGTCCTTTTCAATGCACGTGTGCTTACCACCAGTAAGATGACATTGATATGAGGCGCCCGCTTCGCGAAAAGCCTTTCCCGAGATCAGATCCACCTTAAAGACACGCGGATGAAACTCCGGGATTTTCCTAAGATCCATGTTGAATGCCCAAACCGCTTCCAATGGCGCGTTAATAATTACTTCCTGCCTGGAGCGAAACGGCGGCCTCATCTTGTTATCCTTTGTATCTCTAGTAAGAGTGTCCTGGCTTGCGCAATCGTGAATGCATAGGCTGGAGCTTGCAGGTCATAGTAAGACAATCTTACCTCCAAAAATACATTCGCAGACAATCGCCAATAATGTACTCCGGAAGCGACTTTTACGCCCCAGCCAGGATGATAGTTCTTCGTAATTATTGCCACTACAAAAAAGCGCTGATGTGCAAAGAGTGGTATCAAATCATTGCCTTCTGCAAAATTGCTGGCATGATTTATTTGGGGATCTTGTCCCCCGGATCTTTCAAAACTCACAGCGACTCTTCGCAGGTCGCATGAAACCGCCGATGGGCTACTCGTGCGCGTCCAGGTAATGCCCCGGCCCAATCTCGATTTTCGCCAGTCATGGACGCGGCTCCCGTCCGCTCAGGCACGGCAGAAAGGTTACTTAGTAACCCCCCACCCCCCCTTACTCGGCTCCAAACTCTCAGTTCGCGGCTCGAATTTCCTGAATCCGTACCTGACATCCATGCGAATTCATAACAACCTTGTGGGCAAGCCACGACACGCCGGGGGCAGGGCCACCCGACAGGCCAGTGGGACGCCTGCGCTACTCGGCCCGATTCGGCGAACCAGACTTGCGAATCCCATGAAACTTGTCCCATGATAAGGGGTTCATGGTGGATGATAGGGTAAGCAGCACCGAGAGGGCGCCGGTGGATGAGCACTTGGACCAACGCGACGATGGGCGGCTGAAGTTTAACTGGCTCGACATGGTCTGGCTGGGGGTGCTGGCCAGCCTCGCCGTTCTGCCGCCGGTGCGCGAGGTTCACAAACAACTTATCCTGCTGGCCATCGGCCTGCTGCAACTGGGTGAAGGCTGGCTCCTGGCCCATGCGCCGCGCTATGGCCGCTATTACACCGTCCTGCTAAAAATCCTGCTGGCCACCTTGCTCATTGACCACACTGCAGCCCAGGAGCAACCCAGCATCAACAGCAGCTACTACCCGATCTATTATCTGCCGGTCATCACTGCCGCCATCTACTTCGGCCCCTGGGGCACCCTCTTCTGGACGTTGCTGTCTGCGGCTGCATATTGCTCTTACCTTATTCCCGCGAACCAGCAGTTCGAACTCACGCCGGCTGGCATTGCTGAGCTGGCCATCCGCATTTTGTTCTTTTTCCTTGCGGGCATGGTGGTGAACCGGTTTGTAGTAGAAAATCGCCAGCAGGTCGAGCGTTACCAGAGGCTGGCGGAAAAACTTGCCGAAACCAACCGCCAACTGGAGCAGGCACAGGCCGAAGCGCGCCGTTCAGAGCGCCTGGCGGCCCTCGGCCAACTCTCAGCCGGATTAGCGCATGAGATCCGCAATCCCCTGGGCGTTATCAAAGGGTCGGCGGAGATGCTGAACAAAAAGCTCGAAACCGCCGATCCGCTGGCAAGCGAATTGGCGGGTTATATCTCCAGCGAAGTGAACCGGCTGAGCGCCATGGTCAGCCGCTTTTTGGATTTTGCCCGGCCGTTGCACGCCCACGCCAGGATGCAAGATGTCACTGTGTTGCTGGAGCGCGCGTTGAAATCTGTAGCAGACCAATGGCACGGCGGCAGGATTGAAGTAGAGCGCGAATATGCGAAGCAACCATTGCCGGCGTCGCTGGATGAGAATCTTTGCGAGCAGGCTTTCATCAATCTGGTGCAGAATGCTTACGAGGCCATGGGAAGCAAAGGGGGAACTCTTCGCATAGAAGTTTCTACGCGACAAGCAAATGAACGCCAGGGAGTGGAAGTGCGAGTCGAGGACACAGGTCCGGGGATTCCGGCGGAGTTGCGTGAGCAAATATTCAATCCATTCGTCACCACCAAGGAGACCGGCGTAGGATTGGGGCTGTCCATTGTTTCCAAGATCATGGACGAGCACCACGGCTTCATCCGCGTGGAGAACACATCGCGCGGAGGCGCCTGTTTTGTGCTTTTTTTTCCGGCAGAGGAAGCGATGGCGGAAAAATTGGGTCATTGAGTCATCGGGTCATTGAATCATTAGATTCATTGAAGTCGTCATCGCCGTTGCCTTGCGGTTGCTTTACTGGCAACCGGCAACTGAGAACTATTTCCTTGTAACTTGTAACTTGCAGCTTGGAGCTGTAGTTTGAATGCCCACTATTCTCATTGTCGAAGATGAAGCCAAGATGCGCCGCCTGCTCGAACTCGATTTGGGCGAGGATGGCTTCACCACGCTTTCCGCAGCCAATGCAGAGAGTGGCTTGAAGCTGCTGGGTGAGCAACCTGTGGATATCGTCGTGACCGACCTGAAGCTTCCCGGAATGGGAGGCCTGGAGTTCCTGCAAGCGGCCAAACGCCTCAACGCGGCGCTACCTGTGGTGGTGATGACGGCCTTCGGCAGCATTGAGACCGCGGTCGAAGCCATGAAAGCAGGCGCCAGCGATTACGTGCTGAAGCCGTTTTCGCTGGCCGAGATGCGGATGGTGCTACACAAAGAGCTGGATGTCGGCAAGCTGCGCGAAGAGAACCGCTCGTTGCGCGAGGCCCTGGGGCGGCGCTATGCGCATCCTAACGTGGTGGCGCGCAGCGCGAAGATGCAAGAGGTATTGGCCATGGTGGAGCGGGTTGCGCAAACCAACTCTACCGTACTGCTCGGCGGAGAAAGCGGCGTTGGCAAAGACCTGATCGCACGCGCCATTCACGAGAAGTCGAGACGGGCATCGGGGCCGTTCATCAAGATCAACAGCACGGCTATCCCTGAGAATCTTCTGGAGAGCGAGCTGTTCGGTTATGAGAAGGGCGCATTTACCGGCGCTGCCGCCAGCAAGCCGGGTAAATTTGAGCTGGCAGATAAAGGCACGCTCTTCCTCGACGAAATTGGCGACGTGCCGCCAACTACCCAGGTGAAACTGCTGCGGGTGTTGCAGGAGCGCGAGTTCGAGCGCCTGGGAGGCACACGCACGTTGAAGGTGGACGTAAGGCTGATCGCGGCAACCAATCGCGACCTGCGCGCCGCACTGGAGCAGGGAACCTTTCGGGAGGACCTATATTACCGCCTGAATGTTGTACCCGTGGATATCGCTCCGCTGCGAGAGCGAAGGGAAGACATTCCCGATTTGGTGCAGCTTTTCATAGCCCGCTTCTCGGCGGAGTCAGCAAAATCAATTACCGGGATCAAGCCCGAGGCCATGCAAATGCTGGTGAACTATCACTGGCCGGGGAATGTGCGCGAGCTGCAGAATATTGTGGAGCGCGCGGCTGCGCTGGCGCATGGCCCGGTGCTCGAGGCCAGTGACATCCATATGGATGCTCCGCGCGCCAAATCGAGCGCAACCGGCAACAACAATTTCTTGCCCGAAGGGATGACGCTCGACCAGTGGGAAGATGAGATGGTCCGCGAAGCGCTGCGCCGTGCCAACGGAAACAAGAGCCATGCGGCCCGCCTGCTGGGCATCTCGCGCAATACGCTGCGCTATCGGCTCTCTAAGATCGGTATTACCGACGAGGAAGAATAATTTCCACCGCGGAGGCGCGGAGAAAACAAAAACTCTTTCATTCGGATGAACGCGGTTTTTTTGCTTTTTTCTTGTGACTTGCAAACTTGTGGTTATGTTTGCCGACAACAAGTTATTTTCCGAAAATTGAAGACTGAGAACGAGAACTGCTTTGGTATACTGTTACGGTTCGCTTCTCTCGTCTGGCCGCATCTGGTTCGTCAGAACACGGTCTCACTCATTTTAGCAGCGTCGGCTGCACTGGGTACCCCGCATATCCCAGGATGGTATCAGCAATTTCCGCCGCCTCACCGGTGGAAGAACCCAAAGGAGCCCCCTATGCAGCGAACCTGCACCCTCCTGCTTTATCTCCTAGTTAGCACGTTAACACTGGGTCAAGTAAACTACCTGACATTCCACGGCGACCGCCAGAGGACGGGATGGACTTCGACCGAAACCATACTCACTCCCGCCAACGTCTCCGGCGGCGGCTTCGGGCCGCTGTGGAATTCGCAGCCACTCGATACTGTCACCATTGGAAGCACAACCTATGCCCCGCACCTGTATGCGTCGCCTCTGTACGTTGACAAGGTCATCATGTCGGGAGAGATGTTCTCCGGTGGAACATTCAGTGTCGTTTTTGCAGCCACCAGCAACGGGTTTGTCTATGCCGTGAACGCGTTTGCCACTCCTGGTCCCAACCCGGTGCCGGCAGGCACAATCCTGTGGCGCACGAAGCTGGGCACACCGGCCGGCAGCCTCGATGGCGGAATTCCACTGGGTGTGCTGGCGACTCCGGTGATCGATATCTCGCGCACGCCAGGGCGTCTTTATGTCGCCTCGAACGATGCCAGCAATGGGTGGCAGGTCTTCGCCCTTGATATCACCAACGGAAATATCGTGCCGGGCTGGCCGCTGAACATCAACAACGCTACGCTCGCGCCCATCAACCAGAACGGGCCGACCACGTTTCAGTCAGCCGGCGCCATGAGCCAGCGCGGAGCTTTGAATCTGAGCCCGGATGGCAACCTGCTTTATGTACCCTTTGGCGCCTACGGCGATGGCGGCGCCGGCTGGATGGTGGCGGTGAATACGAACACTCCGGCGCTGGCCAGCGCCTTTGCCGGCGCACCTTCGAACGTCGCATTTGCCAATGGCGGCATGTGGGCCTCGGGAGGTCCGGCGGTGGATACAGGCGGAAATGTGTTTGTAACTACCGGCAACGGGACCACGGCCAATGAAACAACAGTGCACTATTGGGGACAGTCGCTGTTGAAATGGAGTCCAGGTACGCCGCTGGTGCTGGCTGATACCTACACTTCCTGGAACTATTGTGCGATGGACCAGGCCGACATCGATCTTGCCGGCGGAGCGCCCATCATTTTGCCTGACCTCGGCTCGGCGAATACCTCGACCCCGCACCTTATTGCGTTCGGCGGCAAGCAGGGAAATGCCTACCTTGTGGACCGCGATCGCATGGTGGGCAGCCTGGCCGTGCGGCAGGGCTGCAGCACCGATTCCAGCACAGACAAATCGCTGCTTCCTCCCGGACTGCAACCCCAATTTGGGAAACCTGGACCGTTGAACATCTTTGGGCCCTATTCCGATGCTATTGGCAACACTGATTTCGCCAAGAGCAGGAGCACACCGGCATATTACAAGGCCGCTGATGGCACCAACTTTGTCTTCATGACCGGATCGAGCAAAGCCAACGCAAGCTCCACCACGACCGTCCCGCCCTGTATCGCGCGGCTGAAGGTCGTTCTCTCTCCCGGAAAGCCCGCGTTCCTTGCGCTTGATCAATATGAAAACACGCTCACGCTGCTCAGCCCGGGTTCGCCGGTGGCAACCAGCAATGGCTCGGCCAACGCCATGGTGTGGGTGCTGGTAGCCAACGTGACGCGTGGCCAATCGTTGGTTGGCAGCAACGTTCCCCATCCCATCCTGTATGCGCTTGACGCCGGCACGCTGAGGATTTTGTGGAGCAGCACTCAATCGCAATTGAACGTTGGCGGCAAATACAACTCGCCAGCAACCGCGCACGGCATGATTTTTGTGGGTACGGACCGCATCCAGGCCTTTGGCCTGACGCCACCGCCGCCCCCCGTGATTCAGATCAACGCCGGCGGCTCCGGCGCTGGCACCTACGTTGCTGACACCGACTTCGCCGGCGGCCATGGCAACACCTTCTCCAATGCCGTGGATGTTTCCGGCGTCACCGATCCGGCGCCTCAGGCCGTCTATCAGGCCAAGCGAACTGGAGATCCGCCGAATTTGGGATTCACCTACACAGTCCCCGGACTGACACCTGGGACTTCGTACCATGTAAGGCTGCATTTCGTCGAGAGTCTGTGGACGGCCCCAGGTCAGCGTTTGTTCAATGTGGCCATCAACGGAACGACTGTGCTGCCGAACTTTGACATCTTTGCGGCGGCCGGCAAACAGTTCAAAGCGGTGACGGAACAATTCACGGCGACCGCCAATGCCAGTGGCCAGATTGTGATCGCCTGGACCTATGGTCCGAAAGGCAATCCATTGGTAAGCGCCATCGAGGTGCTGCACTAGCAGGTGATGAAAGCCGAATAGCGTTTCGGGAGTTTCAACTCAGAACACTGAAAACGTGAAGTGGCATCACCTGCCTGAAGGGGTGCCACTTCCGAAAGTTTGCAAACTTGGGCGCATTGCACTGCAGACTCGATACAGGGTCAATGGAGAGCGCGAATCTTTCTTCCTGCGCTTGCCGTCGATCCGTGGATGGATCCGCTCCGCTCCGATCCGCGCTTTCACGACTTGCTTCGCCGCATTGGCTTGTCATCCGTAGCTCAGATCCAAGCTCGCAGCTCAAAGCTCCAAGGAAGAGGCAAAGGCTTTTTCGCCGCAGATGAACGCAGATTGCGCAGATCTAATCCCACGTGATCAGTGAAATCTGCGGTTGTTTCTTGCTGGCAACTGGCAACCGGCAACTGCTCAGGGTTGCTTCAGGAACGTTCCCCGCTCCAGTTCGTTGAATGCCTGCTGAAGCTGCTCTTGTGTGTTCATCACGATAGGTCCGTACCAGGCCACCGGTTCCTGCAGCGGCTTTCCCGAGACCAGAAGGAAGCGGATTCCGTCTTCGCCGGCTTGCACCATGACCTCATCGCCGCGGTCGAAGAGCACGAGCGAGCGATTCTCGGCTTCCGACGGAGGTGTGGTTTCCAGCCAACCGACACCTTCGGTCGGTACGGCCAGAGGTGCGGATGCATTACAGAATTTTCCACTTCCCGCGAAGACATAAGCGAAACCATGACGCGCGGTTTCGACCGGAAGAGTCTTTCTCTTGCCGGGAGGGACGGCAACATCGAGATAAGTCGGATCGGCGGCGATGCCCTCCACGGGGCCGCTCTTACCCCAAAAATTTCCGCACACGATGCGGACCTGGGTGCCATCGTCATCGGTAATCAGCGGAATCTCTGCCGCTTTCACCTCCTGATATCGCGGCGTAGTCATCTTCAGCGATGAGGGCAGGTTTGCCCACAACTGGAAGCCATGCATCCGGCCTGCCTGGTCGCCCTTGGGCATCTCCTGATGGATGATGCCTCTGCCCGCGGTCATCCATTGAATGTCGCCTGCCCCAATGGCGCCACGGTTTCCCATGCTGTCACCGTGCTCAACGGTTCCGGCCAGGACATATGTGATCGTCTCGATGCCGCGATGAGGGTGCCAGGGAAAGCCAGCCAGATAGTCCTCTGGAATATCATTGCGAAAGTCGTCGAGAAGAAGAAATGGATCGAAATCTGACGTATTGCCGAAACCAAACGCCCGGCGCAGATGCACCCCAGCTCCCTCAAGGGTCGGCTTCGACTTGATGAGCCGCTTCACTGGCCTTATAGACATATTGCCTCCCAGAACATTCTTAGATGTTTAAGCCGAGTGCCAGTTCAAACGCCAACAAGCGCCCGCATGTTCATCGTCACATCGAGACAGAATAACACCCGCGCGAGTCACATCTGCGGCGTGCCGACTGGTTGAAATCCACCACCTGCGGTTGTAGTCCACCAAAAACCAAGACAACATGAAAACTCCTGATCCTCACAGCGGAAGCTTGATCTTCCTCTGAATCAATCACTTGCAGCACCTTAGCCGGGCTAAGCAGTTTTGGCACGGGACATGCCTTATAGAAGACGAGGGTTTTCCTCAGATGAAGGGTGAGCTTTTGGTGAGCGCTGTCGCTGCGAATCAAAAGCAAGGCGCAAGCAGTCCCGCTCGGCGGGACTGCTTAGCGCTCAGATAAAAGGGAGCAAGGCCATGAAAAACAGTTGGATTGTAAAAAATGGGATGGTGGAAGCTGCAGTTCTGCTGATGATGCTGTTCCTGCTGGCCAGTGCGCATGCACAAGCGCCAGCACAGACAGACCCAGGTGTGGGGCGCATCAGTTTGATTCATGGCGATGTCTCAACCCAGCGCGGCGATTCGGGAGACTGGGCGGCAGCGACGCTGAACCAGCCTATCGTGAGCGGTGACAAGGTTTCAACGGGAGATGAATCCCGCGCTGAGGTGCAGCTCGATTATTCCAACATTGTGCGGCTGGGCAACCGCACTCAGGCGAATATTTCCACGCTGTCGCGCTCACAAATCCAGATACAGGTAGCGCAGGGCATCCTCAACTACACCGTCTTCAAAGACAGCGAGGCCGAACCGGAGATTGATACGTCCAATGCGGCCATCCATCCTTATAAGAAAGATGGCAGCTTCCGCATCGAAAGCTTCAGTGACGACGAGACGCGCATCATCGTGCGCAACGGACAGGCAGACATTTCGACTCCGCGAGGCACGACCGAGCTTCACAAAGGGCAAATGATCACGGTGCGCGGAACCGGCGATAGCACCGAGTCGCAGGTCAGCGAAGCACCCGGAAAAGACGATTGGGACCGGTTCAATAATGACCGTGACAACACGATTCACAGCGCAGAAAGCTGGCGCGATACCAATCGCTATTACGTCGGCTCAGAGGACCTGGATGCCTATGGGCATTGGGATAATGATCCCGGGTATGGCCGTGTATGGGTGCCGGCAGTTGGCCCGGATTGGGTCCCTTATCGCGAAGGCCGCTGGGTGTGGGAGCCATATTACGGCTGGACCTGGGTTTCTTATGAGCCCTGGGGCTGGGCGCCTTATCATTACGGACGCTGGTACCTCCGGGGCGCAGTATGGGCATGGTGGCCGGGACCGGTTTTTAGCGTCGCTTACTACAGGCCGATCTGGGCGCCGGCGTATGTATCGTTCTTCGGTTTCGGCGGCGGTGTCAGTATTGGCGTGGGCTTCGGTTTTGGCCATGTAGGCTGGCTACCCATTGGACCGTGTGACCGTTTCTATCCCTGGTACGGACGATTCGGTGGACGCTTCAATGAAGTCCATGTCACCAACATCACCAATGTGACCAACATCACTAATATTACAAACGTGCACAACGAAGGTTTCGCGCCGTTGCGGGCGGGCAATGGCTTCTCCAGCTTGCGGGCTGTGAATGATCCGAACGTTCGCCGGGCGTTCTCCACTGTGCCGGCAGAGCACTTTGGAACGGGACGTGTCGCAGCAACGTCGGCGAACCCGGAGATGTTCCGCGATGCGCATATGATGACCGGAAATCTGCCAGTGGTGCCGAGTCGTGAGAGCCTGGTGGCCAGCAATCGGACGGCGAGTCCGGCGACACTGCCTCGTGGAGAAGGTCAGCAGCGCTTCTTTGGACACCAGCCCACGCAGCCCCAGCGTTTTGAGGAGCAACAGGCACATGTACAGCAGGCCATCCAACGCGACGGCCATTTCACGCCGATTCAGTCTGGCGCAGGCGCGCGAACGGACGCGGGCAACCGGGGTGCGACAATGAACAACGGGCGAGGCATGTCTGCGGGAAATAACCAGCTTCCCTCCGATTCGCGTGGCCTTGGCAACAATTCGCGTGGGTCTACGCCGGGACCTAACGATAACGGTCGTGGCTGGCAACGCTCCACTAACAGCGGTGGGGGCAACGTAGCTCGGTCGAATTCGACCCCTACGAACAATAGCGGGAGCAGTGATCGTGGCTGGCGCTCAGGCGGCAGCAGCGGGAACCCAAGCCGGTCAGATTCACCAGCACCAACGAACAATAACGGAAACAACGATCGGGGCTGGCGCACAGGTGGCAACAGCGGGAACCCAAGCAGGTCAGATTCACCAGCACCGACGAGCAACAATAGCGGGAGCAGTGATCGTGGCTGGCGCACAGGCGGCAGCAGCGGGAACCCAAGCAGGTCAGATTCACCAGCGCCGACGAGCAATAACGGGAGCAGTGATCGGGGCTGGCGCACAGGCGGCAGCAGCGGGAACCCGAGCCGGTCAGATTCACCAGCACCAACGAACAATAACGGGAGCAGTGATCGGGGCTGGGGCGGTGGCTCTTCCCGCAACAGCAGTGGTGGGGCAGGAGGCTGGGGAGGGCGCTCGGATTCGGGTTCTTCCCGGCCAGCGCTGGATATGCGGCAACCCATCATGACCCCGCGCTCGTCAAGTGGCGGTGGTGGCGGCGGATTCTCTTCCGGCGGCAACCGTGGAGAAAGCAGCGGCTCCAGTGGCAGTTCAGGCGGATCGCGCGGCAACAGCGGCGGTCATAGCGATTCAGGCAGCCGCGGCGAATCGAGCAGCCACAGCGATTCCGGACACACTTCGGGCTCAACGCGCTCGCGATAGTTCGTAAAATCTCATCAATCAAACCCACCCCACAAGACAAGTATCCGGGGTGGGTTTTTTGTCTTTATCGTACTGCTCCCACCAGTTTATAAGCCCTATGCACAAGTGAAGCGCAGGTAGCTGGTGTCGCTTGTGGCAAAGCAAGCCGAGATCATTTGTCGATTCAGTTAACCCTGGTAGTGCGCTCTGAGAACAACCTGTCAATACCTGATGATTTTTACTACATTCGCGAAGCTGTTTTTTTGCATCAACTAGATGAAAGTAAGCCTCAGGTTATGGAGGTAAGCAATTAAACAGGTTAACTCAATCATGAGTTGACTAAATTTTGACAAAGTATTTGTTGACTTTCTCGAACTAACTGCTGTTTTAGCCTAATGCGCCCAACTTGATCAAAGGACAGTCATAAGGACATGTCCAGAAAAGCCTTTAATTTGGTCCACACTTGGTTTATCGTGGCCAATTGCAATTTGCAAGGTTCGGAGAAGGATCTAAGCCTATGAAAACTCCTCTTCGCCTGTTTGTCGTTCTTATAGCGGTTTTCCTACTATTTACAGCGGTTGGTATTGCGGGCGCCCAGAGCTCGAAGTTCGATTCCAATCATGCTGCCGCGGCGGATACGCAACAGCTCCCGGCAAGCCCCATTCCTGCACCCACATCCTTGACAGAAGCCACGATTCCGGGACCCTTGCGCTCGTTTCTACGCATGGCCGGCATCAGCCAGAAGGCCACTCCTGAAGAGGTGCTGCCCATCCTGGCGCACGAGGTTGATGAGAGGGGCTATGTGAATGGCAAACCCACTGAGTTCCTGGTGCTATTGAAGCGCTATATGCAACAGGCCAGAGATCTAGTAGCCATGGCTGGCCCAAGCAGCGTGATCCGGGTGTCTAACTGCGAGGAGGCCAAGCCGCTGCTGCAGATTCTTGGTTACCGCCTGCAGCAAGGCTGTGGACCGAACACGACGGTACAGACAGACGATCCGGGCAAGGCATTCCTTACGATTGACTCGGGATTCCCGCTGGTGGAGTTGGAGGAGACCCTGCGAGGGGGTAAGCCGTTCATTCTTCCATATTCCTCTTCGCACGTGCCTTTGCTGTTCACGCAGAGCGATTGGATGGCGAGTGACACCGGCGACAATGCCAAAGAGGCCAAGGACGTAGTAGACGCGATATTAGGCAATCTTGCGCTGGCACGCCTCTACTCGGCACTCGGCCAGATGGATACTGAAACCGCGATTGCGCTTAAGCAATCTCCGGGTTTGAGCAAGCTGGTTGATTTTGCCAATATCCTTGATTTCTACGGCAGTCATTTTTATATCCGCGGAGGACGGGTGATGGTGCCGGGAGGCAGCCCTGCAGAGCCTGCCTGGAAGGATTTGGTAGGCGCAGGGCCGGATGCTCCAGGCGATTTTGTTGCCCGACTGCTGGCCAAAGACCAAGGCTGGCTGGCCGCCTATTTTGACGCTCTATCCCGTGTGAGCCAGAAACAGCAGGCTTACTTTGCATCGCCGGAAAGGTTGAAGATTTTCTACACTGCGCTGCGTGGGCAGGATATCTCTCCGGGGCCGGCCAAGCCAGTATTTCGGCCTGACCCGAGTTTTTCAATCCTGGTAACCCGGCTGCAGTTAGACGCCAACGGCCAACCTCTTGTGCCCGGCGACCTGGAAGCCTGGAAGGCGATCTTTCACCACAATAACAAGTCAAAGCGAGGCAAGGAGTGGGCCAGAAGGGCGGCCCATTGGACCAATCCGGAGCACCTTGTGGATGGATTGATTGGGCTCTCGCGAGAGTTTAACACCGACGGTCCGCTGCAGATTTACCTGATGCTGAGCGAAATAGACCGGCAACGCACCCCGGATGAGCGATTGAACGCGGAAACAGTGCGCCTGCTGGCAGATAAATTTTCGCGCTTTGGGGACCAGTACCCGGTGTTTTCTGAGTTTCACACTCTCAGCAATGCCTCGATTGCCAGCTTTCTGAAGTCGGCGGAGGCGCTGGACCGCATCTCTTACCCCACCGTGCGGGCCAACGCGATTGGCATCTTCCAGGCCAATCTCGGGCTGTGGCAGATTCTGGCGCGGCAGGGACAGATTCCAACCGCGAATTTAAACGACTCCTGGCAGAAGATCATCAGCCCATTCGCGGGAGTCTCCTCGTCACCCGAGCTTTTCGATGCCGGTCGGACTTCGTTTGGAGAGGTGCTGCGGGCCGCAACCGGCAGGACAGATCTCTCTGAAGACGAAGTCGTAGATTTGCTGGCTGGGCCCACCCAGGCCAGTACGGAAGGCCAACAGGTACATCAAGAGCTGGTAAGGAGAATGCGCGGAGTGCTGGATGCCCAACGCCTAGTCTCTCTGGACACGCTGTTTGCGTTGGGAAGCGGACTGAGCGAAATGGCCAAAGGCAAAGCCCTTGCCGATACGCTGACCCCCTTAGCGGGGGAGCTGCGCGAGTTTGAAATGCCCCGGCCGATCTTCACCGCCGGTGAGCGCGCCGAGTTTGAGCACGAGCTTTCCGATACGCGGCATGCCACCTTGCAGACGCGAACGAATTTGGCGCGGGTCATCAAGGCCGGCTCTCCCAAGGAACTGAGCGAGGCGCGCGGCCGGCTCACCGCCTTCCTGAGAGACACGCTGGTAGGAATGAACTATGCATACTACGAGCCGCCGGGAGCGCAAATGCTGCGCAATAATGCGCTGTTTGTGCGCTCGCATGACTACGCCAGCGAGTTCGGCACCGGAGGCGAGCAGCCATGGAAGACTCCGCGGCTGGTATCGAACGACGGCACTCACCTCGCGGGATCTCTTGCCGACCTACCCTACGCTTTGGCGTGGGTAGAGCAGGATTTCATTGTGCCCGAGAACGTGCAATCGCTGATCTGGGAAGACTTGGCGCCGAGCCTTCTGACCAGCGCCGTGGTTCCGCGCTGGTGGGGAGTAACTCCCAATGAGCTGCATGCGGTCACGCTTTATCAGCGCACAGGCGAAGAGCTGCTTACCGCGGCTGCGCAGGATGAAAAATTGCGGCACATGGTGATGGATATCCTTGCTGACCGTATGCTTCCGCAAAGGGCGGGGCAGGTAGAAAAAGCGCTGCGCACAGGACATGCCGAGCAGGTGCTTCCGCAAGTGATGCCGGCAGAAACTTTTTACCTGGCTGCCGAGTTCCGCAGAAAATTCCCCAATGAGACCGGATACTGGGGGGCCGCCGGAAAAGAGCTCGATAGCCTTTCGCATCAGGCTCCTGCAGATGTAAGCTGGGAGCGGCTTTCGGAAGATTTTGGAGTGCCCCATCCGGCGCTGGCGCATAGTTACTCGCGCGAACTGTTGAACGTGAAACCTTTTCCGACTTTCCAGGATTATTCCAGCCGGCTACTGGCGGAAAGCTGGGATTCGGGCAACCTCTATTGGGCACGGCTGGCCGACGAACAGGGCTATTCACCGGTCATGCTCAACCGGTTGGTGCCAGAGCTGACCCATCGTATGGTGGAAAAGATTTTTGCCAGCAATCTCGAAGATTGGCCGGCTGTTTTGCGTGCTATGCAAGAGACAGGCGACGAGTTTCGCAAAGGCAAGATTGCCGCTCTGCTGAAAGTGGAGACGCCTGCAGGACATTAAAAAGGCGAAGCGAACGAAACGAAGAGGAAACTATGGTGAAACGGTATCTCCTATCTCTGATTGTTTTCAGCATTGTTCTCAGCCCGGCAATTCGGCCGCAGGCTCAGGAGGGGACGCAGCCGAACGCTCCCACCCTGCGCGTGGATGTGAACCTGGTGCTGCTGAATGTAGCCGTCACTGATCGCAAGGGAAACTATGTGACTGGCCTGCGTCCTTCAGATTTCGCAATTTATGAAGATGACATTCCGCAAAAGATCGCCACCTTTGGAGAAGGCAACGGCCCACAGGAGTCGGTGGATGCGGCACAGGCGGAAAAAACTCCGCAACAGGTAGGCTCAGTAGCCGGCGCCAATGTTTTTATCCTGTTCGATACCAGCAACTATATGTACCGTGGTTTTGCATTGGCGCAAGATGCCATTGCCGAATTTGTGAGGTCACTGGACAGCGCTGAGCGCGTGGCCTTTTACGCTTATAGCCGCGATCTCTATCGCGGCTCGGTGCTCACCGCTGACCGCACACAGGTATTGCGCGGCGTGCGTTCGACGGTCGCCGGAGACGACCCGGCGCTCTACAACGCGTTGCTGCTGACGCTCAAAGATGCAGGCACGTTTCCCGGCAGAAAAGTGGTTGTGGTTTTCTCCAACGGTCCCGACCGGGCCAGCATGGCGGCCCCGGAAGATATTTGTGAATTGGCGCAGTCGGAAGGCGTGCCTATTTACGTAGTCAGCACGCGGGAAGCAAAGCTTGACCCGATTTCAACCACAGCTTTCAAACGTATGGCTGCCGCCACCGGAGGCGAAGCTTTCTTCGCCAAGAGCTGGAAAGACCAGGAGAGAGCCTTCGCTTTGATCCGCAGCGACGTAGGGCATCTGTATTCGCTCAGCTATTACCCGCAGACCAATCCCAACCGCGGCTGGCGCACCATCAAGGTAAAGCTGGTGGGCGAGGCCGGCAAAAAATATCATATTCGTACGCGCAGTGGATATCGTCCGCAGACAACGCGCTTCTCTGCCGATACCGGGTCGGCGCAGTAAAACAGCATGTAACAATTAGCATTTGGCATTCAGCCAAAACACTGAATCTAAAAATCGCCGATGAGCTGCGATTTGCAAGCTCATAAGATAAGCATTTCAAACTCCCTGCGACGCTCGGTGACGCTTCTCGCGTTCCGTTTGCGCATTCATGGAAATTTAACTTCACCGTCGCGAATTGCACTCTCACAAGAGCGTAGAATTTCCTTGATAGCCGTAGAAAGCAGGACGAGCATGGGAAACGCTATTACGACCGAGCAAGCCATTTCTGCAAGACAAGCTGAAACCAGACAAACCTTGAGCGCAGACGAGCTCCGGAAAATGGAAGCCTACTGGCGCGCCGCCAATTATCTTTCGGTGGGGCAGATCTATCTGAGAGACAATCCGCTGCTGGAAAGGCCGCTCGCGCCGGCCGACATCAAGCCGCGCCTGCTGGGACACTGGGGCACAACGCCGGGGCTCAATTTTATTTACGTGCACCTGAATCGCCTGATCGTGCAGAACGATCTCAACATGATGTACATCATCGGGCCGGGGCACGGCGGCCCGGGAATTGTGGCCAACACATATCTTGAAGGTTCCTACACGGAAATCTATCCCCACGTCGAAGAAAATCGCGATGGAATGAAGCGGCTCTTCGAACAATTTTCCTGGCCCTATGGCATTCCCAGCCATGTGGCGCCCGAGGTTCCTGGTTCCATTCACGAAGGCGGAGAGCTGGGCTACTCGCTGCTGCACGCGTACGGGGCGGCATTCGATAATCCCGATCTCATCGTGGCCTGCGTGGTCGGCGATGGAGAAGCCGAGACTGGAGCCTGCGCTACAAGCTGGCATGCCAACAAATTCCTGAATCCCGCGCAAGATGGGGCAGTGCTGCCGATTCTTCACCTGAACGGGTACAAGATCGCCAATCCAACCTTGCTGGACCGCATTGGCGACGACGAGTTGCTGCAACTGTTCCACGGATATGGATACAAACCCTTTGTGCTCGCAGGCCACGACCCTGCCGAGATGCACCAGGCGATGGCGGCAACGCTCGACAATATGCTCGATGAAATCCGTTTCATTCAAAGTGAAGCGCGTGCAAAGGGGAAGGTGGAGCGTCCACGCTGGCCGATGTTGATCTTGCGCACGCCGAAAGGCTGGACCGGACCGAAAGAGGTAGACGGCAAGCTGGTGGAGGGCACGTGGCGCGCGCATCAGGTGCCGGTCACCGATGTCATTACCAACCCCGGACACTTGCGCATATTGGAAGATTGGCTCAAGAGCTACAGAACAGATGAGATCTTTGACCAAAATGGGAAGCTTCGCCCCGAGCTGGCCGATATTGCACCCAAGGGAATCCGGCGCATGGGGATGAACCCGCATGCCAACGGCGGCATTCTACTCGAACCGCTCAGCATGCCGCACTTCCGCGACTACGCGGTCGCTGTGCCCAAACCGGGCGCAGTGGAGGCAGAAGCCACACGCGTTTTGGGGGGCTTTCTGCGCGACGTCATAAAACAGAACCTGGGGAAAAAGAATTTTCGTTTATTTGGGCCCGACGAGACCGCGTCCAACCGTCTGGAAGCAGTGTATGAGGCGACCGCCAAGCAGTGGATGGCGGAGGTGAAGCCGGTAGATGAGGATTTAGCTCCGGAAGGCCGGGTCATCGAAGTGCTCAGCGAGCACATGTGCCAGGGGTTCCTCGAGGGGTATCTGCTGACCGGGCGGCATGGGTTGTTTTCCTGCTACGAAGCCTTCATTCACATCATTGACTCGATGTTCAACCAGCATGCCAAGTGGCTCAAGACTACACGCCGGCTCCCGTGGCGCAGGCCCATCGCTTCGCTCAATTACCTGCTCACCTCGCACGTATGGCGGCAAGATCATAACGGCTTCTCGCACCAGGACCCGGGATTCATCGATCATGTGGCCAATAAAAAAGCGGACATCGTGCGTATTTACCTGCCGCCGGATGCTAATACGCTGCTCTCGGTCGCGGACCACTGCCTGCGCAGCCGCCATTATGTGAACCTGATCGTGGCCGGCAAGCAGCCGGCGGCACAGTGGCTCGATATGGAGTCAGCTGTCCGCCATTGTACGACCGGACTGGGAGTTTGGGAGTGGGCCAGCAATGACGGCGGCAATCCCGATGTCGTGATGGCGTGCGCCGGCGATGTGCCGACGCTGGAGACCTTAGCGGCAGTCACCTTGCTGCGGGAATCGGTTCCCGACATCCGCATCCGCGTGGTGAATGTTGTGGACCTGATGGCACTGCAGCCGCCGAGCGAGCATCCGCACGGATTGCTGGATGACGACTTCGACCAGATCTTCACCACCGACCGCCCGGTGATCTTTGCCTTTCATGGTTATCCGACGTTGATCCATCGCCTGACGTACCGGCGCAAGAACCACAATAACTTCCACGTACGTGGTTACAAAGAAGAAGGCACGACGACCACACCCTTCGACATGGTTGTGCTCAACAATATGGACCGCTATCAGCTTGAGCTTGATGCTATTAAGCGCATCCCCAGGCTTAAACCTATGATCGAAAAAGCTACAGAACATTATTTTGAGGTTATGCAGCGCCACAAGCTTTATGTGACCGAGCACGGAGAAGATATGCCTGAGGTGCATAACTGGAAGTGGGGAGTGTAAAGACGGCTGATCGAGTCGGGTTTCTGATGGATCGCTCATCGCCTCATCATTTCCGAGGAGCGAAGCGTTCTTAGCTTGCCCGAGCGAAGCTGAAGGAAGGAATCCCTGTCAGCTTCAAAGATCTATCGGAGCACTGCATAAAGTGCTGGCGCTATAAGGATTCCTCCACTTCGCTACGCTTCGTGTTTGGAAATGACACGAAGTCCGGACTTTTGTAAGCTCTGAAGCCGTATCTTTCAAAACTATTCATGAAATAACTTCTCAATCATGCAGAGCGAATCGAACGCAAAGACCATTCTCTCGTTTAACAGCGGCTCTTCTTCGCTGAAGATCGGCCTGCATTCCTTTCAAAACGAGAAAGAAGAGACCCTGGCAACCGGGGAGGCCGAAGCTCTTGGAATGAAAGAAGGCCGCGTGTGGTTGCAGCAGGGCCAAAAATTTCTGGTGAAAGAAAACCGCGCATTTTCAAGTGCGCGAGAGGCCGCTGATTTCCTGATCAAGGCGCTCCTGGCGAACGCACCGGCAGATCTAAACTCGATTGGGCACCGGGTGGTGCATGGCGGCCCGCGCGTGCGCGAGCATCAGCGGATTACCCCAGAGGTTCTCAAAGAACTGGAAGCGGCCACACCTTTTGCGCCCATTCACATTCCACCGGCGCTTGAGGTCATTCATTTCGCTATGGAGCGATTTCCCCACGTGCCACAGGTGGCCTGTCTGGATACGGCATTCCATCGGTCAATCCCGGAATATGCGGCGCGGTTTCCGCTGCCCGATCATTTCTGGCAAGCGGGCATCCGCCGCTATGGATTTCATGGGCTGTCATGCGAATCCATTGTGCATACTCTCGGCCCGGAACTCGCGCCCAGAACCGTAATTGCTCATCTGGGGAATGGCGCCAGCGTTACCGCGGTGAAAGAAGGCTGCTCAATGGAAACCACCATGGGACTCACGCCCACAGGCGGTGTCATGATGGGAACGCGCAGCGGAGACTTGGATCCCGGGCTTTTATTACACCTGTTGCGCGACCAGGCTTACACGGCGCAACAGCTCGATGGGCTGCTCAATCATGAAGCCGGCTTGTTAGGCGTTTCGGGGAAGAGCAGCGAGATGCGAGAGCTGCTGCAAGCAAGCTCCAGCAGTGCCACAACACGTCTCGCGATTGAGATGTTCTGCTATTCGGTAAAAAAGGCGATTGGCTCGCTGGCCGCCGTGCTTGGTGGTTTGGAATTATTAATATTTTCTGGAGGCATCGGAGAGCATGCCGCACCGGTGCGCGCCGGCGTTTCCACGGGGCTCAGCTATCTTGGGATTGATATCGATCCGGAAGCCAACGCGCGCCACGCCGGCGTGATCAGTACATCGGCCAGCAGGTGTGCGGTGCGGGTTGTGCCGTCGGATGAAGATTTGCAGATTGCACGACATTGCTTGCGGTTGGGATAAGAACGGTATTTCTCCTCCGGGTTGTTCGTCCTTCACATCTTAGAAAAAATACGCCACCGCTTGCGATGGCTGTTCCCAATTTGCAATCTGCTAAGAGTTCTGTCTATCTGAAAACGATGAAGAGATTCTAAATTTGTTTCGCAGCCGTTGCCTTAGCCACATCTTCTGTTCTTCGGCCCCATTGTTGTGCAGAAGGAGCATTGGGACGTATCTCTTCATACACAATCTTTGCCCTGTCCAGGGCTTCGGCGATACTGGCGCAAAGGTTGTGGCTTCCCACGTGCTCTTCAAACTCCGCCTGCTTCATAAGGTGGGCGGGCTGCGAAGGGGCTCCGCAGAGAATCAGTCCTCTGCCGGAGGCGCGCACCAGGTCGGAAAAATGCTCCAAAGCCTGTATACCCGTGGCATCAATCGCGGTCATATTTCGCAAGCGCAAAATCACGACCGGGGGCAGCTCAGGAATTTTGTGGATGATCTCATCCAACTTTTCCGTCGCTCCAAACAGGAAAGGGCCATGAATGCGAAATACGGCGGCGTAAGGAGGAATAATTTTATCCTGCAGGATATGAGCGCGGCCGCGCTCCACATATTCCGATGTGACCTGAGAGATGCTGGTGGTGGTGGTTACCTTTCTTATGTACACCAGGGCGGCCATGATCATGCCGGCCTCAACCGCAACCGTAAGATCGGCAAAGACAGTCAAGGCAAAGGTCAAAAGCCAGGTGCCGATTTCAAGTTTTGAGAGCTTCAGCAGCTCAGGAATCTCGCGCCACTCGCCCATGTTGTAGGAAACAACAAACAAAATAGCCGCCAGAACCGAGAGCGGAATGAACCTGGCCATGGGAGCGGCGAAGAGCACAATGGCGAGCAGCGTGAGCGCATGGATCATTCCTGAGACCGGGGTCTTAGCGCCGGCTCGAATGTTCGTGGCTGTGCGGGCGATCGCACCGGTGGCTGGAAGGCCGCCGAAGAGTGGTGAAATGATGTTAGCGACTCCTTGTCCAATCAGCTCGACATTGGGATTATGTTTATCACCGCTCATGCGGTCGGAGACAACGGCCGACATCAAGGATTCAATGGCGCCCAGCATGGCGACGGTGATGGCGGGAGAGATCAGGGGCCGCAGCAGGTTGATGTGGAAGCGAGGAACTACGATGTGAGGCAGGCCCGAAGGAATTCCGCCAAAGCGGGTACCAATGGTTTCAACGGGCAATCTCAACAGCCATACCAAAGTCGTGCCGGCAAAAAGGGCAATAATATATCCGGGTACGCGCTTCAGATAACGGCTGCAAAGAATAATAGCCGCCAGAGCAATGCAGCCAAGCGTGGTTTCAGCCGGCTGCAAGGTATGAAAATTCCTGACCAAGGTTTCCATGCGTTCCCAGAATTCGCCCGGAACCTTGTCGATTTTCAGACCAAAAAAGTCTTTGACCTGCGTACTGGCAATGATGACCGCGATGCCGTTGGTGAATCCCACGACCACCGGACGTGGAATGAACTTGACCGCGGTTCCCAGCCCGGTGACGCCCAGCACCACCAGCATGATCCCGGCGAGCAGGGTGCACATATATAAACTGTCAATACCGTACTTAGCCACGATGCCAAAGACCACCACCACAAAGGCGCCGGTGGGGCCGCCAATCTGCGTCTTGGAGCCGCCTAAGGCCGATATCAGGAATCCGGCGACGATAGCGCAATACAGCCCCGCCTGGGGAGGCACACCGGAGGCAATTGCGAAGGCCATCGCCAGCGGCAAGGCAACCAAGCCTACGGTGATGCCGGCGATTAAATCCGAAAGGAATTGTTTAGCGGAGTAGTTCCGCAGCAATAGAATTGATTTTGGTAACCAATCATTCAGATTCAACATCACGTACTTCAACTCCCTGCAATATCAATTCAGTGCCGCCTTCAAATTACAAATCCCGAATAACGGCGGCATAGATACCGGGATAGAACTAGAACGGGCGAATGAATTGGAAACTCTTAGGATTTTGGGGGAGTCTGAATCAATTCCAGGAACAGGAATGCCACAGCGTTTCTGGATCAACAATTTCATCGTCCACCTGCTGGAGTGGCGATCTGGGAAAGCATATCCTGAACGTTAATCAATTGATTGTTAAAGATCTGTTTTGCGACGTCCAGAAGTTTGAACACAGTTTTGTCGCTAACCGAGTAATAGACATTCAGGCCTTCTTTGCGTCCCACGACAATATTTCTATTTCGCAGGACAGCAAGCTGCTGCGAAAGCGTACTCTGTTCCACTTTCAGCAAAGCGCATAAATCATTCACGCCCAGTTCGCCGTTTCGCAGCGCATCAAGGACGGCAATGCGCAGGGGATGGGCCAGCGCCTTGAAGAATTCCGCTTTAAATCGCCTGAAATCTGTCATGTACGCGCAAGTACATCATTAATTTTATATATTGTCAATTACAAATGCATGGCTTGCAGCGGGTTTGATTCATCGAATCTTCAGAGTCCAGGCGTAGGATCAATTTTGAGTCCCTCGCCTTTTGTGATGAACTGATCCACGAGGAGAATTGTTAAGGTGTGGATACTGGTTGTGGAAAATGAAACCTCGATGGGCGAGTTGCTGCGGCAAGGACTCGAGGAGCAGAACCATGCTGTGACCCTGGCAAAGGATGGCGTGGAAGGCTTCCATGCGGCCAAGACCAGCAACTTCGATGCGATCGTGCTCGACGTGATGATGCCAGGGATGGACGGCATTGAAGTCGCCCGCCGCCTTCGGGCCGATGGCCAGCAAACGCCCATCATCATGTTGACGGCGCGTGACGCCGCCGCCGACATTGTGAAAGGACTCGACGCCGGCGCCGACGATTACCTGACCAAGCCATTTTCGCTGAAGGTCTTGCTGGCCCGTCTGCGGGCCATATCGCGCCGGGCAGCCCAGCCGCCACAGCAGAATCTGCATATTGACGATCTGGTGGTCGATCCGGCTGCGCGGGAGGTAACACGGGCCGGACAGAAGATCAGCCTCACGGCAACCGAGTTCCGCGTCCTGGAATTCCTGCTGCGCCGGGCCGGACGAGCAGTCTCGCGTTCCGCCATCATTGAGGCGGTCTGGGGTTTTGAAGAAGACGTGGAGCCGAACACGGTGGATGCGTTTATCAAGCTGCTGCGCGATAAGATCGACGCCGGCTCACAGCGTAAGCTGATCCATACCGTGCGGGGATACGGCTACATTTTGCGAGAGGGAGAATGAACCGCTCCATTCGATTCCGTCTTACCGCCTGGTATGCCCTCATTCTGGCAGTGACCTTTGCCATCGCTGGATTGGCGCTCTGGTGGGCGCTGCGGAGCAGCATTCACGAAACCGTGGATAAGGACCTGCGCTTCCGTCTGCAGGCGCTGCGTGATTATCTGCAGACGGAAACCGCCCAGCCGCAGCCGGAATCGATTGGCGAGGAACTTACGGAAGATGCCACCCTCTCAGGAGCGCGTTTTCGCATCCTGGGCAACGATGGGCGCTGGGTCTATCAATCTCCAGAGGCGCAACAGTGGGGCGCGATTCCGGCAAATGCATCCCAGCTTCCCTTTAAAGGAAAAATACAAACAGTTCGAGTGAATCGTAAGCCGGTGCGGGTACTTTCGGCGCCGGTACAACTGGGGCCGGCGCAACCAGGAGTCGCCCAGATCGGCGTGCCGATCGAAGAGTATTACGAAATGCTCGATGGTTTTACCTGGACGGCGCTGCTGGCCAGCCCGCTGGTCCTGCTGCTGGCTTCAGCCGGCGGCTACTGGATGAGCCGCCGAGCACTCGAACCCGTAGACCAGATTACCCGCACCGCCGAGGCAATTGGAGCGCAAAACCTTTCCCAACGCCTGCCCGTGCGCGGGGCAGGCGACGAACTGGACCGGCTTTCAACCACACTGAATTCCATGTTTGCCCGCCTGGAGGCGGCGTTTCGCCAGATCACCCAGTTCACCGCGGATGCTTCGCATGAGCTGCGCACTCCGGTAGCGATTATTCGCACCACGGCAGAGCTGGCGCGCAGCAAACAACGCAGTGAAGAAGAATATAAGAAAGCGCTGGATAGCATACTCACAGAAAGCGAGAGGACGTCGCGCCTGATTGAAGACCTCATGCTGCTGGCGCGCGCGGATGCGGGAGCCGACGGCATGGTGCAGGAATCGGTTAATTTTGCCGAGTGCCTGCGCGAGGCCTGTTCTGAGGTGCGGGTCCTTGCGGAATACAAAGGTGTTCGCCTCGATGCCAATATTCCCGCGAACTGTTCCATTTTGGGAGACAGCCAGGCGCTCCGCCGGTTGTTTGTCATCCTGCTCGACAATGCCATTAAGTACACTCCACCAGGGGGTGAGGTAGGCGCCAGGCTGGCCATGAATGGCTCGTCAGCCAAACCAAGCGCCATCATAGAAATTCGAGACACCGGCGTGGGAATCTCGGCGGACGACCTGCCGCATGTCTTCGAGCGCTTCTACCGCGCCTCCAAAGACCGGTCGCGCACGACGGGGGGCGCAGGCCTGGGACTCTCCATCGCGCAGTGGATCGCTGCCCGGCACGGAGGAAATATCCAGGTAGAAAGCTCGCTGGGAGCAGGATCGGTTTTTCGCGTGCAATTACCGGTGCTTGCTTCACCTCGCTGATTCCAGTCAGCAGCTTTTCACACTTTCTTTCACGAGTTTTTCAGAATCTGCCTGCACAATGGGGTGCCAAGGAGGATTTACCTATTATGAAAACATTCATTGCTGCAACGATTTTGCTGGCCGCCTGCGCGGCGACAGCGGCGTTTGCCGCCGAAAAGAAGGTCAAGATGGAAGACCTGCCACCAGCGGTTCAACAGGCGATCAAAGATAATACTAAGGATGTCACCCTGGTAGGAATCTCAAAAGACGTTGAGAACGGCAAGACCGAATATGAAGCTGAAACCAAAGCAAATGGGCACGGAAAAGATATTACATTTGACGAAAGCGGCAAGCTGATTGCCGTGGAAGAAGAAGTTGCGCTCGATAGCCTCCCGGCTCCGGCCAAGGCCGCTATTGAAAAACAGGCAGCTGGGGGAAAGATCAGGAAGGTCGAGAAGGTAACTGAGGGTGATAAGACCTTCTATGAAGCCGGAATCCTTAAGGGTGGAAAGAAATCCGAGGCGCTGGTTCTACCTGACGGCACTCCTACAAAAGAAGACTAGGCGTTTGAATTGTCATTCCGACACGAAGTGGAGGAATCCTTATTGCGCCGAAATCTACACTGGCTGCCCATAAATCCTTAAGCTCATAGGGATTTCTCCACTCGGCTTCGCGTGGGGCAGGCTAAGAACGCATTGCTCCTCGGAATGACAAAAAAGTTGATTTCTTCGCAGAGCTTCTCAGCTATTTAAAAATCCGCATTTCTGGAGGCAGTCATGCCTCATGGCGCATGGCCTCCTTAGAATCGGAGGCTAGAGGGACTTTGGCCGCTCGTGCAGCCATATCGGCGATTTCTTCGGCGGCGCGGGGATGGCTAAGTTTTTGCGCCGCTTCTTCCATCTGCAGCAGCCGCTCACGGCGGGTGAGGAGGTCTACAACTGTTGAGACCAGTTTCTGCTGAGAAAGTTCGGATTCGGGAATCAGCACAGCCGCGCCTTGGCGCGCCAGGCTTTCCGCATTGCGGCGCTGGTGATCGTCGGCCGCGCGCGGGAAGGGGACAAAAATAGCGGCCTTTCCCGCCGCGGTGATCTCGGCCACGGTGCTGGCGCCGGAGCGGCAGAGCAGCAAATCAGCACGAGCAAAGGCCTGCGGCATCTCGTTGATGAATGCCAGCACCTCAGCGGAGATGCCGGCCTGCAGGTAAGCTGCCTGGGCATCTTTATAGTCGCGTTCGCCGGTTTGATGAATAATGTGCAATCCCGGGAGAGCCTGCCTCAGCCCAGCAAGAGATTCCAGAACCACGCGATTGATGGCGCTGGCGCCCTGGCTGCCGCCAAAGACCAGAAGCGTTTGCGTGGTCCGGCTTGCAGCCTCTTTTTTCAGAAAAAAATCTTTGCGCACCGGAACGCCGGTCACGCGGGCATTGCGAAAATATTTTTTGGTTTCTTCGAAGTGCACTACCGCTGCCGTGACCAGCCACGCAACCGCGCGATTGGCGAATCCCGGAACAACGTTTGGCTCAAAGGCCAGAGTGGGAATACGCCGCAGCCAGGCCGCGAGCATGGCCGGGCCAGAAGCGTATCCGCCAACGCCGATCACTACATCCGGACGAAATTGCCCCAGCATCTGCCAGCAGGCCAGGATGGCGCGAGGCAAATCGAAAAGAGTGCGCAGCCGTGTGGCCAGGCTCACATTCTTGAGCGCGCCCACCTGGATAAGACGCAGCTCAAAACCGGCGGCGGGAACCAGGCGGTTCTCAATACCGCGTGCCGTGCCGATGAAGAGCACTTCGCCGTTGTAGCGTTGCTGAAGTTCGCGAGCGATGGCGAGAGCGGGAATTACGTGTCCGCCAGTGCCGCCGCCTGCAAGGATTGCGCGCATGACTTTATATTAACCGCAGAGGACGCGGAGGAACGCAGAGGAAATTAATCCGTCTGCTGCGTGATATTCAGTAGCACGCCCACGCTGGCCAGGGTAATAAATATAGACGATCCGCCATAGGAGATAAACGGCAGCGGAATCCCCTTGGTTGGCATGAGGGCGAGTACTACGCTGATATTCATTAACGCCTGGATCACGACCATAGCAGTGACGCCGATGGCGAGAAAGCGCGCATAGTTGTCGTTGGTCTTGAAAGCTACGCGTATTCCGCGGAAGAGAAAGATGGCGAACAGGGTCACCACAATCAACGAACCAATCAGGCCCAATTCTTCTGCGGTGACGGCGAAGATGAAATCGGTTTGCGGCTCGGGAAGATAGAAGAGCTTCTGTTTGCCTTCCATCAGGCCAACTCCGGTGAATCCTCCAGTGCCGACGGCGATCAGCGACTGGATCACGTGAAAGCCGCGGCCCTGGGGGTCCGAGTAAGGATTCAGAAAGGCCAGAACCCGTTCATAGCGCCATTGCACGCGGAAGATCAGGAAGTACAAAGGGAGCAGCGAGGCGGCAATGGCGTATCCGAAGTAACGCAGGCGCATGCCAGCCACATAAAGAATAGTCGCGGAGATGGCGACGCAGGCAATGGCAGTTCCCAAATCAGGTTGAAGGACGATCAAACCGGCAAATAGCACAATCGGGATTGCCGCCGGCAACAGAGTGTGGCGCCAGTCGTCCATCGCTTTGAGTTTGTTTTCCAGAAAGTAGGCGAGAAACAAGATCAAGGCCGGCTTGGCCAGCTCGGAAGGCTGGAAAGAGAATCCGCCGAAGCGGATCCAGCGGTGGGTATTGTGCGAACGGTCGAGAAAAAATACCGCCAGCAGCAGCAGCGTGGTCACACCGAGCAAAGAGAAGACCACCGCCGGATGCTTGAAGCGGTGGTAATCGAAATTCATCAGCCCCACCATCGCCAGCAGACCAGCCACGGCCCAGATAATTTGCTTGATCAGGAAGGTGTACGGAGAACCAAAACGCTCTTGCGCCATCACGGCCGAGGCGCTGAAGACCATGATCAATCCAACAAACACCAGCAGCAGGGTGATGGTGAACAGCGTTTTATCAACACTGATGCGTTTGGCCATTAGGCGGCTCCGCTGCGTTTTGCCATAGCCTGCACGGTCTGTTTGAAGACGCGTCCGCGATGCTCGTAATTTTCAAACTGATCGAAGCTGGCGCAGGCCGGGGCCAGCAGCACAACGTCTCCGGGTTCGGCCAGTTCGGCGGCGCGGCGAACCGCTGCCTCCAGCGTGCCGGCGCGCTCCACCGGAGCAGAGCCGGCGATGTGCGACTCGATTTTCCCCGCCGCAGCTCCAATGGTATAAACCCGCCTGGCACGCTCCCTCAATAATTGTTTGAGCACGGTGTAGTCGCTGCCTTTATCTTTGCCGCCGAGGATGATGTGAATGTTGGCGGGGAAAGATTCCAACGCCTTGATGGTGGCGTCTACGTTTGTGGCTTTGGAGTCGTTGAAGTATTCCACGCCGTTGATGGACGCCACAAATTCCAGGCGGTGCTCCACAGCTTTGAATTGCGCCACAGCTTCACGGATTTTTCCCGGTGCGCATCCGGCCAGCATAGCGGCAGAAACCGCGGCCAGAACATTTTCCAGGTTGTGGTTGCCTTTGAGAGGAATTTCGCTTACCGGCATGATCTCTTGCTCGCGCTCCGCCTGCCGCCAAAAAATCTTGCCGCCGCACACGAAAGCTCCGTTTTCGATTTGCGACTCGGGTTTGCGGCTGAACCACATCACTTGCGCTTTGATTTTTGCAGCCAGTGAGTGGCATATCGGATCATCGTTGTTCAAGACAGCGAAATCTTTTCCCGTCTGATTTTCGAAGATACGGGCCTTGGCGGCGGTGTAGCCTTCAAGCGTACCGTGGCGATCGAGATGATCGGGTGTGATATTGAGAATGACAGCAATCTGGGGATGAAATGTCTCAATGGTCTCAAGCTGGAAACTGGAAACTTCCAGCACGTTATAAGTTTCCTGCGTGGATTGTGCCACCATGGAGATGACCGGGGTTCCGATGTTGCCGCCTACCTGCACTTGAAGTCCAGCGTGTTCGACGATTTCGCCGGTGAGGGCAGTGGTGGTTGTCTTGCCATTGGAGCCGGTAATCGCAATGATCTTTCCCTGCAGAAAGCGAGCGGCCAACTCTACTTCGCCAATCACCGGCACGCCCTGATTGCGGGCCTGGACCAGCGGCGCCACATTGTATGGAACACCGGGGCTGACCACGATCAGATCCTGTCCGCGAAAGGTGCGTTCGCCGTGGCCCCCCGTCTCGACGGTAATACCGCGGTCGAGCAGTTCGGGTATCTCTTTGCTGAACTGGGACTCGGGTTTGGCGTCAGAGACCGTGACTCGCGCTCCGCGCTCCAGTAAAAAATGGGCGGCGGCAACCCCCGACTTGCCGAGTCCGACGATCAGTACGCGTTTGCCTTGAATGTCCATTCTTCTGCTGTCATTCTCCCATGAGAACCGGTGGAAAAGTCATGGTGACTCTAAGACGCAAACAGAAACGTAGCAAAGCTGCGTCTGTATCAATCTTCTGTATCCCTTCACACTCGAAGCCCTGTGGGCAAGATGCCCACCGGACAGCCGGCGAGGCGATTCTCACCGCAATTTCAATGTGGTGAGCGCGAACAGCGCGAAGATCAAGGCCGCGATCCAGAAGCGGATGATGATCTTCGACTCCGACCAGCCCAACAATTCGAAGTGATGGTGCAGGGGCGCCATCTTGAAAATCCTTTTTTTGCGCAACTTGTAAGAGCCTACCTGCAGCACGACCGAGAGCGCTTCAATCACAAAGATGCCGCCGATGAAAGGCAGCAATAATTCCTGCTTGATGATGACCGCAACCGTACCGATGGCGCCTCCGAGGGCAAGCGAGCCCACGTCGCCCATGAAGACCTCTGCGGGGTGGGCGTTGTACCAGAGAAATCCAATACTGGCGCCGACCATGGCGCCGCAGAAAATTGTCAGCTCGGCCACCTGGGGCATGCGCGGCAGTTCCAGATAACTGGCAAAGGTGGCATGGCCGCTGAGGTAGGTCAAAACCGTGAGAGCGCCGGCGGCAATCACGGTGCAGCCGATGGCAAGGCCGTCCAGACCATCGGTCAGGTTTACGGCATTGGTTGAGCCCACGAGCACCATGATCACAAAGACGACAAAAGGCACGAAAGCCAATGGCCAGTAAAGCCGGCCCTGCCAGGAGGTAATGACCAGATCAGGATGAAAGTTCTTGAAGAAGGGAACAATCAGGTGGGTGGAGTATTCCCCGTGAGCCTGCAGCGCCACCAATGCCATGCCCACGGTGAGGCTCGTAAGGATTTGCAGCACCAGCTTGCTGCGCGCGGTCAGCCCAAGATTACGGCGGTGGATTACCTTGATGTAATCATCGGCAAAGCCGATCGCGGCAAAGGCCAGCGTTGAACAGACTGCCAGCCAGATAAATGTATTGCTGAGATCGGCCCACAAAATGGTGGGGATAACAATCGCAATCACGATCAGCACTCCCCCCATGGTGGGGGTGCCAGCCTTCTTGGCATGCGCTTTGGGGCCTTCTTCGCGGATGTATTGGCCAATCTGGAACTCGCGCAATTGACGGATGACAGCCGGACCGACAATCAGGCACATGAACAGAGCGGTGAGGCTGGCGAAAGCAGTGCGGAAGGTGACATAACGGAAAATACGAAACGGAGAAAAATGTCGTTGAATAACTTGGTAGAGCAGCCAGTAGAGCAAAAATTTCCTCCGTCAAGCAGCATTGTTAAAGACACAAGCAGAGACGTAGCAAGCCACGTTTCTACTCAGGATTAAAAAAAACTACAAGCTAATGGCTGGCGGCTTGTTTTATTCCCCACACTTCCAGGGCACGTTCAAGTTTTACGCCACGCGAGGCCTTCAGCAATACAGCGTCGCCTTCGCGAGCTTCGCGTCCCAGCCATTGCCCGGCTTCTTCTGGGGTAACGACAAACTTTGCCTGAACGCCCAAGCTGAGGGCTTCCTCCACCATATACTGCGCCAGTCCGCGGACACCAATCAAAACATCGATTTTACTTCCGGCAATATGCCGGCCGGATGCGCGATGCAGCTCTTCACCGGAGTCACCAAGCTCAAGCATCTCTCCGGCGACGACGATGCGCCGTTCTGCCGGAAGCTGGGTGAGAGCATCCACCATGCCATCGAGCGCCTTCGGATTGGAATTGTAACAATCATTGACGATGGTGATCCCATTTGCCCGGATGACCTGGCCGCGTTTGTCGGCCGGCGCCGCCATGGCCAGCGCATTAAGAGCGTCACCGAGGGGAACTCCTTCATATAGCGCGACCGCCAGCGCAGCGAGTGCATTGTAGATATTGTGTTTTCCGAGTAGGGGCAGACGGGCGGGAGTGCAGCTCGTATCCGTCATCAGATCGAAAATCTCGCCGTGGATGCCTTCTGAACGAACATTCTCGGCGCGCACATCCGCGGGGCGATCGATGCCATACATAATCACCTTGCCGTGGAAATCGCGGCCAAACTGGGAGACGTAGGCATCGTCAGCATTGAGTACGGCGGTCCCGCCAACGGGTAGCGCTGCGATCAGCTCATATTTGGCGCGGGCAATATCGGCAATGGACCGGAAAAATCCCAGGTGCACCGGAGCAACGTTGGTGACCACCCCGATCTCAGGGTGGGCGATGCGCGCTAGTGCGGTGATCTCGCCGGCGTGTGACATACCCATCTCCATGACCGCGATCTCGTGCTCAAGCTCGAGGCGAAGAAGCTGCAACGGCAATCCGAAGTGGTTGTTGAGATTGCCTTCCGATTTCAGAACTTGGAATTTTGTCGCCAGCAAGTGAGCAATCAGCTCCTTAGTGGTAGTTTTTCCAGCCGAGCCAGTCACCCCAATCAGTTTCTTGCCCCATAGGCGGCGTACTGCAGTAGCCAATGACTGCAAGGCGACCAGAGTGTCATCCACTGCCAGGAGGCCGCTGATAACCGAAAAGCGAGAGAGTTGGCTGCGCGCGACCACTGCGCCCACGGCGCCCTTCTGCAGAGCGGATTCGACGTAATCATGGCCGTCGAGGCGTTCGCCCTTAACGGCAAAAAACAACTCTCCGGGAGCGATGGTGCGCGAATCAATGGAATAACCTTGCGCGACCGCATGCCCGTCGAACTCACCGCTGGCAAAAGTGAACTCGGCCACGCGATCCAAAGGCAGCTTCACTGCGTGCCTCCGGCTTTGGAGGGACGGGGGGTCTGATGCAAAAGAGCGCGTGCGACTTCCACGTCGTCGAAGGGGAAGACACCCTCGCGCGTGGTCTGGGTTTTCTCATGTCCTTTACCTGCGATGAGGACAATGTCTCCCGGCTGCGCCTCAGAGATGGCCAGGGCAATGGCTTTGCGCCGGTCGGGTTCGGTTACATAGCGTGTTCCTGCTTTTTTTAAGCCGGGCAGGGCATCGTCAATAATAGCCAGGGGATCTTCACTGCGCGGATTGTCAGAAGTCAGCACCACAAAGTCACTGCCTTGGCCCGCGGCCGCGCCCATCAGCGGACGCTTGCTGCGGTCGCGGTCGCCGCCACAGCCAAAGAGAGTAATCACGCGTCCGGGTTCTTTCTGGGCGGCCATGAAATCACGAGCCAATGCCGTGAGATTGCGCAGAGCGTCATCGGTATGGGCATAGTCGACCACCACGGAAAATTGCTGGCCGCAATCCACGCGCTCAAAGCGCCCGGGCGCGCTCTTGCAACTCGCAAGGGCCTGGGCAACCGCTGCCAATGCTCCTCCGCGGGCCATCGCTGCGGCCGCTGCGGCTAGCATGTTATAGACGTTCACCTTGCCCACAAGTTTGGAGTGAACTTCCGCCGCGCCGTAGGGGCTTTGTAACCTGAAGTTTGTGCCTTGGGGCGACATGCGGATATTCTCCGCGCGAAACTCTTCGCTCTCAAGCCCATAGGCCATCACTTCGGATTCTTGCAGGCGCGCAAACTCGGCAAGCTGGCGGCCATAGGCATCATCGGTGTTGATAACCGCCGCGCGCGGTGGCGGGGCGCCGCAGCCGGCAAACAGGATCCGTTTGGCCGCGAAGTAGTCATCCATGGTGTGATGATAATCCAGATGATCGCGGGTCAAATTAGTGAACAGCGCCACATCGAAAGGAATGCCGTAGACGCGCTCTTGATCGAGAGCGTGCGAGCTGACCTCCATCACGGCTTCGCTGGCAATATGCTTCCCTAATTTCGAACTGGTGGCTTTGGCGAAGATGCGGTTCAGCTCCAGCGACTCCGGCGTGGTATGCGGGGCAGGGATGATCTCGCCGGCAAAGTGATATTCCACCGTCCCAATCAGCACGACTTCGCCTCGTCCCAGAAAGCGCAGAACTTGTGAAAGAAGAAATGTGGTCGTTGTCTTTCCATTGGTGCCGGTGACGCCGCTAATTTTAAGCTTCTTTGCCGGATGTCCGTAGAAATTTGCGCTGACACCAGCCAGCGCCCTGCGTCCATGCGCCACGCGAGCCCAAGCCACACCTGCGCGTACCGACTGGGAGGCGGAATCGGAAACGATCGCTACTGAGCCTGCCTTGATGGCGGCGTCGATGTAGCGGTTGCCATCAGTAGCTTCGCCTTTCATGGCAATGAATACATTGCCAGGCTCGATGCGGCGCGAATCGTGCTGCACGCCGGTAACGGTCTGCTCAAAGAGCGTGGATTCTCCGCTGCGGGAGAGGACTGCAACGCCTTGGAGCAGATCATGGAAGTTCATTTGCCTTGGCACAATTTAA
>DASREY010000122.1:0-16381 GCA_035651775.1 Terriglobales bacterium
ACCTGGCGCGGGATGTGGAGCACCATCCCGAGCAGGCGGTGCATCCGGGGGCCCTGAATGCCATGTGCCTGATTGACGAGGCGCTGCACGCCGTGGCTGCTCTTTATCGCCAGCAGCGCGATCCCAAGGCCATGATCGATGCGCTGGCCTGGTTCCGCTCGCGTCTGGGCGAGCAATCGCTGGAAAAGACACTGCTGGCCTTCGCCGAGCACTTTCCTGTAGTCGCCGTTTACCGCGGCCAGCAGAAGGCGGCGGAATGGCTGGCTGCTTCTACCGCTGGCGTGCCTCATCGCGCGGTGGCGCTGGAAGAGCTGATGATGCTGTGGCTGGCCAACGTGAATCCGGCGTTCAAAAAATTCAAAGAGCTTTTTGACGACAAAGAGCTGGGTGCAAAGAGCGCCTATCCGCAAATTGCGGCGGCGCTGCGCGATTACTTTGAGACCCGGCCGCGCTTTGGTCCGGAGAACCAGAACCTGGTGGACATGCTGCGCGCCCCGGCGCTGGCCTCGCCTGATTCGCTGGAAGGACAGTTGGCCTATATCCGCGACACGTGGGCCGACCTGCTGGGCGACTTCATGCAAAGAATGTTGATCGCGCTCGATGTGCTGAAAGAAGAAGAGATGGCGATCTGGATGCGCTTTCATCCTCCTGACCACCATCACTTCGGCGGCGGGTTAACCACGGGCGATTCCAGCGCGGCGGCAATTCTGCAGTTTCGCGGCGCCGAGTACGAGTATGAGCGCTTCAGTCCGGACCAGCACTGGATGCCGCGCTCTGTGATGATGGCCAAAAGCGTTTACGTTTGGCTGGACCAGATTTCAAAAGCCTACAAACGTAATGTGCATAAACTCGACCAGATTCCCGATGAAGAGCTCGACCTGCTCGCCCGCCGCGGATTCAACGGCCTCTGGCTCATCGGAGTCTGGGAACGCAGCCGTGCCAGCCAGCGCATCAAGCAGCTCTGCGGCAATGCCGAGGCGGTGGCCTCAGCTTACTCGCTGCGCGATTATGCCATTGCCGAAGACCTGGGCGGCGAGGCGGCCTACATCAACCTGCGGAATCGCGCGGGAGCGCGCGGCATACGGCTGGCCAGCGATATGGTGCCCAATCACATGGGTATTGATTCGCGCTGGGTGATCGAGCATCCGGATTGGTTCTTGTCGCTGCCGTACAGTCCTTACCCCTCGTACAGCTTTCACGGGCCTGACCTGTCGAGCGATGGACGGGTGGAAATCAAGATTGACGACCACTATTTCAATCGCACCGATGCCGCCGTGGTCTTCCAGCGCCGCGACCGCTGGACGGGCGACACACGCTATATCTACCACGGCAACGACGGCACCAGCTTTCCCTGGAACGATACGGCGCAGTTGAACTACCTGAACCCGGAAGTCCGCGAGGCCGTGATCCAGACCATTCTGCACGTGGCGCGAATGTTCCCCATCATCCGCTTCGATGCTGCCATGACCCTGGCCAAACGCCACTATCAGCGCCTATGGTTTCCCGAACCGGGAACCGGTGGGGCCATTCCTTCACGGGCCGAGCACGGCCTCACCAAAGCTGCCTTTGACGCCGCCATGCCGGTGGAGTTCTGGCGGGAGGTGGTGGACCGCGTGGCCGCCGAAGTGCCCGATACCTTGCTGCTGGCCGAGGCTTTCTGGTTCATGGAAGGCTACTTTGTCCGCACCCTGGGCATGCATCGCGTCTACAACAGCGCCTTCATGAATATGTTGCGCGACGAGGAGAATGCCAACTACCGCACCGTGATCAAGAACACGCTGACCTTCGATCCGGAAGTGCTCAAGCGCTATGTCAACTTCATGAACAACCCCGACGAGCGCACAGCGGTAGACCAATTCGGGAAAGGCGATAAATACTTCGGCATCTGTACCCTGATGGTGACTCTGCCCGGCCTGCCTATGTTCGGCCACGGGCAGATTGAGGGATATACGGAGCGCTATGGCATGGAATACCGCCGCGCGTATTACGACGAGCAGCCCGACCCGTGGCTGGTGGCGCGGCATGAGCGCGAGATCGTCCCCCTGCTGCATCGCCGCGATCTTTTCGCGGAAGTGCACGAGTTCCTGCTCTATGACTTTTACACCGACGACGGCCACGTCAATGAGAATGTCTTTGCCTATTCCAACCGCGAAGGCAACGAGCGCGTGCTGGTGGTCTACCACAACCGCTATGCCCATACTCGCGGCTGGATTCGCGTCTCATGCGCCTATGCGGAAAAATCGCAGGGCAACCGCCTGCGGCAGCGCACGTTAGGCGAATCGTTCGCACTCTCTACCGATCTTTCCATGTTCGTGACCTACCGCGATGCGCTCACCGGGTTGGCCTATCTGCAGCGCTCGCGCGACCTGGCCGAGCGCGGGCTGTGCATTGATCTGCAGGCGTATCAGTGTCATGTGTTTCTGGAGTGGCGCGATTTGCGCGACGATGGCACGCATCCCTGGGGGCTGCTGTGCGACACGCTTGCGGGCCGCGGCGTTTCCAGCCTGGAAGACGCATTGCGCGAGCTGCAACTCAAGCCGGTGCATGACGCGCTGCGCGCCGTGATTGACCCTGCGCTGGCAGAGGCGCTGGCCGATTGCGCGGCCAAGCCGGAAAGCACGGCGACGAAGGCGCGGATCCTGTCTGTTCTTGAAACCGCCCGCCATCGCACCGGATTGTTCCTGGCTGAAACCAGGCGCTATGTTACGAGCGGCTCCGGGAAAACCGCCGGCCTGATGCCAGACGAAAAGTGGAGTGGAGACCAGGAGGCCGCCGAGCAGGTCTTCGTGCAGCAATTAGGCGCAGCTTTGCGGCTGGCGACGCTGCAGGACCAGGATGAGGATCCCGATGAGCTTCCACCCTGGCCTGAGGAAGCCTGCGCTGTATTGCCTGTGGACGGAGCGCCGCACCGGCAGGCGATCGCCATCTGGAGCACAATGCTGGCGTGGTGCGCCGTGGACGCGCTGGGCTACCTGCAGAATCCCACAGAACACGAATCCGCCTCAGCCCGGCTTTTTGATGCGCTGCGGCTGCGCGATCCGCTGGGAGCCGCCTTCGCCGCCGCCAGCCTGGCCGACGACGAGCGCTGGCGCGCGGCTGCGCGGCTGCGCGCGTCGTTTGCACACAGCTCGATTGCCATCGCGCCGTTCAACTGGCTGCACGACCCGGATGTGGCCTGGGTGGTGGGCATCCACAAATATGAGGATGTGAGCTACCTGGTCAAAGAGCAGTTCGAGCGCCTGCTGTGGTGGATGAACCTGCGCGCTCTTCTGGAGGCCGCCGCGAGTCAACCACCCGATGTGGAAAAATTGATCTCTGTGCAGAAGCAGATCAAAGTTCGCATGCTCGCCGCCGAAGACGCCGGTTACCGCGTAGAAACGCTGGAGCAGGCGATCACGACAGAAAAGCCAAGATAAAAGAAAATTCGCTGCGGATGAACGCGGATTTTGTCGGTTTGTCGTGCTGAGCGTGTAGCTTGGGCTTGTTTCACTTCCTGGTGAATCGCGTGAGCTGGGTGAGAACGCAAGCCCACCGTTCATTCATTTTTACAAACACATCTGTGGCGCGCTCCTCGGTCGAGAATTCCTGACCCATGAATTTACCCCTGGTTCTGGTCAATGCGGTGACCACGGCAGTGTTGCCATACAACCGAACCCTGGCATCGTCGGATTCCATTGTTTCGTGCGTAAGGAGGCCGGAACGGACCACCCCCAGAAAGCGCGCTTTGTCGATGATGCCGCCATCGGGATCAATAATGACCCAGTCGTCAGCCAGGAATTGATTGATTGCTTCGGCGTCATTATTGACGATGGCCTGGCAGTATTCCTTTTCCAGTTTCAAGAGGTCTTGCTGCATGCGGTTCTCCTGGTCCTGCGAACATACACAAACAATTCAGGGGACGCAAGAAGTTCATACTACAATCGAGCTTATGAAATCCAGATTCATCTGCTTCACGATTCTCCTGGCAGGGCTCGGCGCGACAGCCGTTTGCAGCGGTGCTTTGCAGGTTGCGCAACAAAGGCAGCCGCCGGCGCAATCCACTGCGTCTACAGTTGAGACGGGCGCGACCTATGAGGATCTGGGACGACAGATTGTTGCCGATCTGGCGGCGCGACAGTTTGACAAAGTGTGCGCGCAGTTTAACGAAGCGGTTTCGGCGGCGCTGCCGCCCGACAAGCTGGCCGGGACCTGGGACAGCCTGCTGACACAGGCGGGAGATTTTGTATCTATCGAGAAGAGTTCGGAAAAAGAGCGGCAAGGATTCCATGTTGTTCGCATCACCACCGTTTTTCAAAAAGCAAGGTTAGATGCGGTTATTGCCTTCGATGCGCAGAAGCGGGTTGCCGGGTTACATTTCGTTCCTGCCGAAACCACATCGGCATGGCAGCCGCCGGCATATGTTAAACCTGAGAGCTTTCACGAACGCGAGGTCACGGTGGGAAGCTCTCCATGGCAGCTTCCCGGCACGCTTACGCTGCCCAACGGAGCAGGGCCATTTCCGGCCGTGGTCCTGGTGCATGGCTCGGGACCGCATGACCGCGATGAATCCATTGGCCCCAACAAGCCTTTCAAGGATTTAGCCTGGGGCCTGGCAGGCCGCGGCATCGCCGTGCTGCGCTATGAGAAACGCACACGGATATATCCCCAGGAGATGGCGCAATCAGGGAATCTGACGGTCAACGACGAAACCGTGGACGATGCGCGCAAAGCTGTGGATTTGCTCGCCACGCAACCCGAGATCCAGGCAAAGCACATTTTTGTTCTGGGGCACAGCCTGGGAGGATATGTCGGGCCGCGCATTGCCTCCGGCGATTCGAAGATTGCCGGGCTGATCATCATGGCGGGCAGCACGCGTCCCATGGAGCAGATGGTCGTGGAGCAGGTGCGCTATCTGGCCACGCTCGATGGAAAGATCACGCCCGAAGGCCAGAAGCAGATTGACGAAGCGGAAAAGCTTAAAGCAGCGGTGGAAGATCCCAACCTGAAGCCGGGCATGACGATCAATTTTCTGGGTGCGTCAATGCCTGCTTCTTACTTTCTGGACCTGC
Organism: Terriglobales bacterium; assembly: GCA_035651775.1. Taxonomy (GTDB): domain Bacteria; phylum Acidobacteriota; class Terriglobia; order Terriglobales; family Acidobacteriaceae; genus QIAW01. The sequence continues at coordinate 5,049 of DASREY010000122.1, forward strand.
GGGGTTATCATGCGCCAGAGTTGGCCGGGAGCCTGCAAGTCCCGATCCTTGTGCTGCAGGGCGGGCGCGACTACCAGGTGAGCGCCGCGGACTTTGATGGCTGGAAAAAGGCGCTTGCAGCGCAGCCTACTGCCAGCTTCAAACTCTATCCAGCGTTGAATCATCTTTTCATGGCTGGAGAAGGTCCCTCCTCAGGCGTCGAGTATGAGAAGCCGAATCACGTGCTGGAGGAAGTAGTGCAAGATACCGCGGAGTGGGTTCGCCAGAAAAGCCAGGCGGTCATGACAGGGAAGACGGGAAAATGAAGTGTGATTTTCGATTTATGATTTGAGATTTAAGTCGAAGTTCACAGCCGATGGTCATTCAGGAAGGGCAAGGTTTCTTTGTTCCCAGCGTAGCTCATGACGGGCACAGTACGGGTCATCGAAGAGAAAGCCTGGCCACGGTATGGTATTGGGGCTGACTATGCCGCCGCCTCCGGCGTTGGGTTCGTCTGCTAATTTACAGTAATGCTGTCTGCAATTCTCCCGTATTCGTTTTCCGACAACAGGCCCTTGGTCACCAGCTCGTGTTTGTCTTCATAAGGCCGGGCTTTGATGATGGCATCGGCGTTGCGTTGCGTGACACCAGGAAGGTTCAGAAGCTCGGCTTTGCTGGCGGAGTTGATGTTCACAAGTCCTTTCTTGTCGCGGTTCCAGCCCTCTTTCACGCCTTGCGCGATGGCCGTGCTGTCTTTCTTGATCTCCTCGGTGGCGGCGGCCGCACCTTTGCGTAACTGGTCGCGCGAGTCGTTGGCCTTCTGCTCGCTACAGCCTGCTATGAACAATAAGATACCTAAGATCAGAATAAGACTGGCGGACTTGAACAGTTTAGAGAACATCGAGTCACCTCTTCAGCTTCTTAGAATTGAAGCGGGCCGCGGGAATGTGGTTGTATCAGCCTTCGAAGATCAACCACAATAAGATTAACCCCAAAGAAGACGAAGGTTTACACCAACGACACAAAGTTTAAAGACAGGCATTGATTGCGCAACCTTCAATTGTGTTAAACCGAGGGTTGCTGTAGGTTGTTAGTTTCAGCAATTTTGTGGAAAAGGATTATGAAGATCGAGACTTTGACCGTACACGCCGGGCATAGCCTGAACCCAAACGAAAACGAGCCCATCGTTCCTCCGATCACCCTTTCGACAATTTTCGAGCGGGGCGAAGACGGAAGCTATAAGCACGGCCACGTCTACACGCGCGCCTCCAATCCCAACCGGCGGGCGCTGGAGCAGGCGCTGGTCGAACTGGAAGGCGGAAAGGCGGCCGCGGCATTTGCATCAGGTTCTGCAGCAACGCTTGCCGTCTTTCAGGCGCTTGCGCCGGGCGACCACGTGATTGCCACGGAAGGTTTTTACGGCACTACCAAGCTGCTGCAGGAGGTAATGAAGCCCTGGGGCCTGGAGTGCAGCCTGGTCAACACCAGCGATCTGGCGGCGGTGAGCGGAGCAATCAGGCCCACAACCAAACTTATCTGGTTGGAGACGCCTTCGAATCCGAAGATGCGGGTGAGCGACATTGCTGAAGTGGCCAGGCTGGCCCACTCCAGGGGCGCACGGCTGGTTTGCGACAACACCGTGGGGACGCCCATTTTGCAGCGCTGCTTTGACCTGGGCGCCGACGTGGTGATGCACTCCACAACCAAATATCTCTGCGGACACAGCGATGTACTGGGCGGTGCGATTGTGAGCCGCGAGGAAGATGCTTTCTTCCAGAAAATTCGCATGATTCAGGCTGTTGCCGGAGCAGTGCCCTCGCCCTTCGATTGCTGGCTCTTGCATCGCGGCATTCGCACTATGAGCCTGCGGGTGCGCACGCAATCAGAAAATGCTCTTGCTATCGCGAAATTTTTGGCGACGCATCGCGCGGTGGAGCGATCTCTTTATCCCGGACTTGAAACGCACCCCGGCCACGACATCGCGAAAAAACAGATGAAGCAATTCGGCGGCTTGCTTTCTTTTCTCGTCCGCGGAGAACGCGAGCAAGCCCTGCGCGCCACCCAGGGGCTTCGCCTCATCAAGCGGGCCAGCAGCCTGGGAGGAACCGAAAGCACCATTGAGCATCGCGCCTCGGTCGAGCCGCCGAACTTTGGCACGATGGAGAACCTGCTGCGGCTTTCCGTCGGCATCGAACACGTAGACGACCTGATAGCCGATCTCGATCAGGCCTTGGGAAAAGTCTAGAGCAATTCCAAAGTTGGTGTATCCTCGCGCCGCCGGGGCTAGAGCAATTCCCCAATTGGTGTATCCGCGCGCACCGGGGCTGAAGCCCAAAAAATAATCAAAAGACACTCAAAGCACGGCTGAAAGAGGCTGCGGAAAAACCCATGACTGCGGAAAAACATGAGTTTTACGATCATGCTGCATTGTCATTCCGAGGAGCAACGCGACGAGGAATCCCTATGAACTTTCAGGGTTTATGGGTGGTACACCATAAGTTCTCGACACAACAGGGATTCCTCTCCCGCTTTGCGGGATTGGAATGACAAGGAATTGAGTTTTTCCGCAACCTCTGAAAGCCGTGCCCTTCCACGGTGGTGGATACAGTAATTGTAGAACCGCCATAAAGCCCATTTGTTTTTGCATCTTAACGCCAGCCTAAAGGCCGGCTCTTCCACGGTAGAGGACACAGTAACTGTGGAATCGCTATAGTCAGCCGTTGCCAACCGCGGAGGCGCAGAGACGCGGAGAAGAAATGGGAATGATTGGAGCAAAAAAAAGAGCGCCGGGAGAAACCCGGCGCTCGAGGCTCAGGAGGGAGCAAATTTAAACTCTAGGGTAGCACGTAACGCAGGTCCACGTAAGCCATGCTTAGGTGCGCATTCTTGGGTGCCCCAGCGGGGACGAACCACGGCGAGCGGGTCAAATAGGAATACTGCATGATCAACTGCAGTGAACCGTATTGCGGGTTTTTGAAGAAGGTCTGGATCCAATCGAAGGTGCCTTCCTGCAGGGCGCGATTGGCGGTGTTGGGCGAGTTAGGACCGCCAAACCCGATGAAGGGCTTCCCGCCGCAAGTACCCACCGACGGTGACGTCACATCGCAGAAGAAGTTGCGCTGGAAGTAGGCCCCGCCATAGTAACCAGCCAGCGTAATGCTATTGCTGACGGGCGCCTCGAATCCCATAACCGTTCCGCCGGCGTGCACCATAGAGGTACGCAGATCAAATGGAGACCCTAAAACACCCGCGCCGACCGGACGGACGACAGCCTGCGGCCCCATGCCGAACAGGTAGCGACCTCCGCCATAGCTGTAGAAGGCGCTTCCTACAAACTTAAGCTGCTTGAACAGATCAACGTTTATGGCCCCGGAGCCACCGCCGCCGGTTGTGGAATGGTTAACAAAAACACCAAATGGAGAAGGATTCTGTATATCGGTAAGTTTTACCGTAGTCAGCAATCCGGCCACCTCGCCGTGGAAATGTCTGCCACCACCGAAGTTGTTGTCATAGGTGATCTTGGGAATGATGTCAGGGTGCAGGTTGGGCGTGCCAGGGTTATTAGCGGCATCGAACTGTACTCCCAGTTGAGCGTTGAAAGCAAAGGGGAAAATTGTTTCACCAATGCCGACGTACTGCTGCGGATTTTCCACCCCGAGCGCCAAGGCCCAGTGTTCATCAGGATGATAGCCCAGGCGAAAGCCGGCCTGACGCGCCCAGGCGAGGCCAACTTGGTAATTGGTATCCATGTTGCGCGTGCTAAAGACGTCGTTAGGGTCGGGTGATATACCAACGCGGTTGGGGGTCAATAAGCTCCAGGATTGGCCGCCCAGAATTTCCCACTTGCCGCGCTTCAGATCCACCCAGTACAAGCGCAAGCGGTTGGTATGGCTGTTGGTGCTTACAAAGACATTGGCAGGATCGTTGCCATTGAAGTCAGCCTCAACATAGCCCGCAATCTTGTTTTCGCCATAGTTGGTGTTTACCTTCATGCTCAGACGAGAGTGCTGCGCCGACATACGGAACTCGGTAAGGTGCTCTTGTATCGTGTTGTTGAAGGGTATGAGGTTAAAATTCGTTCCGACGACGTTGCCAGTATTCGTGGTACGGAAGACGCTGGTGAAATCCACGAAGCCGCCGGGCGTGAAATCGGCTGCGCCGATGCGGAAGGAAAGCGGCGAGTTCTTGGGCTGCTCCTCTGGCGTGGACAATGCCGTATTTTGCGCTACCGCCGCCGGAATGGCGAGGCCATCCACCGGTTGCGCGGTGTGCATGGCCGCGTCTACAACATGGGCTTCCGGCTTGGCGGCAAGCTGGCCGCGCAGAGCTTCAATCTCCTGCTGCTGGAGTGTGATTTGTTTTTGCTGCTCAGCCAAAGCATCTTGCATTTTCTTCAACTGATCAGCCACGTTGGAATCGGAAGCCGCCAGGGTCGACGAAGTGGGGGTCTGAGCCAATGTTAAGGTTGAAAACAGGACAAATAAGGTCAAGCTTTTAAGGAATCTCATTCAACACACCGCTCCTTTTGGAAAGTGTTAGAAAACTTTTTTAGTTGAGGGCCGTAAATTGTAAGTTTGTGGAGAGTATCACATTGCAGCTTGAATTCCGATAACCAGGCAGGCACGGAAATTTGAACTGCACTTTGCCATCACTTATCGACCTGGGATGATTTACAATTATCTCCCGAGTTTTCAGGCGCCGAACGGAGTTCCAATGTGGGATAGCGTGTTCCAATTCAGGAAGCGACAGGAATGAATTTCACTGCCCGGCTTCAGGAAAGTTTTTCGATTGCTTGCGTGAATTCAAGAAGTTCTTTACGAAAGTCTTGCGGGTTGCCGAATTGGAATTGTGCGGGCGACAGCGGTTTGAGCATGTTCTTCAGGTCGTCGCCGGAATGCCCATTCCCGGTCTGCCGCAAGTAGAAAATTTTGCAGTTACACGAGGGCTGGATCTGCGGTTTGGCGCTTCCCGATGGAAAACTTGTTCCCCGCGACAGAACCGCAATCATGTGGACAGTAGTGGCGGAAGCCAGTTTGCATAGCGGGGGTTGTTGCTGCGCCATGGTTTGCTCGACTTCTTCGTGAAAAAATCTGCCGGCCTGCTGCTTGCCCTTCAAATCTTCGACACTCACCATGACTTTATCCGGAGAGAGGAGCTGGTCTCTTAGTTTGCCCCAGTTCACCTCGTTGGCGGATGTGCGGGGCAGAACGATATGGCGGCGGAGAACGTCGAGGGCAGTGATCTGGATGCATCCCTGTTTCAAATCGAGCGCACCCAGGACGCTGGCGATTTGCAGAAGCTGGCTTTGAGCGTATATTTCCTGCGCCGCCGAAGCCTCTTCCATCGATGCTCTTGTTGAGGCCGCATCCGGCCACTGGCCTGGTATTGGCCGCCTGATAGGATCGGGGTAGAGCGGCCCATACAAATTCTGATGCTCTTGTTCCTCGCCTGTGCTGAGATCGACAATCAAATCGAGCAGGACCTGGCGTTGCGTGGTAACCGGCAACGAAAGGCCTCCTGCTCCCAGGGGCGCGGCTTTATCTGGAGGCGGCAGAAATTGAATTTTAGGCAGGCCGTAGAGCAGTTCGGGAAGCGGGTCCTTCCCAGGGGCGGCAACTTGAATTCGATTGAAGAAAAGACTTCTTTTTCCTGACGTTGCGTCGTAGACGATGGTGGCAATGGTATAGACGCCCGGTTGCACATAAAAATCAGCCATCATCTGCAGTTCGCCGCGCGGGTCGAGGGCCTCTTCGACCCGAAGATGGCTGTAACTTTCCCCATAATCCCATGAGCCGGGGTCAGGCGCCACTTTGACGATGAAATGAAGATCATGCTGAATCCCTTGCTTCAGCAAGATATTGTCGTCAATTTCGGCCGTAACTCTGACCAGGTTTTGCAGTTGATACGTGAGCACAGGCTTGCTGACAGAAACCCTCCAGGGAATATCGGCCCGCTCTCCTTGGGAAAGCCATTCCTGCAGGGGTAATTCGATTTTCCTGATTAACGCTCGCCCCGGATGAGGCGCTTGAGCAGTTTGTGAGAATGCAAAATTACTGGATGCCAACAGCACAAGGCTGAAGGCAAAATTCCGGTACAGCTTGCGCGAAGGGCGCATAGTTAGATTATAGATTCGAAGTAGAAGCATTTTTGTGCGTTTCTTTTTGACTTCGTGCGCCGGCTTCGTGATTGCTTAACTTTCGGGTGCACAGGTTTTCGCCAGTCAGCTCATTAATCCGGCAGGCCAATAGCGCAGAATCGTGCTTTGCGTGCACCTGAAAGCGTGAATTCTGCATCAAAGAGCAGAAGTCTTTCTCTGTCCAGAAAGGCTGCCTTCAGCGCAGCTCCCATGAAAGGGATATTCACGCCTTTTTCCGGGTAATCCCTCGAGATTACAAAGGAGACGACTGTAATGACTGCAACCCAACATAGTCCAAAAGCTCTTGCGCCGGCTCAGCGGTGGATTCTGTTTTTCATTTTTACGTTAGCTATTAGCTTACTTGCGCTTGACGGATGCGGCGGAATGCACAACAACTCGATGATGCAGCCCCCGATGGGACAACCCACCAGCTTTGCTTTTGTGAGCAACATGGGCTCCGGGACAGTATCCGCCTTTGCCGTGAGCGGCTCGGGAAATCTTTCAGCCGTTCCGGGTTCGCCATTCCCATCAGGCCCGGGCGCCGAATTCATGGCATTGGATAACGTTCACAGGTTCCTCTTTGTCAGTAATCAGAGCTCTAATACCATCTCGGCTTTTTCCGTGAATACAACTACGGGCATGCTCACCAGGGTTTCCGGCTCCCCGTTCGCAACCGGGGCAACGCCGCTGGCAGTGGCCGTGGATCCGATGGGCAAGTTTGTCTTCGTCGCCAATCAAGATGGCAATAGTGTTTCCGTCTTCAGCATCAACAGCAGCAACGGCGCGCTCAGCGAGCTGCCAGGTTCGCCATTCACCGGCATCAGCAATCCCTTTGGCGTTACCGTGAGTCCGAACGGCGCGTTCTTGTTTGTCAGCAGCGCCAATGCCAGCCTGGGCACCGGCAACACGGTCTCAACCTTTGCCATAAACCCCATGACTGGATCATTGACTCTATCGGCCTCTCCGTCGGCAACTTCTAATCCCCCGGGAATCACCTCTCCTATCGGCATGGCAACGGACGGCAGATTTCTCTTTGTTGGAGATCACATGGCTGAAGCAGTGGCGCCTTTCAGCATTAACGCTTCGAGCGGCGCTCTCACCCCGGTCTCGTCTTTACCCGCCCCGGGCTCAGGCTGCGGAGTCTCTTGCCATCACAACCCGCTGCGCCTGGCCGTCGATCCCATGAACAAATTTATCTTTTGGACCAACGTGCAAGCCGGCACTTTGTCTGCCTTCAATATCAACAACGGTTCTTTGACCGCAATCACGGAGGCGCCCACCGGCCAGCATCCGTTCGGACTGGCGTTTGACCCCAGCGGCAGCCTGCTTTTTGTGGTCAATAAAGTTGATAACACCATCTCCGGCTTTTCCGTGAACTCAAATAGCGGCATGGTCTCACCCCTTGCCGGGTCGCCGTTTCCGGAAGGCAACAGCGCGCCTACAGATATTGTGATTATTGCCAGACAATGAATGAGATGTGAGGCGTGCAAGGAAAGCGCCTAGCAAAGATCTATTCTGGAAGCAATTGCAATGTAATTTCTCAAATTCTTCCGGAAAAATCGGCGCTTTCCTGAAACGCAAGTTCACAGAATTACAGCAGCTTACGAGAATCCAGACCTGCCACCCACTTTCGCGCCTATTGGCGCGAGTAGAAATAGATTCATGTTGTATCAAAACAAAGCCCGGCAGAGCCGGGGTTAATCTGGCAATTGCGAACTAATGTTCAATTTCTTTCAATACAGAGATATCTGGAAAAGACTCCGATACGGTCAGGAAATATTCAGGCGGACGCTTGCCATTCGTGAGCGCATCCACAAAGGTCTCAATCGCAAGCGGGGGATTCGCGGGGACTACCACGGTCGCTGTGAGCTTTCGAACCGGGACCCAGGCTTGCCCACATTTAGGCAATCCGTCACAACCCAGGAATGGGAGCGAAAGCCACCGATGCTGCTCGGCGCCCGCGGTCTGTTCAGTAAATGCGCGCTTTGCGCCCATTGCCATCCGGTCATTTTGAGAAACGATGCACTTGATATTGCTGCTGCGAGATGTGGAAAGAGCTAGGAACCCAGCCACCGACTGGTATCCGCTTTCTTCGGTCCATTTGCCTTTGAGCTGTCTCAGGTTTATGTTGGCCGGCTTTGTTTCCTGTATGCCTTGCGTGCGTTGCCGGGCTGCGACGTTGTCAGAAGGGCCCTGAATCAAAAGTGCATCACCGCCCTGCGGAACCAGCCTGGCCAACTGTCTGCCCTGAATCCGGCCGACCTCGACATTGTCAGCTCCAATACCGAAAACTATGCAGGAGCTGGACGTGCGCAGTTTGAGCAGATACTCAGGTTTGAGATTGAGGACGCACAAACTGATTCCCGCGGCGACGGCGGCTTGAGCTACGTGCGGTAAGCCAGTTTCGCTCACCGGCTCAAAGATCAGTGCGTCGGGCTTGCTCCCAGCTTTTGCCTGGATAACGTTGAGCAGTTGCTGACTCTGGGTGATCGCATCGCGTTGCGCATAGAGGATTTGCAATTCAACCCCGAAGCGCTTGGCCGTGGTTTCTGCCTCAAGCGCCTGCTGGCGCTGGTATTCGCTGTCGTTACCCACCAAGCCGAGAAGGAACTTAAGCTGCTTCATGTTCACCTTGCCATTGCTCCCCGGGCATCAAAACCGGCCAGGGAGAGTCTGGGAACAGGATTGTCAGCCGCGCTGGGCAAGTCCATCCTGGTCCTCAAATCACAATCAACGATTTGTTTTAGATAACGCTGCCGATGATCCGGGATTTCCTTTTTGGCATCCAAAACTGCAAAGATTGTATATCGAGGTTTCCTCCTTGGCACGTTTGAACAATCACTGCCATCTCAGTTCTTCCCGAAGTTCTGCAAAGGGCCAGCAATTCTCGATACTGGCTCCGATTTTGAGTTCTTCATGAGAATTTAGTAGACAACTTTTTCCCTTGTGCTCGGGTTTGACCGTTTCTGTTCCGAGCTTATAAATGCAGCTTCTCTCGTCAGGAATCCAAGCGAGTAGTGCCACGGATAAAATAAATATGAATGGCATCAACATTGATCATCTGACCGAAGCTGAACTCGTAGAGCTGAATCGTGGGATCGTGCAGCGTTAAACCGCATTCGAGGCTAAGGACAGAATCTAACCGGGCGATACCAGAGGCATGTTAGCCCCACCTCGGGCGAGAACCCAAGGTGGGGCGATTTGGTTTAATCGTCGTCGGGGTCGGTTGGGGGCGTCTTGTCATTGATAAAGTCCGCCGCGGTCTTTGAAGTTGGGATGGGGACAAATGACCTGGGTGTGCGAGTGAGATCGTAGAACCCGGAGAGATTATTAGTGGCGCGCTTGTCAGCGAAACCCAACGCTCCTTCCCCGAGATTGAAATTGTGTTCGATAAAGCGAAGGATGCTGCCGAAATCATGCGAATTATTGTTGATGTAGTGCATTGGCGTGTAGGCGGAGACAAAGAGCATAGGCACGCGGAATCCGAGCTGGTAGCCGCCTTCAGGATTAGCCAGTATGGTAGGCGGCTCGTGATCGTAAAAACCTCCCCAATCGTCCCAGGTAATCACAACGGCTGTGTCTTGCCAATAACTAATAGATTGGCCATTGATCGTGTCTGTGCATGGACTTTGGCCCAGAGCATTGACAATGCTGGCCACCCAAGCCGGTCCGCCGGTGCTGCTGCCAGGATGATCTGAGTTGGCGCCGGTCGGAATGACCCAACTGACATTCTTCAGATTGCAGTTGCCGCCGTTAGCGCCCAGATCAGTCAGAACCTGAGCGGGGTTAATTACAACATGGTCTTTCCACTCCGTCCCGGTGCAATTCTGAAACATTGAGTCGGGTACGCAAATGGCTTCAAGGGCATTGGGAGCAGTCCAGATCGAACCACCTTTGTCCTGGCCTTGGCCCGGACTGCTGTAGTAGGTCCAAGTTAGATTAGCGCTGTCTAAGAGATCGGCCATCGTATTTCGTCCACCCATACTCTGTGGCGGGATACAGACTGTCTTGCCGGTAGAGTGGTCAATCTTATACGTGGTCTCGGTGCTGTCCGGATGCGCTAATTTCGTGGTTTCATTATCCTGCGCATAGCAACCCGCGGCCGAACTTGTTCCATTGGTACTAAAATTTTCAGAGACGAAAATGCCGTTCACATTATCATCGGTGGCGCTGAGCGCTGAAGTGCCGCCAAAGATAAACTGATGCGCCGGGAAACTTGGTCCTTGATTGGTTTGGAACATGCAGTTTGCCCAACCGTAGGATTGCGCCAAGCTCAGGTAAGGAGTCACAGTCCCCGAGCTATTCGAAACGAAAATGTAAGTGCCATTGTTAGGAGAAGTCTTGTAGGCTCCATCCATCTTACATTGCGTTGGCGGAGTTCCTCCATCGCACATGTTCTTCCATCCGGAATGGGAATGATCAAGGTCGTAACCGTTATTGATCGGTTTTCCCACGGGCTCGGTTACACCCGTCGGGGATGACGCGTTGAGCCAGTTGTGCAACTGGATATTATAAAAGTTACCGGTCTTCGTGACACACGGGTCAGGCGTGGTATTGCAGTTGTTGCCAGAGCATAGGGAGTAAAAGAGGTTGTCGGGCGTTCGGTTTTCCTGGAACACCACGATGATATGTTTGAACTGCGTGACTTGTGCCTGGGCAGCAATCGCTAACAGGCCCGCAAAAAGGAACAGCGGAATCTTGGAATTGAATTGCATATCGCCTCCTTAGAGATTAGATTTTTCAGGGTGATGGGTTATTAGCTGGTTAATCCAGGGAATTCTGGACGCAGTGACTTCCGGGAAGTGTACAGCAGGATCCGATTCCGGACAACACACAAGACTAATCTTTAACACTCTTTTAATAACACTTTTTTAATGCATGATCCGCCTTACATTCAGTTGCAGCCGCCTGGAAATGTAAAAACTCCAGGGGGGAGAACTCCCCCCTGTAAGCGCATATCATTTTATCCACCTCTCGTTAGTGTTTCTAGGGAGTGAAGCGAGCGTAGTAAACATTGCCGCAATCGTTCCCAGCCTGAACGCACAGTGAGGGGTTTGTCCGCGCGGCGAACACGTAAACTGAGGTGCCGTTCTGGCTCACTACCGCCGCGGGATTGGCGTTGAATAGGTTGCTCGCCGTCCCCACCATCTTGATGCCGTTGCCGTGGGTGCCGACGGTTAGGTCCCAAGCGTCCGCAGGCTTGTCCACTCCCCAAATG
>DASREY010000123.1:0-5660 GCA_035651775.1 Terriglobales bacterium
GTATTGCTGGATGGCAAGGCGGTTTATTCCTGCTCGGTTCTTGCCATTGAGGCGCAATCTCACGCCATCTCTACAGTAGAAGGGCTGGGCGAGCCGGGCAAACTTCATCCCATACAACAGGCATTTGTTGATAACGACGCGCAACAGTGCGGCTTCTGCACTCCGGGGTTCGTCATGGCAACCAAGGCTTTTCTGGATAAGCATCCCGAGCCGACGCCGGAACAGATCAAGCATGGGTTGGGTGGAAACTTTTGCCGATGCGGCACCTATGCGGGCATGCGCCTGGCGGTGGTGCAGGCAGCCAAAGCCGGAAGGGGAGCTTAGTTATGGCAGACGATGTGAAAACACCAAATCAGCCTGATTATTCGTGGCCTGCGCCGGAACAAAGACCCCTGCTGGGCAAGCGCATTTCGCGCGTAGATGGCCCGGTGAAGGTCTCAGGGCGCGCCAAATACACCTACGACATACACCGGACGGGAATGCTTTTCGGCAAGGTCCTGCGCTGCCCCTATGCCCACGCGAAAGTGGTGAGCATTGATACTTCGGCGGCGGAAAAGGTGCCGGGCGTCAAAGCCGTCTACGTTGTGCAAGACGCGGGATCGGAAATCTACTGGGCCGGCGACGACATTGCGGCCGTAGCCGCGGTGGATGAGCCTACCGCTGAGGACGCCATCCGCAAGATCAAGGTTGAATACGAACAGCTCCCTCATTTTGTCAACGATTTTGACCGGCCACAAAATGTTCCTGAAGATACCGGCCCGGTCACGCAGCGTGACCTGACAGATATGTTCAGGAACCAGGTGCCCGAACCGCAGATCATCTCCAAGGTGCAGGACAAAGGCATCAGCTTTGACGTAACCCCGGATATGGTTGACACCATGCGCCAGCAGAAGGTTGGCGAGGGGGTAATCAAGGCCCTGCAGGCAGCGCCGAAAAAAGAGGCGCAGGAATCCAAGTCGCCTTATAAGAAAGAGGCCGAGACGGTCAAGGGCGACCCGGACGCAGCCTTCCAGCAAGCCGATGTGACTTCGGAGGGAATCTACGGCTGTCCGGTGATTACACACTGCTGTTTGGAAACTCACGGCTCAATTGTGGAATGGCCCGCGGACGACCAGCTCTTGGTGTATACATCCACGCAAAATGTCTCAGGAGTGGGCGGCGAGTATGCCCGCGCTCTGAAAGTGCAAGGCAGCAATGTTCATGTGCACCAGGACCACATGGGTGGAGGCTTTGGCAGCAAGTTTGGAGCCGACCGCTGGGGCATCGCCGCAGGGCAGCTCGCGAAGAAATCCGGCAAGCCGGTGCGGATCATGCTGGAGCGCGACGCCGAGTTGATGGTGGCAGGCTGCCGTCCTTCGGTATTTGCGCGGGTCAAGGTGGCGGCAAAAAAAGACGGCACGCTGCTGGCCTGGCAGTCGGACTCCTGGGGCACAGGAGGACCTGGCGGTGGCGGCGCTCCACCGATGCCTTATGTATTTAACATTCCCAACCTGCGCAAGCAACACGTGGCGGTGGCGACTAATATTGGTCCGGCGCGCGCCTGGCGCGCTCCCAACCATCCACAAGGCTGCCTCGTCACCATGGGGGCGCTCGAAGATCTGGCCGCCAAGCTGAATATGGATCCGCTGGATTTCTTCTTGAAAAATATCCAGATGGCAGCTCCGTCCCAGGATACATTCCACCGCGCCGATACCTATCGCGATGAACTGCTGATCGCCGCCGACCTGATGGGATGGAAGGCAAACTGGCGTCCGCGCGGCACCAATGGCAACGGACCGGTGAAGCGCGGTCTCGGTCTTTCGATCCATACCTGGGGTGGCCGCGGGCACAATAGCAACTGCGCGCTCACCATCGCTCCCGACGGCTCTGTAGAGATGAAGATGGGAACGCAGGATTTGGGCGTGGGCAATCGCACCGCTATCCTGATTGTTGCCGCTGATTCACTGGGAATCCCCATCGAGCAGGTCCAATTGAACATTGGGGACAATCAATATCCGGCCTCCGGCGCCTCCGGGGGCAGCTCAACCATTGGCGGCGTCAGCACTTCTACACGCCGCGCGGCAGTGGATGCCTTGAACCAACTCTTCGCCAAAGTAGCCCCGGCGCTGAATGCCCAGCCTGCGGAATTAGAGTCGGTCAACAGCACAATTCGGGTGAAGTCAGATCCCAGCCGCAAGCTGAGCTGGAAAGAGGCTTGCGCCAAATTGGGAACAGAGCCCATCCAGGTGGTGGGCAAGAACCCCGGCCCCGGCAATCTCAACAGCAGCGGGGTTGGCGGCGCCATGATGGCCGATGTTTCCGTAGATACGGAAACCGGCATCGTGAAGATGAACAAGATGGTGTGCGTGCAGGACTGCGGCCTGGTTGTGAGTCTGAAGACGGCCGAGAGCCAGTGCTACGGCGCCATGATCATGGGCATCGCTACGACCTTGTACGAAGAGAAGATCATGGATCCTGTCAGCGGCCGCATGCTGAACCCCAACATGGAGTTTTACCGGCTGGCCGGCATCGGCGATGTTGGTGAACTTGTAGTTCACATGATGACCGGCAAAGGATACGACGAGCGCGGGCCCATCGGCTTGGGCGAGCCGCCCACGGTTTCTCCGGCGGCGGCAATCTCCAACGCCGTGGCCAATGCCATAGGCGTGCGCGTGCCTTTCCTGCCCATTACACCTGACCGCGTTGTGGCGGCGCTCAATCAAGGAGGCAGCAATGCGAGCGTTTGAATTCACTACTCCCACCAGCAAAGATCAAGTTTCGGCCCTGCTCGGCAACGCCTGGGGAGAAGTTGAGGTCCTGGCCGGCGGCACCGATCTGATTTCTTTGATGAAAGACGACGTCACCACGCCTCATCGTCTGGTCAACATCAAGGGCATCAAAGAATTGCAGGGTGTGAGCGTCGGAAAAGACGTCGTGCGCATTGGCGCGCTGATGACTCTGGCGGAAATCGCAGAAGATGCCAGAATAAAAGAACTGTATCCCACGTTTGCGGAGGCGGCCAACGATGCAGCCAGCCCGCAAATCCGCAACCGGGCAACTTTGGGAGGGAACCTTTGCCAGAGACCGCGTTGCTGGTACTTCCGCAGCGGCCATGGCCTGCTTGCCCAGGGCGCCAACGGCAAATCATTGGTCCTTGAAGGCGACAACCGCTATCATGCCATTTTGGGAAACGATGGACCGGCTTATTTTGTCAGCCCCTCGACGGTTGCACCGGTGCTGATTGCCTACCAGGCCAGAGTAAGTATCCAGGGACCGAAAGGCGAACGCGAAGCTCCGCTGGAGAAATTCTTTGTCATTCCCAAAAGTGAACAAGAGCGCGAGCACGACATCAAGCCCAATGAGATTGTGACCGGTGTCATTCTGCCCGGCAAAGTGTCAGGGCCTGTTCGTACCGCGGCTTATGAAGTCCGGCAGAAGGCTGCCTTTGACTGGCCCTATGCTACGGCCGCGGTTGCCCTTACCATGAGCGGCGATACAGTGAGCAGCGCCCGCGTGGTGCTGGGCCACGTGGCGCCAGTACCCTGGCTTTCAGCTGAAGCGGCGCAGGCCCTGGCAGGAAAGAAAATCACTGCCGAAACCGCCGACGCGGCGGCCAAAGCAGCAGTCGCCAAGGCCAAAAGTCTTGGCCGTAACTCAGAAAAAATTATGCTTGCGCGGGTGGCGGTCAAGCGCGCCATTCTGAAGGCAGGAGGTGCGGCATGAGTGATCGCTTCAATACGGAACGTCCCGGGTTATGTTCGAACCTGCACTCCAAAAGCCAGTACATCTGGGCGGAACCCGATCCTACCGTTCCTCGTTCGAACGAGGGTCTGTTCTGGTGTGCGCTCACGCAAACCTGCATTGGGCCCGATGGCAAGCTGGCTGAGCCGGGGAACTGCTGTTCTGAAGACCGCCATTGTCATTGCAGTCACGATAAATAAAACTGTATGCAAGAGCTGTGCAGCGCCTCTTTGACCTTAAACTGAAAGTTAAGAAAATTTGATTTGAATCGAAGAATCCATCATGGGATGATTCGAATCGAAACCTTGCAGGAGCAGGATTTATGCGCAGAATCGGAATTGCATTCATCGGATTGTTCTTACTGACCATCGCCGCCCAAGCCCAGATCAGCGGAGATTATATTGAAAGCCGCAGCGCCGACGTTTATGTGGCCCAATGTTTCGCCAACGGCGAAGTAGGGCAGGCGGGCGACCAGGCAACTCTCGCCTGGCATGTCCAGAGCGGAAGCTGGAATGGGCAGAAGCTGGATGGACTTACCGTCCTAGCCTCGGTGAAAGCCCAGGGGACATTAGGCGATCCCTTTGAAAACCCATATCCGGCAAAATCGGTGATCCTGGTTGACGAAAAAGCGGCGCCCGCCCAGCGCGAGGCGCTGGTCAGCTTTGCCAAACATATGGGCGGCGATCTGCTGGCACATGTGAGCCAGGTGATTCCCACCGCCATTGATATGCAAGTCTTGCATAGCGCTGAAGACCATGGCCGCGCTCAACTGCGCGCCGGCAGCTTTGCCGTCATCCAGACCCGGCCGATCAACGAGAAAGATCACACCTGCGGCAACGAGACCACATATTACCCGCCGCTTACAAAGTTGGAACACTCCATGCCGGCAGTGGCGTTGACCGACGAATATCATGGACCCGATTTGGGTGTTGGCTGGGAGCTGCACGATAAGCGCAGCGCGTTTGTGGGGACCTTTTCGGAGTGATTTACCAGTTTTGATTTGCGATTTGCGAAGTAAGAATTGAGAAGTAAGATTTGAAGTGCGATCTGCCCTAAACTTCGTACTTCGCAAATCGTACTTAACTTGCAGTATTCATTCCCGCAATCGGTAGGCCAAAAGAAAATACAGATCCCTGGCCCAACTGGCTGGTAACACCGATTCTGCCGCCGTGGGCTTCCACAATCGCTTTTGCGATTGCCAACCCCATGCCGGTGCCTTGCACGCGGTGGCGCTGCCCCTGTCCCCGATAAAACTTATCGAAGATCATGGAGCGCTCCAGGTCATCTATGCCGGCGCCCCGGTCGGCAACATTGGTCACCACCCGGCCGTTTTGCACCTCGCTGCTGATAAAAATAGGAGACTGCGGAGGTGAATACTTGGCGGCATTCTCCAGCAAGTGCCGCAGCACCTCTTTGATGCGGTCCACATCCATGAGCACCGGCGGCAGATAGCTGGGCAGCCGCACTTCGATAGGGTGCGCGCGCAATTGCGGCTTGGCCTCTTCCAAGGCGGCGTCAATTGCTTCACGGATACTCTCCGGCTCAATATTGAGCTTGACCTCATGCGCATCAAGCTGCGCCATCTCCGTTGCTTCGCCTACCAACCGGTTCAGTCGGTCACTCTCTTCATTGATGATCGTAAGCAATTCCTGGCGCTGGGCCTGATCAAGTTGAAAATCGGATATCAGGCTGGTGATAGAAGCTTTAATCGAAGTCAATGGCGTGCGGAACTCATGGGTCACAGAATCGAGCAGCGCCGAACGCAGCCGTTCGTTTTCCCGGGCAGCTTCAGCGCGTCCCAGCTTTTCCACCGCGGCGGCCCTTTCAATGGAGATGGCAACCAGGCTGCCGAGCGCATCCAGGGTTTCGCGTGATAAATGCCCGATCACGCCCAGAGTTCCCAGGGCGCGAACCCCCATGCGAACCGGCACCAGGCAGAC
>DASREY010000124.1:0-10047 GCA_035651775.1 Terriglobales bacterium
AATGCCCGCCATCCAGAGCAAGACGATAACGAAGGTCCAGTTTTCAAAGCCATAGGAGCGAAGCGTGCTCGAGAGCAGTAAACCAGAGGCCCCCGAACCAATGGCAATAGCCAGGGCCAGCAACCAGAGCAATCGCCGCGGACGAACGGCATAGATGCGTTCGCGCATGAGCGCCAGGGCAAGCCGCATCCCTATGCTGGCAAACACCGCTGCCGCCAGACCCCAAAATAGCCTGGGATGTTCGGCCGGATACCGCGACGTTACTCCCAGTGCGATAAAAATCAGCGCGTAGCCGTAAACCCCATATCCCAACCGCACCGCCAGGTCGAGATGCGCTTCGCGGACAAGCTCCGGCGAGAGACGAACATTACGCTCGCCTGAAACGCCTGTCAGGAAATTTTGCTGGGTAGCCGGCACATTCACCCCGTACTCGACGCTCATCGGTGGAATTTCCAGAATTCTATCTTTGGCTGGTAGAGCGACTTTAGTTATAAGTTTTACTCTCTTATAGGGGATATTCAAGACCTGCGTTCGCTTATTGAACAGTCACTCATCGCAGGCAATTAAGAAGGTAGTTCTCTACAACCTATTTTATAAAATAGTTTTGAAAGGGTCACGGCTTTCAGCGCGTTACCCCAGCCAGCGTGGGAGTTTAAAAAAACTCTTTGAGAACAGAGGAGACTGAGAGGCACGAGAAACCAGTGCCACGCTTAATGGCTGATGATAGTCCGCCGCTTTTAGCGGCGGGGAGCAAAGCAATTAATTCTGAGTCCCCGCTGGGGACGGCTGAGTCTTTCGGAAGGACGAACGTCTGACCAATCTGATACAGTGACACCCGATTTTCACCGGGTTTCGGCCAGCGTGTACTCGAACTCATAAAAGTGTTTTCCGCCTTCTTCGATCTTGATCGTCATCGTACCGGCTAGACCGGTGAGCTGGCCGGTGCCGGAGTCCGGCACCACGGTCACGCTCAGTTGCGGCGTGCCGCGCGTCATCGTAGCGCTGTGTTGGAGAACGAACGTGCCCTGGCGTCCGTGCAGCGTTCCGCTGACCAGTTCCATGGCGACATAGCCGGCTGAGCCTTTGACCGCGGTCATGATGCTCAGCATTTCGCCCTTGCTGGTGGCCTCCAGGTCGCCGTGAAATTGTTTGTCAATCGACATCCTGCCGAGAGACGCTTCGTACGGGGTTTGCGGATTCAACTTCACTTCAAATGGTCCACTTGCATGGGTCGTCATGACCACCTCCTGGGTTTTATTCACAATCCTGGAGCTTTGTGCGTGCGCGACAAAGCCAAGGCACAGACACACTCCCGCGATGACTCTAATTGTTGCTGGAACTGAGCAAGACCAATTACTTGCTTTGCGATGCTTCATGGATATCAGACTCTCTGAAAGACAAGATAGCAACGGATTGCCGCCTGGTATTGTAAAAACGCGACGACCCGGCGCATCTGTTTCAATATTCCGGCGTGAGACAATATCGCCATTGGATTTAGCCAACGTGGCATCACGCATAGCTCAAACCTACGGCCTGCAGCCAAGAGGTGTTCTTAAGCTTGGCGCAGACGAAAAAAGAATTCACTACGCACGGCGTCTTCCGGCAGCCGACCTGGGCGTGTTCATCGAACATTTCTGGATGGCTCGCTGGGACCTGCGAGGAGTCGCTCCCCACAAAACGCAGACCGTTTCTCATCCCTCGGTTCAGCTCTTACTGGAAAAAGGAAACTCGCGGATCTATGGTGTAGTGAAGGGCAGTTCCTCACGGCTTCTGAATGATCTGGGGCAGGTCTTTGGAGTGAAATTCAGGCCGGGAGGATTCTACCCTTTCCTGAAGTCGCCGGTCTCCCGCTTGACCAACCGCTCCATCGCGCTCAGCGATCTTTTCGGCTCTCAGGCACAGGATTTCGAGGAGGCTGTGCTCTCTCTCGACGATGGCCTTATGAAAGTCAACGCTGCCGAAAAGTTTCTTCGCCGGCACATGCCGAAGCGCGATGAAACCGCCGTGCTTGCCGGGCAAATTGTGGATGAAATATGCCTTAACCGCGAAATCATGACCGTGGATGATGTTGCCGCCCGCTTCAACCTCGGCAAGCGAATGTTGCAACGGATGTTTGGTCAGTATGTTGGCGTAACCCCGAAGTGGGTGATCAGGGTTTATAGGCTGCACGAAATTGTAGAACGCCTGCATGCCGATAAAGCTGCCCCGAAAGCGGTGGATTTCGCCGCATTGTCGCAAGACCTCGGATATTTCGACCAGGCCCACTTCGTAAAAGACTTCAAATCAATCATCGGCTACACTCCCACCGAATATCTCAAACAGCTTCGCAGCGCGGCTATGAAGTGATGGGGAGAGACGCAGCTTTGCCGCGTCTCCATGCAAGATGCAATATCCAGGAAAATGATGCGAATTAAACTACGAGGCCCTGACCAGCACTTCTTCGCGCGCCTTATCGTCTTTCTTCTCTTCCGCCTGGGTCGCCGGCAGCGCAATGCTCAAGACCTCTTCAATCTGCTTCACAAAGTGGACATTCACGCCTTCAAGCTGCTCCGGCGTCAGGTCTTCGTGCACGTTGGTTTCGTTTTCCGCCGGCAGAATCACATCGCGCACACCTGAGCGCCGTGCGGCGAGCACTTTTTCCTTGATCCCACCTACGGGCAGCACATTGCCGCTCAGAGTAATTTCTCCGGTCATCGCCGTATACGGCCTCACGCGGCGCTCGGTCAGCAGCGAAACCAAGGCTGTTGCCATGGTGACGCCTGCCGAGGGACCATCTTTGGGAATTGCGCCCGCGGGCACGTGGATGTGGATATCATGATCGGCAAAAATATTCTCCTGAATCCCGAGCTGCGATGCGTTCGATCGCACCCAGGTCAACGCCGCCTGCATGGATTCCTGCATCACGTGTCCGATCTGGCCGGTCATGGTGAAGCCGCCCTTGCCTTTCATCTTGTTGGCCTCGATGAACAGGATGTCACCGCCGGCCGGCGTCCACGCCAGGCCCACGGCCACTCCGGGCCGCTGGGTGCGCGTGGCAATTTCCGTGTCAATGCGGACTTTGACTCCTCCCAGAAATTCCTGGACCACCTGCGGAGTCACCGCTAACTTTTCGGCCTTGCCTTCGGCGATGCGTCTGGCCTGCTTGCGACAAATAGTGCCAATCTCGCGCTCCAGGTTTCTGACGCCCGCTTCACGCGTATAGTGGCGGATGATGAAGCGAATGGTCTCTTCCGAAAAATCAATCTGGTCGACGTTAATGCCGTTTTCCTCGATCTGTCGCGGAACCAGGTAGCGGAAGGCAATGTGAACTTTTTCGTCTTCCGTATACCCCTGCAGCTCGATGATCTCCATGCGGTCGCGCAGCGGCTCAGGGATGGGATCAAGCATGTTCGCAGTGCAGATGAACAGCACCCGTGAAAGATCGAAAGGAACGTCAAGATAGTTGTCACGAAATGTGCTGTTCTGCTCCGGATCGAGCACTTCCAGCAGCGCCGACGCCGGATCGCCGCGGAAGTCGCGCCCCAGCTTGTCCACTTCGTCGAGCATAAAGACAGGGTCATTGGTCTCTGCCCGGCGAAGTCCCTGAATAACCTGTCCCGGCAAAGCGCCGATATACGTGCGGCGATGCCCGCGCAGCTCGGCCTCATCATGCAATCCGCCCAGCGACATGCGCTGGAATTTGCGGCCGAGAGCGCGTGCGATGGATCTTCCCAGGGAGGTTTTACCGACTCCCGGCGGCCCAACAAAGCAAATGATCGGCCCTTTCATGCTGGGCTTCAGCCGGCGCACGGAAAGATAGTCGAGAATGCGGTCCTTGACCTTCTGCAGGTCATAGTGATCCACGTCGAGGATCTCTTTGGCTTTAAGGATGTCCACTTCCCCGCCGCTCGATTTGCTCCACGGCAGCACCGCCAGCCACTCGATATAATTGCGCGTAACCGAGTAGTCCGCCGCCATGGGCGAGATGCGCGCCAGCCGGTTCAGTTCCTTCATGGCTTCTTTTTTTACTTCTTCCGGCATGCCCGAAGCTTCGATTTTCTGGCGCAGGTCTTCGACGTCGCGCTGGGTCTCATCCTGCTCGCCCAATTCTTTCTGGATGGCCTTCATCTGCTCGCGCAGGTAAAACTCGCGCTGCGATTGCTGCACCCGGTCCTGCACCTCGGATTGGATCTTGTTGCGTAGCTGCTGCACCTCGAGCTCTTTGGCGAGATGCTGGTGGATTCGCTCCAGCCGGATGCGCACATCCTGCACCTCAAGCAGGTCCTGTTTTTCCTTGGTGGAAAGCAGCGGCAGGGACGATGCGATGAAATCGACCAGGCGTCCCGATTCATCAATGTTCATCGCTACCGTTTGCAGCTCGTCAGAGAGCGTGGGAGAAGCGGCCACGATCTGCTGGAACAGGGTCAGCACATTGCGCTGCAGCGCCTCGATCTCGGCCGTGGCTGACGACGCCGGCTCGGAAATGACTTCCACTTCGGCCCGCATGAAGGGCGTATTCTGCGTGAACTCACGCAGGCGCACCCGTTCCAGGCCTTCGGTAAACACAAACAGGCTCTGGTTCGGCATCTTCACTACTTTGTGCACTGTGGCCAGGGTCCCGACGCTATATAAATCAGTGGGCTGGGGAACATCCACCCGCGCTTCGCGCTGGGCCACGACTATGATCGTCTTGTCCTCTCCCAGGGAATTGATGAGCTGCACAGAGCTTTCGCGACCGACGGTCAGCGGCAGCACGGCGTGGGGAAACAAAACGGTGTCACGCACAGGCAATACCGGGTAAGAACGTCCGGCTTGCGGCGGCTTGGCTTCAGCACTGCCTTCAACTTTGCTTTTATGATCCGCCATTGAGGGTTTCCTTTCGAGATATGGATGAACTCAAAGCAGCAAAAGATGCAGATGCTGCTCTCTTCACCCATCTCTTCTCTTCGCCCATCTGCAAGAGGAGGCGATTGTACTTGAGATGAAGTGCGCGCGGCAATGTTACCCCAGTTACTATCGGGCTGCTGCTTTTATGTAGCGCCGGCGTCCCGCCGGCTGTCGTGTTGAGCCGTTTTCGCGGCGTCTGCGCCGCAAGGCGAAATCCTGAGCAAGCGCCAGCAAGTCGAAAAATCTTTCATGCCCACCATTTTTAAAGCAGCCCGGAAATGCGTGGACATGATTCGAAGCTGGCACAATTGCATTTCATTTTGCCGCCGGGTAAATCCCCAGCACTTTCACAAACTCGGAAATCTCACCCAGGTGATCCAGCGCCTTCTCTGCCCTCTCTTCTCTCCCGCACAAAAGATCGGCATAAAAAACGTATTCCCACGGGCGCCCCGGCACCGGGCGAGATTCGATCTTGCTCAAACTGATCTCGCGCAATGCAAACACGCTCAACGCTTTGAACAGCGCTCCGGAAATGTTCTTGACCGCGAACGCAATGGAAGTCTTGTTGGCGCCGGGCGCGATACGACGGCCTTTGCGAATCAGGAAGAACCGCGTGAAGTTCCGCTTATTGTCTTCCAGCCCCGAACGCAGGATGGTTCCTCCATATTGCTGCGCCGCCCGGCTCGCGGCGATGGCGCCGGTATCGCGTAAATTCTTTTCCACGACATGTTTCACGCTGCCCGCGGTGTCGTAAAAAGCTTCAGGGCGAATCCGCTTGTGCTTCTGGAAAAACTTGCGGCACTGGTCAAGGGCGACCGGATGAGAGAGCACCCGCGCGATCTGGTTGAGCTTGACCCCGCGCGCGGCGATCAGGTTATGTTCAATGCGGAGGCGCAACTCGGCCTCGATCCAGAAATCATGCTGCAGCAGCAGGTCAAAATGTTCGGCTACTGAACCCGCCAGCGAATTTTCAATGGGAATGGCGGCGGCCTGCGCCTTGCCCGTCTTCAAAGCCGCAAACACCTCACGCGAGACCGAACAGGGCAGCACCTGCATCCGCGGCGCGAGCTGCCGCGCGGCCGTATGGCTGAATGAACCCAACTCACCTTGTATGGCAACTTTCATCTGACTCCCAAAATAGAACCCGGTTTCCGCATGTCCGGGAATTCTATGAAACCGACTCTAATATCCCGAGCTGCTGCCTGCAGATTATGGAATTCTGCTCTGTTTTTGACGAAAAGCAGCACTCGATTCTTCACAACCTCTCAGAGGCAACTCGCACCCAATCATTATGTCACCTTGATGAGAGGTGACAACGGTGACCTCGGTTACCGACTATTAGCATTGGGGGTGCCTGATGTTGTGGACCATTTTTGTAATTCTTTTGGTTCTATGGTTGGTTGGAGTTGTGAGCAGCTACACGCTGGGTGGATTTATCCATATCCTCCTCGTACTGGCTGTAATCGCTCTGATTTTCCAGCTTCTCTCCGGCAGACGCACTGTCGTCTGACGCCCGGGCAGGAAGGTTTTAAGGTAGTCCCCTATTTCCTTTGCAGCGAGGGCAATCATGAACAAAGATGAAATTAAAGGCAAGATGAAAGAAGTGGAAGGCCGCGTTCAACAGAAAGTTGGTGAATGGACCGGCAGCAAAGAAAACCAGGTTAAAGGCGTGGGAAAACAGGCGGAAGGTAAACTGCAGGAAGGGGTCGGCAAACTGAAAGACGCTGGCCGTGAAGCTGCGGATAACCTGCGCGATCTGGGCAAACCGAAAAAAGAAAACGAATTGCCGGAGGAAGAGTACCAGGATGCTCGCAATCGCAAGGACGTTAAATCCGACGTTGTACCCAACCGCGATGACGAAATCGGCGAAGAAGTAGCATAGCCGGTAATTTCATTTCTAAGGCGTCCTCAAGAGGACGCCTTAATTTTTTGCCCTTTCGGGTCTCCTGCTAATGGGCCAATTTGAAAGTAGCGCCTGCGTCCCGCAAGGTGCCGCGCGGGCATCTTGAGCCACTGTGCGGGCGTCTGAGCCCCGCACGCGAAATGCTGAACAAAGCCGAAGGATCCTCTTGCCTATGCGCTTTGGAGCTTGCCCGGAGAATGTGGGGCGCATTTCCAATCTGACCCATTGCCGGCCTCATCATTGGATTGCTTTTTCGCAAGACATCGTATAACTTTGTCAGACTTTCCATTTCAGCTCTCAGCGAGGCCAGCAATGTTCTGCTCAAGTTGTGGCGCCAATGTTGCAGATGGATCCGCCGTGTGTCCCCAATGCGGACAGCAGTTCAAGTCACCCCAGGCTCCTTCATCTCCACCCGCTTCAACAACCTCGGCAACCCCCGCGGCATATCCGGCCAACGCTTATGGACAACCGGGGCCGGGAGCCATGACAGACAGCAAGGCTGTTACAAGCCTGGTTTTGGGAATTTTGTCTTTTTTCTGTTTTTCGATTTTGACTGGCATTCCCGCCATCATCGTGGGACACATGTCGCGTTCGACTATCCGCAAGAGCATGGGACGCGTGAAGGGGGACGGTATGGCCTTGGCCGGCCTCGTGTTGGGTTACCTTTCGGTGGCTCTTGTGGTGCCTGTTCTCATCATTGCGGCCATTGCCATCCCTAACTTGATCCGTGAACGCATTGCTGCCAACGAGGCTAGCGCAAGGTATACGATGACGACGTTAGCAACCGCCGAAAGCAATTACCAGGCCAGCAATCCTAATATGGGCTATGCCGCAGATATCGCTGCATTGGGTCCTGACGCAGGCACGCTCGCCGGCCTGAACTGCACCGGCAACAGTTGGTGCACCAAGAGCGGCTATCGCTTCATGCTTCAGGCAGATCAGGAACAACCTCATCAGCAATATGTGATCACGGCTATTCCAGTGCAACCCAACAGAACCGGGAGAAGAAGCTTCTGCTCCACCGCCGACGGTGTGCTTCGGTCTGAAGGCGCGGCTGCCTACCGCACGACCCCGTACACGGCGGAGGAGTGCACGGCGCTCACGCCATGGGACTGATTCCTTGAAAGTCTGAGGTAAGAAGTAGGAAGTCAGAAGTAGGAAGCAGGAAGTTGAATCATCCTTCTGACTTCCTACTTCTGACTTCTTGCTTCTTACTTCTAACTTTTCTAATTCTCCATCACCAGCGCGCCCACGGAATCGACGTGGAACCGCATCCCTGGTGGAACATATGTTGTAGCGCTGTACTCGGTCACGACTGCAGGCCCGCGGTAGATCCGGTTTTTCTTGAGAGATGCGCGCTGAAAGACATTCTTCTTTGCAGCCCCGCTCGTTGTACGCTCTTCTATCCTGAAATTGCCATGCCCGGAAGGTTGCGTCGCACGCGTGCGTAGCGTAACTATTTCCACCTCTCTTTCCGGATGCGAGTAACCGTAGTGCCGCCGGTGTTCACGATGAAAATTTTCAGTCAAAGCGGCGATGTCGAAGCCGGTCGCCGGCACGTTCAGCTCGTACCCTTGCCCCTTGTAGCGAAGATCGGCGCTGCGCCTGAGCTGGATCGCTTTCTTCCATCCCTCCGCCCGGAAATCTCTTCGCGCAGCCGCTTCCAGTTCACTGAACTCGGCGCGCAATTTTTTCTTCAGCCCAGAGGAACTTTGCTGCCGGGCAACGCTCCACAGCACGGTGCGGGAGTAATCTTTCACAACATCGCTGGCCAATATCCCGTAAGCTGAGAGCGCGCCCGGCAATGGCGGGACCAGCACACGTGGAATCCCCAGCCCGATCGCCAGCTCGCAGGCATGCAAGCCGCCCGCGCCGCCGAACGCCACCAGCGTAAATTCGCGCGTGTCGTAGCCGCGCTCGATGGAAACCACGCGAATGGCCTTTTCCATATTGGCATTCACCACGCGGACCACGCCTTCGGCAAAGGCTTCGAGCGTGAGCCTCTGCTTCTGCCGTGCCAGCCATGCGGCTGTGATCATGCGAGTTCGTTCCAAATCGAGCGAAAAATCGCCGCCCAGGAACTGCTCAGGACGCAATCTGCCCAGCAGCAAGTTTGCGTCTGTGACCGTGGGCAACTCACCGCGTCCGTAGCAGATGGGCCCCGGGTCGGCTCCGGCCGACTCCGGCCCGACGCGCAGCGCACCTGCGGAATCAAAACGCGCCAGCGAGCCTCCGCCCGCGCCCACCGTATGGATATCCAGCATGGGCACCCGCACCGGAAGCCCCGCAACCACGCCCTCAGTCGCGGGTTGCGGCTCGCCATCAACCAGGGAAACGTCGGTCGAAGTACCGCCCATATCAAACGCGATAATGCGGTCGAAGCCGCTGCGCCGCGCCATGGCAGCCGCTCCGATCACCCCGCCCGCGGGTCCCGAGAGCACCGTGCGCACCGGCTCGCGCGCCGCCGATTCCACGGCGGTAATCCCTCCGCTCGACTGCATAACAAAAATCCTGGATTGGCTTGCCGTCTTTGCCGATGAAGTTTTGGCATCGCTCAGCCTCTGTTGAATAAGCCGCAGATAGCGCTGCATCACCGGTTGCAGATAAGCGTTCATTACCACCGTGCTCGCGCGCTCGTATTCGCGGAACTCAGGCAAGATTTTGTGGGAAAGCGAGAGCGGCGTCCCAAGCGCTTCCAGCGCTCCAGCTACAGTTTTTTCATTGGAACGATTTGCAAATGAGAACAGCAGTGACACAGCCACTGCTTCCGCCCCGCTCTTCTCAATGCTATGAACAAGCTCGGTCAATTCCCTGGCATCGGGGACTTGCAGGATTTTGCCCTGGCAATCTGTACGCTCGGCCACTTCAAAACGAAGTTCCGCGGGAACCAGGGGAGGGACGCGCTCGAAAAAGAAATCGTAAAGCTTGGGACGCGCCTGGCGTCCAATCTCGATAATGTCGGCAAATCCCTTGGTGGTTACAAACGCGACGCGCGCACCTTTGCGCTCCAGCAAGGCGTTGGTTCCCACCGTCGTTCCATGCAGCAGGATGAAATTACTATTGCCCGCAATCTTTTGCACAGCTTCGGCAATCGCCAGCGAAGGATCTGCCGGCGTGGAAAATAGCTTCAGCAGACGCAGCCGCCCGCGCTCGAGCCACACGCAGTCAGTGAAAGTCCCGCCGGTATCGATAGCGATGCGCATCGGCTGAGATGATGAGCGTTGGGCCACGGGGTGGGTTCCTCAGGCAGGATGCAGGATTATAACTCGTTACATATC
>DASREY010000125.1:0-12570 GCA_035651775.1 Terriglobales bacterium
GTCGTTCCCGGCGGAGTCCATAGGGGCCACTGATCATAGTAATAGTAGACCTGGCTCAGGATATTGGGAGGGTTGGCCCCGTCTTCCACGATCTCACTTGCAGGATGGTCCATGATTGTGCCCAGATTGTTGGCGTACGTGATCAGTTTCTTGCGAACTGGCGGCGCAAAAGTGCCGGTGCTGGTCCAGTCGTAGTCATCCTGCTCTGTCAGCAGACCGAGACCGGAGGTATCAAAAAAGGAGTCGTGCTTGGCTATCCGGTAGGTGGTTTCAGGATAGACTGTCTTTTCTGTGATCAGAGAGCTAGTTATGCTTTGCGAAATGCAAGGCCGACTGGCCCCGTTGTAGCAGGTCTCAACGGTCTCCAGCAGCGTTCCCGTTCCGCTTGCTCCTTGCCAAACTTGTTTCTGGGTCTCGAATATGTCAGTGAAATCGATAACCGTTTCGTTGCCTTCAGGATAAGCCGTAACATGTGTTTCAGAACCTCCAGCAGGAGGATTTTGGTTGATCCAATAGGTGGTCTGGAAGCTATTGGTACCATCGTTAACGGTACGTGTGAAGGCGGCCGTAGTTCCATCGCAGAAAATCCCATGCAACCCGCCATCGCCGCCCCAATAGCTGTAGCTGATGCTTCCACCGGTGGGCAACGTGATGCTGGCGATTCGTCCCGTTTTGTTTCCAGGGTATCCAGGCGTATCTTCGTAGGCAAACTGGTAGGAGGACCCATCGGGATAAGTAATCGAAGTAACCAATGAAATGGGCTGTGTTTGGCCCGTATCTGGTCCGTATTCAGCAATACCCGAACAACCAAAATTGGTGCGAATGTAATAGGGTGTATAGCCGACAACAACCGACTTAGATCCTGCTGGAGTCTGGTAGGTATAGTTGCTATACGAACTATCGATGGTTAGTACGTTCGCCCCTGTAGTATCCGTGAACGAGAGCCCATCACCCGTGCTGATGGAGTTCCCGTTCGCGTCGATGATTTGCGCAGGACCCGTGGTCATTGGTTGCAGGGGTCCGACACCACCATTGAACTCAAAACTCCCAGCAGATACTGGAGGAATAATACTGCCGCCTGACGGGGGGTAAACTGTTGCGCTCGGAGCGTTGGTCACTGTCAGCTGATAGCCGGAACCATCCGTTGCCTTCCCGCTGGATGAAGAGACGACCCCACCATGACAATCGCTTCCCACCCATGAATTATCGAAACTGTGTGCCGTCCCTGCTGGATCATGATAAACCCAGTTGCCATAGCTGGGAATGCAGATACCGCCGCGTTCATAGGTTACATAGCCTGCCAGCACGTCTGTGTGCTGCCGCCAGCCAAAAGAATTGTCTATTACTTGCCATTGTGGCAACATGCCTGGCCCCAAAACCGCCGGAAACCATATGGAATTGTCAAAGTGCAGGGCATACTGAAAGCCAAGACCTCGCCCCGCCTTGTTAATCACGGGAGGATCGAAATGAATGTTCAGATTTGCCAGATTAATCTTGTCAAAATGGGCACCATCGATAGTACTAAAAGGAGGGAAGCCTGTTGCCACCTGAGCATAGGAACTGGAAACCATCATTAATGAAAGCAGAACCAGGGCGAGACAGCTAAGGCTGGATTTGGGCATATGCATTCCTCTGAATTTTGAGCACGGTTTGAGGTTGAAATCGGCGGTTTCGAAGTGAACGAAACCCTACCTACAATGAAGCAAGGGGCCCCAGCAGACTTTAAAAATAGAATAACCCGTCAAGGTACGCTCCAGTCAGCGGAGTGTCAAGTTAATTTGCGCAGAATTCATGGAAAATTTATCTCCAGTTCATTTCGGGAATTTCATTTTTAAACTTATGGATTTTCGCAACAGAGGCACAGAGAAAAAAATTAATGGCGGATTTCGCGGATCACACGGATGATAACGCAAGATGCTTCGCCTGGTGCGCGGCTCAGTATGACAAGCTGTGAACGGTTTCGCTTCTTAGAAACGGCTCGGTTATAGAAGGAAGTTTGCGTACTAGATTAAAAGGCCCGCCAGGTTTTATCCTGCGGGCCTTTTGGTTAGGTTTGTAGTTTAACTTCTAGAAGGTCAGACGGAGACCGAGTTGAAGCACTCGCGCAGTATTTGCGCCTGTAATCGCCCCGAAGTTGCCCGGCGCCGCGCTCGTAGCTGGAACCGTCGCAGCGGGGTTATTCAGGTTAGCGTGGTTGAACACATTGAGGCCCTCCGCGCGGAACTCGAGCTTGAAGCGTTCGGTGACGTTGAAGTTGCGCGAGAGCGCCATATCAACCTCCACGAAACCCGGGCCGGTCAGGAAGTCACGCGGTGTAGTGCCATCTTGAGGTTGCCCGTTCACGGCGAGGACCCTGGTGCCAGTGGGAGTAAAGAAAGCAGCCGTGTTGAACCACTGAGCAGCCGTTTGGTTGGAGACGGTTGGGCTCATACCCGGTTGCAGGATGGCGCGGTCATTGTTGGTTCCATCCAGATTGATATCAGCGCCGTTGGTGACGGTGAAGGGCAAGCCGCTGTGAACCTGCACGATGGGATCAATGTTCCAGCCGTTCAGAATCCACTTGGCAATGCTGCTGCCTCCATTGTAATAGCTGACATCCCACAAGCCAGACATCACGAACTGGTGGCGTTGGTCATCATCGGTGCGGCCCCGCTCCAGGCGCAAGTTAGAAAAATCTTCCGCTCCGCCCTGAGTCGTGTTGTTCTGCAGTTGCACGCTCTCGAAGGTCTTGCCATAGGTATAGAAGCCGCTCAGGCTGAAGTGGTGCCCCATTCTCTTTGTAGTAGAGAGCTGGAAGGCGTGATAGCTCGCGGTCTGGTTGGAGCGCATAAGGAGAATCGAGCCAAAAGCAGGAATGGCCGGAGTCGGAATTACAAAACTGCTGTATGGCCGCCGAGACAGCACATTGGCGGCCACGGTCGTGGCAGTGGGAACATTAAGGACCGGATAGTTGATATCCGTCGCAAAAGGCAGATTATGGCTCAATGAGCCCACATAGGCAGCCATGATGCTCCAATCCTTGGTGAACTGGCGCTGCACCGACAGATTAAGCTGATAGGTGTAAGGCCATTCATAGTTCCGGTCTATGGCAAAAATGGTGCCACCAGAATTAAACGAGCCATCGTAGGGAAATGGGTCTTTTGTAAATCCCCGATATGGCTGGGTAAGCGTGGCGCCGGTTGTGCTTCCCGCGTTGGTAAATGTAAGGCGGGTGGCAAAGGGTTCGAAGTTGGTGGTGGTGTTCCACAGGTTGCCGGAGAGGGAGCCGTAGAAGACCCCAGCGCCGCCACGGATGGAAGTTTTGCCATCACCAAAAGGATCCCAGGCAAAGCCAAGGCGGGGCGAGAAGTGGTCCTTCCGCGTCTGAGCAACACCGCGGGGCACGCCCGGGTCGCCGGCAAAGAGCATGCCCGGAGGAGCGTTGGGGTTTACGGTTGACTGCACGATAGCTCCGGGCAAGCCAACTTCAGGACCGGGCACAAAGGTGGCTTCGCGGTTCAGGTTGCCGCTATCGGTAGGCGGAGTCTGTATGTCATAGCGCATGCCCAGGTTGAGGGTGAAACGGTTGCCGAACTTGATGTCATCCTGCACGAAGAAAGCTGTATACCAACTGTTGGTGTAGCCCTTGACCGGAGCATCCTGCGACAGGGAGTTGGGAATGCCTAACTCAAAGTCAGCCAAAGCGTTGCCGGCAAATTTTGTCGGTTTACCCGCGATGCTCACGGTGCCTGATGTCAGGCTTCCGTTGAAGCTGAAGACACCATAGTTGTTCAACAAGGTCTGCTGAATATCTTTATCGAGCGAAATCTCGCCGCCAATTTTGAACGAGTGGCGGCCGTGGTTGTAGGTAAAGACATCGCGAGCCGAGTAATAATTGGTGCCTGCTATCGGCCCGGCAATGGCATCGGTCAAGCTGAAGAAGTTGGTTACAGTGATCTGGGGCAAATTAGGCGTGCCCTGAATAGTGAATGGGCCCTGGGGGGTGAATAGTGGACCCAGCGCAAAAGGCGAACTCAAATCCGTCAGCGAAGTTCCAGGTATGTTGCGGCGGCCGCCGAAGTTGCGGGTGTAACCAAGCCAGCCCTGGTTGATCATGTGATCGTTCAAAGTCCAGGTTTCGCTCACGTTGGCATTGTACTGACGCCAATCGAGGCGCTGGGTTGACCAGGGAAGGTTGTTGTTGCCTGCCCGGATCGTGTCTTTCCCAGGGGTCTCAAAGTAGCTGATGGTCAACTGGTGATTGTGAGCCAAGGCATGATCCAGCTTGAGCAGCACCTCATTGCGGTTATCAGAGTTGGGAATAAAGCCCTGCCATTTAGTAGTTCCAGGCACATTGGGCTTTGGAATGAGATTGTTGAGTATGAACATCGCCGTAGGATCGAGGCGGCCCGCCGGAATTTTGTTACCAGGAAAAAGCTGCTGCGCCGCTTTGGGGCTGGTCGGGTCCACAATTCCAGCATCTGCGGAAAAATCGCCGGTTAGTTCAGCCGCCGTAGGCAGGATCGCTCCATTCAGAAATGGATTGGTAATCTGGCGCAAGCCTGAATAGGACAAGAAGAAAAAGGTCCTGTCATGGATGATGGGGCCACCCACGCTGCCGCCAAACTGGTTGCGGTGCAACGGAGGCTTGGGTGAGGTGGTATTGCCCCAGTCATTGGCGTTAAAGACGGTGTTGCGCACGTATTCAAAGAGGGAGCCGTGCCAATTATTTGTTCCCGATTTGGTAATCTCGTTGACCACGCCATTGGCAAAGCGGCCATACTCGGCACTGTAGCTGTTGGTCTGTACGCGGAATTCCTGTATGGCATCCGGATTGGGAGAGATGTTGCCGGTATTGCGCAGCCCGGTTATGTTGGAGCCGCCATCGAGGTAATAATTCACCGAGCCGGCGCCGCCATCCACACCGCCGTTGATGAGGGTGCGCTGCTCGGGATAACCCAGAGTTACGCCGGTGGTGTCATTTTTCTGCACGCCGGGAGTTAAAGTCAGAAGCGTATAAACGTTGCGGTTGACCAGCGGCAGGGCGGCGATTTCCTGGGGCTGCACGGTGCGGCCGATCTCAGGATTGGTGACGTTCACCAGGGGCAAGGCGTCGTTGACTTCAACGGTTTCGCCGGTCTTGCCGATCTGCATAATTACATCGGCCTGCGCGAGCTGGGCAACTTCAAGCACGATGCCGGTGCGGGTATAAACCTTGAAGCCTTTTGCGCTCACCTCAAGCTTATAGCCGCCAACGGGAAGAAATTCGATGCGGTAGGCGCCCTCTTCATTGGTCGAGACGGTACGGCTCAAATTGGTATCAACGTTGGTGGCGGTGACCTGCGCGCCGGGTATCACGGCGTTCGTAGTATCGGTCACGGTGCCTAACAGGGTTGCGGTTGTGCTCTGCGCCTGAACGCCTGTAACCACAAGCGTCAGTGACGCTACGAGAAGCAATATAAATAATTTTCTGTTCATAACTGGAGCCCTCCTGCCCCACTCATACTGATACGTGCTGGTACCTGAGAATTTGTGAAAGTACCGTAATACGAAACTCATTTGTTGTTTTTTAGGCAAAACATCAAGATCCAGTCTCCGCTGAATTTAAGTTTTGCCGTGCTTACATTGAAAATGCGCTTGTCCGGGGCATTCGACATTCACCCAATCTGCCCGAGAAAGCAGCGCAAACCGGTTGCTTTAGACGCCACAATGCAAACCCATCGCCTGCATCCAAGAGGCGCTTTATCTCCTGTCGTGCGAGTCGGCACTGCAGGAGGCTTCACTGGCTGTAACCAGATTGCTGTTGCCAAGAATATCACTCCCCGGCGGAAGTGGAAGAGGGCCTATCCTATGGAGTAACTCACCTTGGTACACTGCACCTTGGTTCCCAATGGCTTCTCGCTATACCTTAATGTACAACTAAGTACCATAATGCGGTAAGAAACTAACCGCAGAGGTTCGCGGAGGACGCGGAGACGAATTCAGAAATTCGACTTGCGAGTGCAACGGGGTCTGCTGCACAGCTGGGACGGTTTGTGCCACACAGTCATAGCTGGTGCACACACAAATAAAAAAGCCCGCAGGTTTTGTGCCTGCGGGCTGGTTGATATTTTAGGTTGAAGTTTAATCGTTCTAGAAGGTCAAACGGAGACCGAACTGAAGCAGACGCGGTTCTTGTGCGGCTATGATTCTGCCATAATTGGCCGTCCCCGCGGGATTGGTATAGCCACCGGTGGGCGGGGAGCTGCCGCCCCCAGCACCAGGGGGATTGAGGTTGGCGCGATTGAATATGTTGCTGCCCTCGGCACGGAACTCAAGGTTAAAGCGCTCGCCAAGTTTGAAGTGGCGGGCAATGGTCATATCCACATCAAAATAACCAGGACCATTGAGCAGGTTGCGGGGCATGTTTCCGTCTGTGAACTGCCCGTTCGTAGCCTGGTTCCTTACATAGAGTGAGGTATTAAACCAGCAGTTGATCGTTCCTACCCGGGCTCCCATGCTTCCATCTGCGTTAACGCAGTTGTTGGGGAACGGGGGCGGAGTGGTAGCAAATGAAGCGCGCTCATTAGCGGTGTTGCCGGTCAGGTTGGCGTCAGCACCGTTGGTAATGGTAAAGGGGAAACCGCTGTGTACCCTTATGATGGGGTCAACGCTCCAGCCATTGAGCACCCATTTGGCTATGGAATTTTCTCCACCGTAGTAGCTCAGATCCCAAAGGCCAGACATCACGAATATGTGGCGGAGATCGTCGTCAGAGCGGCCCCGCTCTGCCCGCAAGTTCGTGAAATCCTGCGCGCCGCCCATCGTCGTATTGTTCTGCAGTTGAACGCTCTCCAGGGTCTTGCTGTAGGTGTAGAAGCCATTGAAGCTGAAGTGATGGCCCATTCGCTTCGTGGCGGAGAGCTGAAAGCTGTGATAATCGGCGGTCTGGTTGGATTGCATGAGAAGAATGGCGCCGAGGGGAGTAACTGTCGGATTCAAGACTGAATACGGCCGCCGCGCCAGAATATTGGCCGAGGCAGTTGTAGCGGTAGGAGACGGAAGAGCCTGGTTGAGATCTACCGCGAAGGGCAGATTGTGGCTCATCGAACCTACGTAGGCAGCCATGATGCTCAAATCTTTCATGAACTGGTGCTGTACAGAGAAGTTAAGCTGGTAGGTGTAGGGCCATTCGAAGTTGCGGTTGGCGCCGAAGATGGAGCCACCGGCAACAAACGCGCCGTTATAGGGGAAGGGATCGCCACCCTTAAGGTTGTTGTACGGATTGCTCAGGGTTGCGCCCGTCACGCTTCCCGCATTGGCAAGGGTAAGACGAATGGCAAAGGGCTCGAAGTTGGTGGTGGTGTTCCACTGGTTGCCGGAGAGCGAGCCGTAGAAGATACCGGCGCCGGCGCGGATGGAGGTCTTGCCATCCCCGAGTGGATCAAAGGCGAAGCCTACTCTGGGCGAGAAGTGATCATGGCGGGTTGGCACGATGCCGCGAGGCACGCCAGGGTCGCCGGCAAAGAGCATGCCCGGAGGCGCAGCAGGGTTTACTGTTGACTGCACCACAACTCCGGGCAAGCCGATCTCAGGACCGGGCACAAAGGTGGATTCGCGGTTCAGGTGGCCAGTATCTACTGGCGGGGTCTGTATGTCATAGCGCAAGCCCAGGTTGACGGTCAGGCGATTGTTCACCCGGATGTCATCCTGCACAAAGTAGGCGTTATACCAACTATTGGTGTAGCCGGTCACCGGCGCATCCTGGGTTATGGAGCTTGGAAGACCAAGAAGGAAATCGGCAAAGCCGTTGCCATTGGTGGGCTTACCAGCCACGGTGCCTTTGGTGAGATTTCCATTGAAGGTAAAGACGCCATAATTGTTCAGCAGGGTCTGCTGGATATCTTTATCGAGGGAGACCTCGGCACCGAACTTAATCGCGTGACGGCCGCGGTTCCAGCTGAAGACATCGCGCAACGAGTAAAAATTCGTACCCGCTACCGGCCCGCCAATAGCCTGGCCCAAAGTAAACGTGTCTGGCCCGCCGGAGATCGCGAATTGGGGCAGGTCAGGCGTGCCTTGAATGGTAAATGCCGAACCAAAAGTCGCCAGCGAGGCATTCAGGGGCAGGCCCAGGATGCCAGCCATATTCAGGCGACCGCCGAAGTTGCGGGTATAGTTGGCCCAGATCTGGTTGATCATGTGGTCGTTCACAGTCCAGGTATGGCTCAG
Source organism: Terriglobales bacterium (assembly GCA_035651775.1). Taxonomy (GTDB): domain Bacteria; phylum Acidobacteriota; class Terriglobia; order Terriglobales; family Acidobacteriaceae; genus QIAW01. The sequence continues at coordinate 8,191 of DASREY010000125.1, forward strand.
GTTGGCATCGTATTGGTGCCAATCGAAGCGCTGCAACGCCCAGGGAAGGTTACCAGCCGGCAATTTATCGCTCTTTCCACGGGTGTCAAAGAGGCTGGCGCTTAACTGTTGATTGTGCGTCAGTGCATAGTCTATTTTGAGCAAACCCTGATCGCGGTAGTCGAAGTTGCTGATAAAGCCCTGCCAGCCGTCGAAGACGCCGGTTGTGGTATTAAGGACGTTCGGCTGGGGAATAAAGTTGAGAACGTTGAGCGCGACAGGATCCATGCGGCCAGCCGGGATCTTGTTGCCCGGGAATTGCGCCTTCGTTTTGGGATCCACGATAGCAGGTTCACCGGTTGCGGAGAAGTCGCCGCCCCGTTCAGCAAGCGTAGGCACGACAGCGCCGGTCAAGAATGGGTTCGTGATCTGGCGCAAGCCCTCATAGGAGAAGAATACAAAAGTCTTATCATGGATGATGGGGCCGCCCACCGTGCCGCCAAACTGGTTGCGGTGTAACGGTGGAGAAGGCAGGCCGCTGGTTCCCCAGGGATTGGCGTTAAACATAGTGTTGCGCACATACTCAAACAGCGAACCATGCCAATTGTTGGTGCCCGATTTGGTGAGCACGTTGACCACGCCGTTGGCGTAGCGGCCATACTCGGCGCTGTAACTGTTGGTTTGCACGCGGAATTCCTGAATCGCATCCGGACCGGGAAGAATGTTGCCGGTATTGCGCAAGCCGGTCATGTTGTTGCCGCCATCGAGGAAGTAATTCACCGAGCCGGTGCCACCATCGACGCCGCCGTTAATCAGGGTGTGCTGCTCGGGGAAGCCCAGCAGAATGTTGGCGTCGTCATTTCTTTGCACTCCAGGGGTGAGATCTAAAAGTTTGTAAACATCGCGGTTAACCAGCGGCAGAGCCGCAATCTCCTGCGGCTGGATGGTGCGGCCAATCTCAGGGCTGGTGACGTTGATCAGCGGCAGAGCATCGTTGACTTCCACGGTTTCGCCCGTCTTGCCGATTTCGAGCTGGACGTCCAATTGCGCGAGTTGCGCGACTTCAAGCACGATGCCAGTGCGGTTATAGGTCTTGAAGCCCCTGGAGCTCACTTGCAGCTTGTAATTGCCAACGGGCAGAAACTCGATGCGATAGGCCCCCTGGTCGTTGGTTGCTACTGACTTGTTAGCATTGGTATCAATGTTGGTGGCGCTGACCTGGGCGCCGGGAACGACCGCGCCGGTCGAATCTGTAACTGTGCCTACCAAGGTTGCGGTTGTGATCTGCGCCTGAAGACCGGTAACTGCAAGCCCAAGCGAAAGTACAAGAAGCAATACGAATAACTTTTTACTCATAATCTGGAGGCCCTCCCGCCCCACTGATGCCATCCTGGAAAATTTTAAAGTACCGCAATACGGCACTATATTTCGCGATTAAGCAAAGGCCATTAAGATCCGACCTTCGCCGAATTTAAGTTTTGACCGTGTTCACATTCATGCGCACCTATCCAAACATTTTGAAATGCTCGAAGCACCCGGGAATGCGGAGCAAAACCGGCTGCTTCAAGCCCGTCAGATAAGCCCCATTGCCGCGCTGGAAGGTGCTTTATTTCTAGTCTCTGTGCAACTCACACATCCAAAAGGTTTCACCGACTCAACCAGGTTCGCTGTTGCCTATAGCTACACTGGCGTCACGAAACCTTATATCACCGCCGCAATTACCGTCTTTGTAACGCCGCACCGCGTGCAAAGCAGCTTCCCGAAGCTTACCGCATCGCACTACAATGTGGCACGGCGCACCATTATATGGGAAATAAGGCGACAGTCAAGAAGATTTGTAAATAGCATCGATCGAGAAAATAAATAGAAAAGTGCAGCCTTCAGCGGCCATTTCCGCGCCCAGAAGCAGCATGCAATTCGCAAATGGATATCCCAGGAGTGAAAGGAAGAGCTGCCCCTGCGAGGGAAACGGGCATTGATTCAAGGCAAATACCCTCGGGTGGTGCAGGAAGTTTGAGGCTGGAACCATGAGAGTACACGTTTTGACTTTCGTTACTGGTTATAGATTCCAGCGGGTATCAGGTTTACAATCTCAAAACCGAGTGGGGAGACAAGCTGATGCCTGATACTCCAGACATTGATGAGATCATCAAGAGCGCGCAGGCGCGCATTGCCGCCGAGAACCAACGAGCGCGCCAGGAAAAAGCGGCGAAGATGCGGGAAGAGCAGGAGAAACAGATCAATCAGTATCAGAAGACGCTGGTCCTCTATTTTCGTCCGGATGTTTATTCCGTTCTCAACCTGACCTACGTCTGGACGAATGGACCCGCGGCGCGGTTCGAATATAAAAGCGCTGTGATCCTGATCACCCGTCCACCAGGGTCGCAATTCCGGGTGACCGCGACCAAAGATAACAGGACTTTCGAGGCGTTCGTGGAATACTCCGGCCTGCTGAACAAACAGACGTTGATCGGAGACCATATTCTTGACGCGGTGGCCCAGTTGCTCACCAAGTTCAGCAGTTGACGTTTTTTCATTCGGTGCACATTTTTCATTCCCAATTTGGATCGCCTGGAAACCAAGAACCTGTTCACCACGGAAGCACGGAGGGATGCCCGTGTGGCAGGCACGCGATTCCTTCGAAGCCGCCCTTCCATCTCTCTTCCTGCATTGACTCTTGCCGGCAACGGCTTGAGACTGAATCTAATAAAATCATTTAGAATCGAAGGGTAGTTCAGTCGGGGCGTAGCGCAGCCTGGTAGCGCACCTGCCTTGGGCGCAGGGGGTCACAGGTTCAAATCCTGTCGCCCCGACCAATTCTCCATTGCCAGCTCGCGCGTACGGCTTCGACGCTGCAGATAGCGAGCAACTTCCAAACCAATCCATTCCATCCATTAATCCATTAACTCTGGCCGACAAACCTGCTGCTGGCGGAGGGCACATGTCAGATATTCTCTTAAGATTAATTAACCAAAAAAAGACATCTGGGTGACAATTTCCGAAGGGTCACTTTTCTATACTCAACTTCGTCGCATCCAGAGATGCGGATTTACCAAGCTGTCCTTTGAATTGCCAAGCGCAGCGAGTTTAGAGGCAGTTCACCATCAACGCACCTGCACCAAATTGAAACTGGCCAATTCGATTGTGCCGGTGTAGCTCCGTTAAGAGTCTGCAACGAAAATTGAAGGAGATAATTTCCATGAGTATCCCCCGTTTGACACGTTTGAAGCCACTTGCTGTTGGCTTTGTAGCCTTGGTGCTTTCAACTCTTACGTTTGCCCAACATTACACCCAAGCCAACCTGGTCTCCGATATTGCCGGCAAAGCACCGGTCATAGATCCAAATTTGCAGAATCCCTGGGGACTGATCGCCAGCCCGGGCTCCCCCTGGTGGGTTTCGAATAACGCGAGCGGAACATCTACCTTGTACGCGACACCCACAGGCACCGCCGCGACGATCGTTCCATTGGTGGTAACGGTCCCTAACGCGCCCAGCCAGCCAGCCCCGGGTTCGCCAACCGGAATCATATTTAATGGAAGCGCAACCGACTTTCTTCTCGCCCCAGGCGCGCACGCCATCTTCATTTTTGTAACGGAAGACGGCACGGTTTCCGGATGGAATCCCGGCGTAAAACCAACCGCCGCAGTCATCAAAGTCGACAATTCGCAGGTGCCCACAGCGGCCAATGGAGCTGTGTACAAAGGCGCTACTATTGCCGAGATTGATGGGAAGAAGTTCATCCTGGCAGCCAACTTCCGCAGCGGGCGCATTGATGTTTTTGACACCAACTTCAAGCAGATAAGAATCTCCGAAGATGCTTTCGATGACGATCGCATCCCTCGCGACTTTGCTCCGTTTAACGTGCAGGCGATCGGACCAAACATCTACGTAACCTATGCCAAGCAGGATGCCGCCAAGCATGATCCGGTAGGCGGCACGGGTTTGGGTTTCGTGGCTGTTTTCAACTCCCATGGCAGAATGCTGACCCACCTGGAGCATGGACCGTGGTTCAATGCCCCCTGGGGCGTTGTGCTGACCACAGAGCACTTCGGCGAGTTCAGCCATACTCTACTGGTGGGTAACTTCCGCGGAGGCACCATCGCGGCGTTCAATCCGTTGACCGGCCGGTTCCTGGGCAATGTGTTGAATCCTGATGGGACAACCCTCACCATTGATGGATTGTGGGCTCTTACCTTCGGGAACGACCACAACGCCGGCCCGGCCACCACGATGTTCTTCACTGCCGGCATCAACGGAGAAAAAGACGGCCTGTTCGGAACTTTGACGCCTGTTGCAGCCGAACTGGGTGAGGATGACGAACAGTAGTTATTAGAGGTAGTTGAAGAAAGGCAACCTAAGGGCCCGCTTCAGTGCGGGCCTTCGGTTTTCATGGAAGAATT
>DASREY010000126.1:0-28483 GCA_035651775.1 Terriglobales bacterium
GTTGCCCACGCCATTGTGAGCCGTTATGCGTTGTGTCCGGAAGTTGTGACCGATGTGCTCGAAGCCAAGAAAGAGATGCTGCGGCGCAGCGGCATGCTCGAGTTCGTTGATGCCGAAGAAAATCTATCTTCGATTGGCGGGCTTGAGAACCTGAAGAAGTGGCTCGGCCGCCGCATGGGAACATGGGAAGATTGCGCCCGCGCCGCCGGACTGGAGCCTCCGCGAGGCGTCATTATTCTGGGCGTACAAGGCTGCGGCAAGAGCATGTGCGCGCGCGCCATTGCCGGCGAATGGAAGCTGCCGCTGGTGAAATTCGATACCTCGGCAATTTACGACAAGTTCGTGGGCGAAACCGAAAAGCATATCCGCAAGATGTTCAGCATCGCCGAGCAGTTGGCGCCTGCAGTGCTGTGGATTGACGAACTGGAAAAAGTTTTTGCCGGCAGCGGCCCCGATTCGGCTTCGGTGGATGCTGGCGTGAGTTCCCGGCTGCTGGGTTCTTTTCTCTCCTGGATGCAAGACCGCAAGGCTGCCGTCTTCGTGGCCGCTACCTGCAACAATGTCAATGTGCTGCCGCCGGAGCTGATTCGCAAAGGGCGCTTTGACGAGATCTTTTTTGTCGATCTGCCCAATGCCGCCGAGCGCAAAGCGATTTTCATCGTCCAACTGGCCAAGCACAACCTCAATGTCGTGGAGTTCAGCCTGCTCAAACTGGTCGCCGCATCACAGGGCTACTCGGGCGCGGAGATTGAGACTGCCATCAAGTCGGCCATGTACTCTGCTTACGCTGATAAGAAGTTTCTGACCACAGAAACCATTCTCGACGAGTTGGCGAACACCGTGCCGCTGTCGGCCACGCGCGCCGAAGATATTGACAAGCTGCGGAGCTGGGCGCGGGAGCGGGCCGTGCAGGCTTCCTCGCCGGAAACAGAAGCAGCATCCAGCGCTTAGCATTTGGTATTTAGCCATTAATCGCGGCGAAATAACCGCGAGAGGCGCGGAAGAATTGCGAGTGCGAGTTCTTCTGCAGAACTAACAGAACTGTAGTGAGAACACCTATTTCTAATGGCTAAATGCTAACGGCTAAGCGCCATTAGGAGTGCTCAACGCTGTTTACGGGCTTGAGTGCTGAATGAATGCTGCTTTCGCAGCAAAATTAATTTTTTGTGAAAACCGCAGCCTGCAAGTCGTGATCCTCATCTAATGACAGGTGAAGTACTTAGGGGTGAACCTGGCGTGAAAATTGCCCATCGAGGTGATTTCCGTTGTTGACTCCAACCCTGCTCCGGAGTACGCTTACCTCAATGAGTGCTTCCACATTGTGGCGAGCATTGCACCCGCAGCGGTCATTTCCCGACATACGCAATCTTTCGCAAAACTGGTGTGTATGCGCCTTTGGATCGGTGTTTGTGCAGGGGCGCAACTTTATGCAGTGGCGCAAGCTGGAGGTCCTCAGAACAAATTAGATGAAGAAGAATATTGCACTAAGTCCCCGGATCGAAACCCTTTTTGGCACGCGTGACGAAAATCTGCACTTGCTCGAAGACGGCCTGAATGTTTCCATTGATCTGAAATCCGATTCCATAGAAATCGAAGGCGCCGCGGCCGATGTGTCGCGGGCCGAGCAGGTGTTTGCAGACTACGCCCAGTTGCAGCGCAACGGCTTCACGTTTTACAACGGCGACCTCGGCTCCATGCTGCGCATTGTGATCTCAGATCCCAATGCCAGCCTGCGCTCTCTGGCCGAAGCCGGCAAGCAACGCGCCGTAGGCAAGCGCAGCGTGCAGCCCAAGAGCGTCAACCAGAAGCGCTACATCGAAGCTATCGAAGGCAATGACATGGTCTTCGGTATTGGCCCGGCAGGCACGGGAAAGACCTACCTTGCGGTGGCGATGGCGGTCTCTGCGCTCGTGGCCAAGCAGGTGAACCGCATCATTCTGGCGCGTCCGGCTGTGGAAGCCGGCGAGCGCCTCGGTTTTTTGCCGGGAACGCTGCAGGAGAAGGTTGATCCTTATCTGCGTCCGCTCTATGACGCGCTCTACGATCTGCTGGACGCGGAAAAAGTCGACCGCCACCTGGAAAAGAACGTCATTGAGATTGCTCCCATTGCCTTCATGCGCGGGCGCACGCTCAACGATTCGTTCATCATCCTCGATGAGGCCCAGAACACGACCTCCGAACAGATGAAGATGTTCGTTACCCGCATGGGGTTCAACTCCAAGTGCGTCATCACCGGCGATATCACGCAGATTGATCTGCCTAACGCCCGGCGCAGCGGCTTGCTGGAGGTGATGGATGTGCTCAAGAGCGTGAATGGCATCTCGTTTATTCACTTTGATGAAAGCGATGTTGTGCGCCACCATCTGGTGCAGCGCATTGTGCGTGCCTATGAGGACCACAAAGTCCGCAGCGCGCAAAACCAATTGTCGCTTTCGCTCGAGTCGCAGCCGGCTGAAGTTCCGCCCGCGGAGGAGCGCCGGCTGGAAAACTAATTTTCGTAAGGAATTGAGTGGGAGGGCATTCAGCCCTCCCACTTCCATTTAGAGCTTAGTCTGTTAGGAGCATGGATCTTGATCGTGCTTGACCCGAAGCTAAACCGAAATTTGAAAGGCGTGTCACCCAGGGCATTAGAGCGTTTTGCGGGGCGGGCCCGCCGCGCTGCCGGCCTGCGTGGCAAGGTAGAGATCCTGATTACCTCGAATCTGGCGCTGCGCGCTCTCAACCGGCAATTCCGAAAAAAGGACAAAGCCACTGATGTGTTATCGTTCGCGCCGGCCCCGGGCGTCGATCACTCCGGTGATATTGCCATCTCGGCAGAAATTGCCGCGCGACAAGCCCATTCGCTGGGGCATACTCTAACCCAGGAGCTGAAAGTCCTGATGCTGCATGGCATGTTGCATCTGGCTGGTTATGATCACGAGTCCGACAAGGGAGAGATGGCGCGCAAAGAAGAGCGCCTGAGACGGCAGTTGGGTCTCTCTGCGGGGTTGATTCAGCGGACGGGAAATAGCAAGAGGCCGGCGCGTCGCTCGCAAGCAGCGCGCGCCAAACGACGACAATGATTGAAATAGGAATTCCCATTACGATCGCCGTGCTGGTCGGAATTCTACTGTTGACCTCCTACGTAGAGCGCATGTATGCCGAAATGGGAAAATTTCTCTCCCGGGAATTTCAGGAGAACGTTGAAGTTTACGAGCAGCGGATTGAGCCGCGGCTTGGGCTGGGCCGGCAGAAGGTGTCAACTTCGGTTTCAATCCTGACGCAACTGACGACCGCTGCGATAGGGATTGTTTCCTCCTACGCCGTGCTGCACGATACCGACTCGCACCCTCGCGAAATGCTCACTGCGGGAGTCGGCCTGGTATTGATTATCGTGATCTTCAACCGCCTGCTGCCGTTCATTCTATTCACTCGCACCCGAGGTGAATGGCTGGTCCGGATGACCTGGCTCTTGCGCCTGCTTATCTATCTTGCGCTGGTCATCACTATTCCTCTGGGATTCGGAGAGTCGGTAGCGGCGCTCTCTCGCGAGCAACCGGCCGAAGAACCTGAGCATTCCTCCGAAGCCGTCGAAGCGCTCATCGAAGCTGGACAGGAAGAAGGCATTCTGGAAGAAACTGATCGCGCCCTCATCCAATCGGTGGTTGAGTTTGGCGACAAGACCGTACGGGAGGTCATGACCCCGCGCCCGGAGATTACCGCCGTTCCCGGCGATGCCACGGTGGAGCAGTTCACCGAACTCCTGCGGCTCAAGCCTTATTCACGCGTGCCCGTGTATGAAGGAACGATCGACAATATGAAGGGCATTGTCTTTGCGCATGACGTTCTGCAGGTGGCCGATACCGAAGCCCGCACCCGGCGCGTGGGTGAGCTGATGAAGCCGGCGCACTTTGTCCCCGAGTCGCAGCGGGTGACCACTTTACTGCGCGAGATGCAGAGCGGCAACATCCATATGGCCATTGTGGTTGACGAATATGGCGGCGTTGCCGGTGTAGTGACCACAGAAGATTTACTGGAGCAGATTGTCGGCGAAATCCGCGATGAGCACGAAGAAAAGAGCGAAGTCGTGCGCGAGAGCGAGACTTCTTATGTTGTGCCCGGCAACCTCGATGTTGACCGCCTGGAAGAGCTGTTCCACGTCCGTCCCGAGGGACACGAAGCCACAACCGTGGCCGGCCTGGTCAGCGAAGCCCTGGGACGCATTCCCAACCAGGGCGAGATTGTGGAGCAGGACGGCCTGCGCTTTGAAATTCTGCAATCCACCGACCGGCGCATCGAGCGGCTGCGCATCAGTTCGCATCCTACTCCCCAGCCAGAACAGTTGAGGGCCTGAGCCATGGGACTTCGCTCCGGTTTCGTGTGCATCCTCGGCCGTCCCAATGCCGGCAAGTCAACCCTGTTGAACGCGCTCGTCGGCGAGAAAGTGGCCATCGTTACCCACAAGCCGCAGACTACGCGCAACCGCATTCTGGGCATCGTGAATGAGCCCGCTAAAAAGGGACGGCCTGCCGGGCAAATCGTTTTTGTTGATACGCCCGGCATCCACAAGCCCGATACTTCGCTCAACCGCAAGATGATGCAAGAAGTTCGCGCCGCACTGGAGGGCTGCGACCTGCTGTTGCTGCTGGTGGACGCCACCGAAAAATTCGGTTCCGGAGACCAGTTCGCCCTTGAAATGGCCAGGCAGACCGGCATCAAGATATTTCTCCTGCTCAATAAAATTGACCAGATCGACAAGAGTAAACTGCTGCCCATCATTGCCCGTTACTCAGGCTTGCATGAATTCGGCGAGGTCATTCCCATATCGGCCCTTAAGAAAAGCGGGCTCGAAGTGCTGCTTGAGAAAGTGGTGCATGCATTGCCGGAAGGGCCGCACTATTTTCCCAAAGACCAGATCACCGACCAGCCCGAGCGCTTTCTGGTGGCAGAACTGGTGCGCGAAAAGATTCTGCAGCTTACCGGCGAAGAGGTGCCTTACGCCGCCACGGTGGTGATAGAACAGTTCGAAGAAAAACCCCGGCTTACCCGCATCGCTGCCACCATTTTTGTGGAGCGCGAGGGACAAAAGGGCATCATCATCGGCAAGGGCGGCCAGATGCTGAAAAAAATCGGCAGCGCCGCCCGCTATGAAATCGAAAAACGGCTGGGAACCAAGCTTTTCCTGGAGCTGTTTGTCAAAGTTCGCCCCGGCTGGCGTGACTCGCGCGAGTTTGTCGAAAGCCTGGATTGGCGCCGGCAACTGGAAGATTTAACGACAAAAGAACGGGATTCCTGAAGACATACAACCCTGGCCCGCCGCCACGCTTCGTGTATACTTGTCTGTCTTCAACTCTGGCCGAACACTAACCGGAGGTTTCAATGACGTCTTGCGCTTTGCGGCAATCTTCCCGAGTGTTGATAGCCGGTGTTTTGCTTGCAGTATTTGCTCTACCTTGCGGCCTTCTGGCCGATTCCCACGTAGTCAACCCATCCGATCTGCAGCAAGAGATGGTGGCGGCCAGCCAGGTGCGGCAGCATAACCTGGAGACGGTCAACCAGTTTCTCTCTACCCCCACGGCGGAAAAGGCCATGAAGTCTGCCAGCGTGGATCCACAACAGGTAAAGACCGCGGTTTCCACGTTAGATGATCGAGAGCTCGCGCAGATTGCCGCACGCGCCGGCAAGGCGCAGGCTGATTTTGCCGCCGGCAGCCTCAGCGACCGGGACCTGATCCTGATTATCCTGGCCATTGCCGCGCTGGTTCTTATCATTGTCGCCGTCCGTTAGATCCGGTTTCATGCTTCGCAGCACACCAAAGAGAATCATCGTATTGCTGTGTCTCTGCGGTGTGCTGTTTGCAGCCGAGCCCGCCGGTCTTTGGCTCGATGTCCCTTTCGTGCAACAGGAGAAAGACGCATGCGGCGCAGCCAGCATCGCCATGGTGATGCAGTACTGGCTCAAGCAGCAGGCCAAGCCGGCGGATGCGGAATCGGACCCCAGGGAGATCCAGCGCGCGCTGTATTCCCGCCCGGCGCACGGCATCTACGCTTCTGACCTGGAACGTTATTTTCAGCAGCATGGCTTTCAAACCTTCGTCCTCCACGGAACATGGGACGACCTGCAGCAGCACCTGGCGAAAGGCCGTCCGCTCATCGCCGCCCTGAAGCCGGAGAGCGGCCGAGTTCTTTTGCCAAACCAGCCGCTGCACTACGTCGTAGTCGTGGGCATCGAGCCGGGGCAAACTCAGGAGCAGGACATCGTGTTGCTGAACGATCCCGCGCAGCGCAAGCTGCTGAAGCAGGCGCGATCGACCTTCGAAAAGGAATGGAGCGCTACCGGCAACTGGCTTCTGCTCGCGCTTCCTCAACAGGAAACCCGCTGATTTTTATAAATGCTCGCTGATCTTTATGAATGCCCGCTGATCCTTATGAAATGTCATCCTGAGCAAAGTCCGAGCGACCCCGCAAAGCGGGAAGCGAGGGCGAAGTCGAAGGACCCCGAGAATATTTCGGTTGCCTATGCCGTTGCAAGGCATTCTCTGGAAAATCCTCAGCTACGACTGCACATTTCAAAAACATGGATGAAACCGGCTGTTCTTGCGCTGATCGCCTGTTGCTCACTCTCCGCGAACGCGCAAACCCCTAGGCCTCAGCCACGGCAGATCGCCACCGTAGCCAAAGAAATTGCCCCTGTAGATTCCACCCAACAGCTTTTTGCCGAGGAGCACTGGCAGGAAGTAGTGCAATCGGTTGAGTCCACCCCGCAACGTTCCGCTGAGCTCAATTATTATTACGGGGTCGCACTGGCCCATCTGGGCCGCTTCGATGATGCCCACGCGGCTCTGTTGCTGGGAGGCCGCTCGCAGCCCGGCGACAAGCGTTTTCCTCTGGAGCTGGCCGGTGTTGCCTTCCGGCAGAAGAACTATCCTCAGGCCACGGCCTACCTTCGGCGCGCATTGCGGCTCGATCCGCAGGATGCTTACGCCAATGATTTTCTGGCAACGGTTTATTTTCTTCAGGGCAACAACGAAGCCGCGCTGAAGTATTGGAACCGGGTCGAGAAACCGCAAATCGAAAATCTGCGCAGCGAACCCGCGCCGCGCACGAGTTCCGTATTGCTCGATCATGCCTTTGCCTTCTCGCCCGCGAGTACGCTGCGCCTGGATGACTGGGTCACCACGCAGCGCCGCCTCGATGGCCTGGAAGTTTTCCCCAGTTATCGTGTTGATCTCGAGGCCCATCCGGACGGGAGGTTCGACGCCGTATTCCACGCCGTCGAACGCAACGGCTTAGGGAATAGCAAACTCGAAGCCCTGCTGCGCTTTTTTCGCGGTGTGCCTTACCAGGAAGTCCACCCCGAGTATTTCAACATCGGTGGCCAAACCATCAACTTTGTCTCGCTGGTGCGCTGGGACGCACAGAAGCGCCGTGTGTGGTCAGAGCTCTCCGGTCCGCTCGGGGAAGATCCAAAATGGCGTTATCGCCTCGGTGCGGACTTACGCGATGAAAACTGGGCGCTGAGGAATTCTTTCACCGGACCGGCGCCGCTCATGGCTGCGCTGAACCTGCGCCGGGCGGAGCTGAGCGCCGGGATCACCCGCCTGGTGGGCCCGCGCCTGAGCTGGGCAGCCGGCGCGCAGCTTTCCCGCCGCGACTACCGCAACGTTTTTTCGGGAACGGCATTGACACCGCAACTGCTGGCCAAAGGCTATGAGCTGAAGCAGTCTTCACAATTGAACTATGAGCTTTTGCGAATTCCTGAGAACCGATTCACCGTAACCAGCGGCCTGGGTTTGCAGGCGGGCCGCATCTGGTCCAGGCCGGCCCAGTCCTTCGCCAAGCTGCAGGCATCGTTGCAGGCGCGCTGGTTCCCCGCCGCACGCGACGATGATTACGAAACGCAATGGCACATTCGCGCCGGCAAATCATTCGGCCAGCTTCCCTTCGACGAACTCTTCATACTGGGCCTGGAGCGCGACAACGACCTGCCGCTTCGCGCCCATATCGGCACGCGCGACGGCCGCAAAGGCAGCGCTCCCCTGGGCGGCAATTATTTCCTTTCCAATTTTGAAACCGATAAGAACGTCTACAGCAACGGCCTGTTCAGCTTCAGGCTGGGCCCGTTTCTAGATACCGGCAGGATCACCGGCGCCTCCGCCGGTCTCGGCTCGCAACGATGGCTGTGGGACGCCGGCCTGCAGGCCAAGGTCTCAGTCCTGGGAGTAGGCGTGGTTTTGTCGTATGGAAGAGACCTGCACTCCGGGCATGGCGCTTTTTACACGAGTGTTGCGCCGTGAAATAGAAATTCGCTCCAGATGGACGCGGATTAGCGCGGATTTTTTGAAGCCGGGTCCGCTTTCAGAGTTGGGGTTCAATCCACCACAGAGACACGGAGGCACCGAGAAAAGCAAGAACCTCGAAAGGGTGACCCCGCCGCAACCGGTGGCTGCTTGGAGTAGTTCCCCCCTCCCCCCTTACTAAGTAACCCTAAAAGTTGCCCATTTTGCCGTGATCGCCTCATATTGATTGGCGAAAATCGGCGTGGAGTGGGGGATTACTTGGAATGCTTTCAGGAACGCCAGATTCTCGGCCAGTGCGTCTGAGCCCGGAAACCGGGAACTTGTTTTCGAATTTGTCAAAGAGCCCAAGAGCAATGCCCGATCCAGAATGACCTACAATCGGCAAATTATCAACGATGTGATACCAAATGCTGTTTTCATGGTTCAAAAATCCCACTCGCGCTGCCGCTGCGATTGAGTAGAGCACTCAGCAATAGCAAATTTGAAATTAAACAAGTAGTCATCTCTCCTGGTATTTCCACGGCTTATGATCCGAATCGAATATTGCAGTTGCGACAAGGTTTGCAGGTTATAATCCTACTCCCCCAAAAATTAAGCCGGAGGCTGACGTCATGGGTCCTGGAAAACGAAGCACCGTAGTGTGTATGCTGGTTCTCTTATCTTCTTCGCTTTTAGTTGCGCAAGCTGCGCAACCTGTCACGGTCGCGGGATTGCATTCATCGAAAAATGTGGTGTGGCAGCGCACATCACCCAACGCGAAGCAACCGGATGGGCCGGTGCTTTATCAGATCATTTTTCGCTCCAGTGCTACGCCCACCCATGTGCCGGTCATCTCACCCACGTTTACCCTGATAGATTCACCCATCTCTGTGGTGGGTGGCAATGTTGTGATTGGTGGCATGTCTATCAACGGCAGTACGGGTGTTATCAGCTTTGCGGGTGCAGATAACGATCTGACCCTCCAAGCAGGTACTGCCAGTTCCGGAACAGATCAATTAGGCGGAGAGCTAGTCCTTAGCGCCGGGAATGGCACCGGACTGGGCGCCAGCGGCAACGTCCACTTTCAAACCGCTGGAGCCCAGGATCTCTCGGGTACGGCGACTGATCTCCTGGTAGACCGAGTCATCATCGTCAGCAAGGCCAAAGCGATGACCTTGGCATCTCCAGGCTTCACATCGCTCATGTCCATTCAACTCCTTGGGACCCACACTGCGGGCGGACGCATACATTATGTGATTCGGGCGACAGATGGAGGCAGTCAGATTGCTACAGAATCGGGAGTCATTCAGTATCTGGCAACCGCCAACTCGATCACCTGTACCGTGCAAACAACCGACAAACTCCACCTCGGAACTGTGAATTCCGGTTGCACGCCGGGCTTTTTCAACCCTGGCAGTCAGCCTGGGGTTTCGATTTTCGATAATGTCAGCTTCAGCAGTCCGGCACCGATCGTTGTGCACGAGGTCTACTTTACTATCGAGAACGAGTCGGGATCGCCAGTTAGATTGGAGCCTTAGTCGTTACGGGGAACATGGCTGTTTTAGATTTGGTTCGGCTTAGAAGCCGATGCTCCCACCATGCGCCGCTGGGCGCAACAAGAACAGTTTTGTAATCCTATTCTTTGACCGCAATCCCCAGGGCCTTCATCTTCCGATAAAGATGGCTGCGCTCCAAACCCAGGACCTCGGCGGTGCGGCTTATGTTGCCATGGTTTTCGTCGAGTTTTTTCAGGATGTAGTCGCGCTCGTAGGCGGCGCGGGCCTGGTGTAACGTGGAAAATTCGCGGGCGGCGGATTTGGGGCCGCCGTCGCGATAGACCAGCGGGGGCAGGTGCTTGCGGTCAATCTTGATGGCCGTGGGATTCATGATCACCATGCGCTCGATCACGTTGCGCAGCTCGCGCACGTTTCCCGGCCAGGAGTAGCGCATGAGGGTTTCAATGGCGTCGTCGGTAATATCCTTGGAGCGGCGGCTGTAGGTGGCGGAAATTTCTTTGAGGAAATGCCGCGCCAGCAGCGGGATATCTTCCTGGCGCTCGCGCAGCGGTGGAACGTAAAAGGGAATAACGTTCAGGCGATAGAAAAGATCTTCGCGAAAGTTGCCACGGGTGATTTCTTCTTCCAGATTTTTGTTGGTGGCGGCGATTACGCGGGTGTCTACCGTGATGGCCTCGTCTTCTCCCACGCGAATAAATTTTTGCTCTTCCAGGGTGCGCAGCACCTTGGCCTGGGTCTTCAGGCTCATGTCGCCTACTTCATCGAGAAACAAGGTGCCGCCGTCGGCCTTCTGGAATTTGCCTTGTTTGTCTTCCAGTGCGCCGGGAAACGATCCCTTGCGATGTCCAAAGAGCTCGCTTTCGATTAAATCCTCAGGAATGGCGGCGCAGTTCACCTCGACGAACATCGCGTCTTTACGCAGGCTCTGCGCATGGATGGCCAGAGCTACCAACTCTTTGCCCGTGCCCGATTCGCCGTAGATGAGCACGCGTCCGTTGGTGGGGGCCATCAGGGCAATCTGCTGGCGCAGGGCTTTGACGGGAATGCTTTTTCCAACGATTTCGCTCTTGGATTGCAACTGTTTTTTGAGGTCGCGATTTTCGCCGCGCAGGCGCTTGGAATCAATGGCATTCTTGATCAGGATCAGCGTTTTTTCCAGGGAGAGCGGTTTTTCCAGGAAGTCGTAAGCGCCCAATTTGGTGGCGCGCACGGCGGTCTCAATAGTGCCGTGGCCGGAGATCATGATCACCTCCGGCGGGTCGCTGGTTGTGCGCAGCTTTTGCAGGGTCTCCAGACCATCCATGTTGGGCAACCACACATCGAGCAGCACGACCTCGAAGTCGTGCTTTTCCAGCAGTTCCAGGCAGGCTTCGCCGCTGCCGGCGACCGCGGCCTTGTAGCCCTCGTCTTCAAGCGCCCCCTTCAGCGAATCGCGGATGTGCTTTTCGTCGTCAACGATCAGAATGTTATGCATGATCGGGCAACGCGATCCTCTCTGTTGGAGCATGCGCGCCCATGGCAACCGGCAGCTCCACGATGAAGCGGGCGCCCAGCGGCGAATTTTCTTCTACGCGCACTGAGCCTTGATGGTCTTCGATAATGCGGCCTACGATGGCCAGCCCCAGGCCGGTGCCGCGCTTCTTGGTGGAAAAATAGGGAAGGAACAATTTTTCTTTCAGCTCCTGGCTTACACCGTGGCCGGTATCGGCAATCACAATTTCCACCATGTCTCCGGTGGCGATGAGCGCGGTGGAGATGTGCACCTCGCGCACCAGGGAATCCTGCATGGCGTCGGCGGCATTATCTACGATATTGGCGATCACGCGCTTCATGGCGTTGGGGTCGGCCATTACCGGCGGCAGATCGGGCGCCAGATCGGTGCTGACATGGATGCCTTCCAGCCTGCCATTAAACATCGAGAGCGCACTTTGAATCACGCTATTGATGTCGGAAGCCTGCGGCTGCGACGTAGGAAAGCGCGCCATCACGGAAAATTCATCCACCAGGGTACGCACCGTTTCCACGGCCTCGGCGATGGTCTGCGAGCAGCTTTGGATGACCTGCAGCGAAGCTTCGTCGGGCGGATGCCCGCGCTCCAGGTGACGGCGGATGCGCTCGGCGGAAAGCGCAATCGGAGTCAAAGGATTTTTGATCTCGTGGGCCACGCGGCGCGCTACTTCGCGCCATGCCGCCTGCTTTTGCGCCTTCAGCAGGTCTGAGAGGTCTTCAAAGACAATTACATATCCTAACTTTTGCGCGCTGTGATGCAATGCCGCAACCGTGACGGCGACGTCAAACCTGGTGCGGGCCGCCGAAATTTCCAACTGGCTGGTGACCGATCCCATGCGATCGGCCTTGCGCATCATGGCTTCCAGGTCGGCAACCACATCTTCCTGGAAAAGGATTTTGAGCGGAGCGTTATCAGGAAAGCCGGGCGCGCCGCCGGCCGGGGTAAGCGGCGCCATCATGCGGGTAAAGGCATGGTTGGCGCGAGTAATGCAGCCGGAAGCATCGAGCGTCAGCACGCCGGTGGGGATGGTTTCCAGAATGGTCTCAATATCGCGGCGGCGCTGCTCCAGTTCAACGTTGGCGCCGGTGAGTTGGCTGCTGGAAGCTTCAATGGCGCGCCGCGAAGTCTCCAGTTCGGCGGCCATGCGGTTGAACGAGGCCACCAGCTCGCCCAGTTCATCCATGGCGGGAATTTCAACGCGGTAGTCGAGATGGCCGCGGGAAATCTCACGGGTAGCGGCAGCCAACGCCGCTACAGGACGCGTCACCAGCTTGGATAGAAAGAGCGCCAGCCAGATGGTGGCGAAGAGCACGATGATAGTGATCAGCAGCAGTAGCTCGAGGTAGGTGCGACGGAGTATCTTCCGCTGATTGCTCAGCTCGCGATAGGTATTATTGTTGTCTTCGATATGATTCATCGTCTGCCGAAATTCCGGCGGAAGAGGAATGGCAACCAGGACCACATTGTGCGGATCATTCGCCATTCGCGCGATGCCCACAACGTAATCGCGTCCATTCATGTTGAAAGGCGTGGCATTCTGCGGTCCGGTGGCGCTGGGGAGAGGAATCTTGTTACGCAAATCTCCCCAACCTTCGGGCAGATTGAAACCCGCCACCAGAGAATCGCTGGAAAGGGCGAGGGCAAAGCCACCTTGCAGAGTTCTTTGGCGCAGACGGAACTCGTTGACCAGGGTTGAAGAATTGAAGGCGCGCTGGGTCTCTGGCATCTCAGCAATGGCTTGCGCTTCGGCGTGGGCATTTTCCATGGCATAGTGCGAGAGCAGCCCTGTAACCTGGGTTGAGTCTTCCAGCAGCTCTTCCACGGGGCGCGAAAACCAGCGCTCGATCGAGCGGTTCATCAATCCATAGGCGCAAAGAAATAAAAGAAAGACAGGGATGACCGAAAGAATCAGCGCTCCCACGACCATGCGGCTGCGGAACTTCGATCCCAGCACGCCGATGCGACGTTCCGCATAAAGCTTCAGCAGGTGGCGCAGCAAGACAAATGTCAAAGCCACGAACAACAGGAAAATGAGTGCAGAAAGAGCGGCAAAAATCAGGGTCTGGTTCGTGGTGCGAGGATTAATGAAATCCACCTTGAACGACACCTGCCACAAAATCATGGTGAATAGCACAGCCACGCCGCTGATCAGGGCGATCAGCGCGCCAGGACTACGTTTCGTCTTGGGCTGGTTAACTTCCTGCATGGGGCACAAACCCCTTTATTATAGAAGACCTCAAAAGCCGCATTGCAGGATACAATTCTTCGCGGCAGAATTATTTTCAACCTGTACATTCATGAGGAATTATGGCTAATTTTGTCAAAATAGCTGGAAAAAATGATTTGCCCGCATCCGGGGAGGCCAAGGAGTTCACCTGCGGCGACAAGATGATTTGTATTGCCAATATCGAGGGCGTGCTCAGCGCCATGGATAACGTTTGCCTTCACCGCGGCGGCCCGTTAGGTCAGGGCATAGTGGATGGCGGAAAGGTGATTTGTCCGTGGCACGGCTGGGAATATGACCCCAAAACAGGCGAGGCATCGCACAATCCCACAGCCAAGGTTGCAGTGTATCCCGTTAAGGTAGAGGGCGACGACGTGATGGTGGAAATCTGAAGAGAAATTCACAACAATGTTCCAGCCGAAGGAACCCATGAGTCCGGTCACTCATTATCTGATCAGTTGGGTGGTGGCCAATTCGGCGAGGCTTGAGCGCAAGGAGCGCGCCATTGTCACCCTGGCGGGCGTGGCTCCTGACCTGGATGGGCTGGGAATCGTGCCGGAGTGGCTGACGCGTAACTCAGCGCATCCTCTGAATTGGTTCAGCGAATACCATCACACGCTGGGACACAACCTGGGTTTCGCAATCGCGGTAACAGGAGTTAGCTGTCTGATCGCGAATCGGGGATGGAAACTTAAAGCCGCTTTGTTTGCTTGCCTTAGCTTTCATCTGCACCTGCTCTGTGACCTGATCGGAGCGCGGGGCCCGGAAGGCGAGCAGTGGGCAATTCCATATCTGGCGCCTTTTTCCCAAGCCTGGCAATGGAGCTGGCATGGGCAATGGGCATTGAATGCCTGGCCTAATTTCGTGATTACCTTTGCTGCCCTGGCGGCAACGTTCTATCTGGCGTGGAAACGCGGTTTCTCGCCGCTGGAAACGTTTTCCCGTAAAGCCGACACTATGTTCGTGGCAGCTCTGCGGAACCGTTTTCCGGTGAAGGCGGCGGCATGAATTCTTTGCCTATTCGCCACGGAGGCAAGGAGAAAAATAAATCAAGTCAGGCACTCATGAACACGATTGTGGTGCGTTATTTACGAGGAGGCGTATGAGAAAAGGTTTTCAAGGACTGACGGCATGGGCGCTGACGATGTGCGCGGCTTTGCCGCTTTCTGCCGATATCAAAATCAAAACCAAGAACCAAACTATGGGATATGCCTCGGAAAATACCGTTTATATCAAGGGCGCACGCGAGCGCACGGAAATGGGCGAGATCATGGGCATGAAGGCGGGTCTCATTACCATTCTGCAATGCGATCAGGACCGTTCTATTCAGCTCAATCCTGCCAACAAGACCTACATGATTTTTCCATTAGAGGTGGAAGAAAAATCCAGCGCGACCGCTCCTGCAGGAAAGAAAAGTAAGAGCAAAGATGAAACCCAGGCGGTGCGCCACGGCGGGGTGGTGACCATGAATGTGTCATCCACCGATACCGGGGAGCGCCAGAAGATGTTCGGTTACAAGGCGCGCCACGTCAAGAGCAGCATGAGCATGGATGCCAGCCCAGATGCTTGCGCCAAAGCAGACCTTAAAGTCCAAGATGACGGATGGTATGCCGACATCTCTCCCAGCCTGGTGTGCCGCACGCGTATGCGGCCATTAGGCTCGATGGGGATGGGCGGAGAGCGCGGCGGATGCCAGGATACCTATCGCCTCCAAAGCAGCGGATTGGCCAATATCGGATATCCGCTCAAGCAAACCATGACCATCCAAAGCGGCAGCGGCAACTTCACCATGTCGATTGAGGTGACCGAGATTTCTACAGCGACTATTGATTCCAGTCTCTTCGAAATTCCCGCTGGTTATACCGAAGCCAAGAGCTATAGCGAACTCATCGGCAATATTTCGATGAGCTCAATTCTCGACGCCGCTGCCAAGGGGCAGGCGGCAGGAACGGGCACGCCCACTACCTTGTCTACAAGGCTTCCCCGCAAAGATCCCGATATTGACCGCATCGGCGTGCCACTCGTTAAGAAAGAGACCTCTGAGAAAATCGATCCAGAGCAGGCACGGCAATTTCTCATCCAGACGCTGAAAAATGCCGGTCTTGATCCGGTTCCGGTGGATGGCAAGACAGCGGCCGAGTTGGAAGCCGATGCCAGGTCGAAGGATTGCGATTACGTCCTGTATGCCGATATTACCAGCGTGAAAGGCAGATCTGCCGGGGCCAAGGTCGGCGGTTTCTTTGGCGTAGGTTCGGGAAAGCCGGCAACTTTTGACGTGTCGCTCGCTTATCAACTCAAAAAACCCGGCGAGAACAAAGCGCTTTTGGATTCCACGGAGGAGTCAAGCGAAGGAACTACTCCCGGGCAGAGCGTCGGCTGGGCGCTCGAAGGCGCGGTGCGGGCAACTTTGAATTACATCCGCCAGCAATAGCAAGAAAACAAGCGCGCTTGTCGCGAGAGGGTATAATTTCCCTATCGCCATGAAAGCCTATGTTTACGTCTCGCTGAAAAAGACCGTCCTCGATCCGCAGGGTAAAACCATTCACGGCGCCCTGAATAAGCTGGGATACCGTGGTGTTGCCGATCTGCGACAGGGCAAATATTTTGAAATTACCCTCAATGGCGGTCTCAACCGGCAGGAGGCGCAGGCTGAGGTGGAGCGCATGGCGCGCGAAGTGCTGACCAATCCCGTGATCGAAGAATACCGTTACTCCATCGAAGACTAGACCTGTTCAGTTTTCTGTACCTACAACAGTGTCGCCCAAGGTAAGAAAACGCAGGATCCTTCGCGCCAAAAAAAATAGCGCTCCGGATGACAAGATGCAGAGGGGCAGCATAGATACGGCCAAGAATCAGGGCCGGGGCGCAAAACGGCCCTTATTTCATGCATCCAATTTTTGACTGAGAGTTTCTCCCCGGCATTGGATAGGCTAAGGTGAGGGGCAGAAGGTACAACTTACAACATGTGCGGCATCGTCGGATACGTAGGTAACAAGCGGGTTGTTCCCGTCATCATTGACGGACTGAGGCGGCTGGAATACCGCGGCTACGACTCAGCCGGCATTGCCGTTGATGGCAATGGCGACGGGTTGCAGATACGCCGCGCCGAGGGCAAGCTGCGCAACCTGGAAGAGACTATCCGGCTGAAGCCGCTCGATGGGACATACGGCATCGGCCACACACGCTGGGCGACGCATGGCCGTCCGACGGAAGAAAACGCTCATCCGCATCGCGATTGCACCGGCAACGTTGTCGTGGTTCACAATGGCATCGTCGAAAACTATCTGACCCTTAAGAAAAAACTGATCGAAGAAGGACACAAGTTCACAACCGACACCGACACCGAAGTCATCGCTCATCTTGTGGAGAAATATATTTCCAACAAGAACAACGGCACACGCACTCCACTGGAAGAAGCGGTGCGCAAGACTGTCAACGAACTGCGCGGCGTCTTCGCGATCGCGGTGATTGCCCATGAAGAACCCAACAAGATTGTGGCCGCGCGCAATGGCCCTCCCGCAGTCATTGGGCTGGGCAAAAATGAGTACTTCGTCGCCTCCGACGTGCCGGCCATCCTCTATCACACCCGCGACCTGTTCTTTCTTGCCGACGGCGATCTTGCTGTCATTACCCCTTCCGGCGTGAAGCTGTGTGATTTCGATGGACGCCCAATCGAGCGCCAGGTGCAGCACATTACCTGGGACCCGATCATGGCTGAAAAGGGCGGCTTCCGCCATTTCATGCTCAAAGAAATTTACGAGCAGCCCCGGGCCGTGCGCGAAACCGCCCTGGGAAGAGTTTCGCTCGAAAGCGGGAAAATTTTTCTCGAAGAAATGGAAATCACCGAGGCCGAGCTGCGGGCCGCAGACAAAATCAATATTGCCGCCTGCGGCACCAGCCGCCATGCCGGGCTCATCGGCAAATACATGATTGAACGACTGGCGCGCATGCCGGTCGAGGTTGATTACGCCAGCGAATACCGTTATCGCGATCCCATCACCTCGCAGAGATCACTGACGCTGCTCATCACGCAGTCCGGTGAAACCGCGGATACGATCGCCGCGCAGCGCGAGGCCAAGGCCAAAGGCTCAAAGACAGTAGCTATCTGCAACGTGGTCGGCTCCATGATTGCCCGCGAGGCCTCGGGCACGATCTACACTCACGCCGGACCGGAGATTGGCGTGGCCTCAACCAAGGCCTTTACCGCGCAACTGACTGCGCTGTTGCTGTTTGCCATCTACCTGGCAGAGATACGCGGTGCGCTTTCCACCGCGGAGGCGAAAGAGTATATCGCCGAACTGACCCGCATTCCCGGCAAGCTGGAAGCGCTGCTGACCCACGACGAGCAATGCGAAGACCTGGCCAAGCAGTACTCACGGGCACAGGATTTCCTGTTCCTCGGCCGGGGAGTGCATTATCCGATTGCGCTCGAAGGCGCGCTCAAGCTCAAAGAGGTTTCCTACATTCACGCCGAGGGCTTTCCTGCCGGAGAGATGAAGCACGGCCCCAATGCATTGATCGATGAGAACCTTCCGGTGGTGATTATCGCCACCCGCGATGAGAAAGATGCAGGTTCGATGGTGCGCTACGAAAAGACACTTTCCAATATGAAAGAAGTCAAAGCGCGCTCGGGGCGGGTGATTGCCGTGGCTAACGAAGGCGATGAAGAGATTCGTGAGTCCGCCGATCAGGTAATCTATGTGCCCAATGCGCCGGAACTGCTTCTGCCGATCCTGGAAATCGTGCCCCTTCAACTTCTCGCCTACCACATCGCCGTGCGGCGTGGATGCGACGTAGATCAGCCCCGCAACCTGGCCAAGTCAGTGACCGTAGAGTAGTTCGCACGGGACTTTTTCATTTAAACCAGTTTTTATTGGGATAGCATTGTTATCAATGAACAAGAATATCCGGAAGACGAGCGCAGCAGATGGTTCCCCGATAAAGCTTTTCAAGTCCAAGAAAGACTGGGCTGCGTGGCTGGAGAAGAACCATGACAAGAGCGCAGGCCTATGGCTTCGGCTGGCGAAGAAAGACTCGGGGTTGCAATCGGTATCTTACAAGGAAGCTCTCGACGTCGCCCTGTGCTACGGATGGATTGATGGGCAGAAGCGGCCCGAGAACGACAAAACCTGGCTGCAGAGATTTTGTTTGCGTTCAGGCAAGAGCGTCTGGTCGAAGATCAACCGGGAGAAGGCGCAGGCGCTGATTGCCAGCGGCGAGATGAAAGAGGCGGGACTGGCCGCGATTGAGAATGCCAAAAAGAATGGACGATGGGATACAGCCTACGATTCGCCCAGCGGAGCGGACGTGCCGGGCGACTTTCAGGCTGCACTGGATGCGAATCCGCGGGCGACAGCATTTTTCAAAACTCTCGACCGGGCGAACCGGTATGCAATCCTTTGGCGGATCCAAACCGTGAAAAAAGCGGAGACTCGCGCTCGAAAGATTGAGCAGTTTATTGGAATGCTTAAGAGGAAAGAGAAGATTCATCCCACCTCTTGACGAGCATTCCCGATCTACTCACCACAACGCATGTGCTCGCCAAGTGTGCGGCGCTCACCAGCGCCAAACACATCGATTTCAAGCCGCAAACCCCACTTCAAGATTTGCAACCTGCCATTCCTCCGTATCATCTAAAGATTGACAGTAACTCACTCAAGGATTATTATGATAGTCGGCTAAATTGAGAGATGTTGCACAAATTACTAATAGGAAAGAATTTAGGAGTCTGCCATGGCCAAGATAATCGGTATAGATTTGGGAACCACCAACTCCGTAGTGGCGGTGATGGAGGGTGGAGAGCCTAAAGTTATTGCAAATGAAGAGGGAGGCCGCACCACGCCTTCGGTGGTGGCGTTCACCAAAACTGGCGAGCGGCTGGTGGGACAGGTAGCCAAGCGCCAAGCAATTACCAATCCGGAAAACACAATTTATTCCATCAAGCGCTTCATGGGACGCCGTTACGACGAAGTGACGGAAGAGATGAAGATGGTGCCCTACAAGGTCGTCAAAGCAGGCGATCACGTAGCGGTATTAGCGCAGGGTAAGCAATACACGCCGCCGGAGGTTTCCGGAATGATCCTGCAGAAATTGAAGAAGGCGGCTGAAGACTATTTGGGCGGTACTGTGACGGAGGCCGTCATCACTGTGCCTGCATATTTCAATGACGCTCAGCGCCAGGCCACCAAAGATGCCGGCAAGATTGCCGGACTCGATGTGAAGCGCATCGTCAACGAACCCACGGCAGCGGCATTGGCCTACGGTCTCGATAAGAAAAAAGACGAGACCATTGCGGTCTACGACTTCGGCGGCGGCACGTTTGATATTTCCATCCTCGAGGTCGGTGAAGGCGTGATCGAGGTGAAATCCACCAACGGCGACACCCATCTTGGTGGTGACAACATTGATAACCGCATTGTGGAGTGGCTGGCCGATCAATTCAAAAAAGATGAAGGGCTCGACCTGCGTTCCAAGGGCAACGAGATGGCACTGCAGCGCCTGCGCGACGCGGCGGAAAAAGCCAAGATCGAGCTTTCCACAACGCAGCAGACCGAGATCAACCTGCCGTTTATCACGGCCGATGCCTCCGGCCCCAAGCATCTGGTAAAGACGCTCACGCGTCCGCAGCTGGAGCAGATGGTGGAAGACATCATCCAGAAATCTGTCGGCCCGTGCAAGCAGGCGATGAAAGATGCCCAGGTCGAAGCCAAAGACATCGACGAGGTTGTGCTTGTCGGCGGACAGACGCGCATGCCCCGTATCCAGCAAGTGGTGAAAGACCTCTTTGGCAAGGAGCCTCACAAAGGCGTCAATCCTGATGAAGTGGTCGCAGTAGGCGCAGCGGTGCAAGCCGGCGTGTTGGCGGGCGATGTGAAAGACCTGCTTCTGCTCGACGTGACTCCGCTGACGCTGGCGATCGAGACGCTGGGCGGGGTGGCAACCCAGATGATCCCGCGCAACACCACCATTCCGACCAAGAAGACGGAGACCTTCTCCACCGCGGCCGACAATCAGCCGTCGGTCGAGGTGCACGTGCTGCAAGGCGAGCGCCCCCTGGCGCGGGACAACCGCACGCTGGGTAAGTTCCACCTGACCGGCATTCCACCGGCTCCGCGTGGCATGCCGCAGATCGAGGTGACGTTTGATATTGACGCGAACGGCATCCTTAACGTGACGGCCAAGGACCTGGGCACGGGCAAGGACCAGAAGATCACGATTACATCTTCTTCCGGCCTGAGTAAAGACGAAATTGACCGCATGGCCAAGGAAGCCGACGCGCATGCAGCGGAAGACAAGACCAAGCGCGAAGAGATCGAAGCGCGCAACCAGCTCGACAGTATGGTGTACCAGATTGAAAAGATGCTGCGCGAGCAGGGCGAGAAGATCTCGGGAAGCGAGCGCTCCAACGTGGAGTCGGCGCTGGCTGACGCCAAGAAAGCCCTGGAGGGCGGCGACCCCACAGCCATGAACGAGGCCCGCGAGAAACTTACGCAGGCATCGCACAAACTGGCGGAGCAGATGTACAAATCTGCCCAGCCATCGGGTGCGCCCGCCGGCGGAGCCCAGGCCGGTGGACCAGCACCGGGCGGCGATGGCGCAGCCCAGGCAGAAGGCCAGAAGAAAGAAGGCGAAGTCATTGATGCCGAGTATGTGGACGTGGATGAGAAGAAATAAGCTACCAGCTACTAGCTGAGAGCTGTTTCAATGAGCTTTTAGCTATTAGCTTTTAGTTTTCAGAGTAAGGGGCGCAGTGGTGCGCCCCTTACTTCATTTGAGATTATCTTTATAAACTGTCATCCTGAGCGAGGGCGAACGCCCGAGTCGAAGGACCCCGAAGATGTATAAGTATAAAATGCTGCAACAAGGCATTCTCACACATGGGCTATGAATTTTGGGTCTACATCATGGCGAGCGCATCTGGAGCTCTTTACATTGGCATGACGAACAATTTGATAGTGCGCGTTGGGCAACACAAATCAGGCGAACTTGAAGGTTTCGCCAAGAAATATAGTGCACACGGTTGGTTTATTACGAAAAATTTGACAATATTTTCAAAACGATTGCGCGCGCGAGAAACAACTGAAAGGTTGGAGAAGATCGAAGAAAATTGCGTTGATCGAGAAAAATGAATCCAAGATGGGAAGATTTGGCAGAGAAGTGGGGAACAAGAATGTTATCTCCGCACGAAGAGATAAAAGAGCAGAGCTAATCGAGAGAATTCTCTGAAGCAGTATGGGAACGATACAAATTTTCGGGGTCCTTCGACTCGGGCATTCGCCCTCGCTCAGGATGGCAAATTAGAATTATTTTGTTAAGCACACATGGCCACTCAAACCAAAGATTATTACGGCACGCTGGGGATCAAGAAGAACGCCTCGGCGGAGGAGATCCGCAAGGCGTTTCGCAAGCTGGCGCGCAAATATCATCCCGATGTCAATCCTGGCGACAAGAAGTCCGAGGAAAAGTTCAAGGAAATTTCCGAAGCCAATGACGTTCTGAGCGATCCTAAGAAGCGCAAAATCTACGACCAGGTTGGCTTTTACTCCGACAACATCGATCCTGCCACGGCCGAGGCCTATGCCCGAGGCGGTTACAGCTCTGGAGCGGGAAGGGCCTCCACGGGCACGCGGGGCGGCGGCGCGCAAGAGGTCCCCTTTGATTTTAGCGGCTTCGATTTCTCTGATTTCAACAGCGGCGCCGGAGCGGGCAGCGCCGGCGGCCGCACCAGCAGCGGCGGCTTTCGCGACATTTTCAGCAGCATCTTTGGAGGAGGCCGCGGCGCGAGCGAAGAAGATCTTAATGCCGGTCCGCAGCCGGGAACTGATCTGGAATACCAGGTCAATGTGGGTTTTTGGCAGGCGATACGCGGGGCGGAGATGCGGGTCACCATCAGCCGCCAGGATGTTTGCGCTCACTGCGCCGGACGAGGATACCTGGAAAGTCCGGGTCCCTGCCCGGAATGCGGTGGCAAGGGACAGGTCACCCAAACCAGCGGGCGCATGAAGTTCAACGTAACCTGCCCGCGCTGCGGCGGTTCGGGACATGCGCGCACGGTGTGCAACGTCTGCAAGGGAGACGGCGTGGTGACCCGCAATGAGCCATTGACCATCCGCATCAAGCCGGGCACGCGCGATGGTCAGCGCATTCGCCTTGCCGGCAAAGGCAACGCTGGATTTCATGGCGGGGCGCCGGGAGATCTTTACATCATTATCCGCACCGGCGAGCACCCTCTTTTTCACCGTGACGGCGACGACATCCATATCACGGTGCCCGTCACCGCGCCTGAGGCGGCGCTGGGCGCCAAAATCGAAGTTCCGACCATCGATGGCCGTGCGCAACTCAAAGTCCCGCCCGGGACGCAGAGCGGCCAGAAGCTGCGCCTGCGCGAGAAAGGCGTGCCCTCGGCCACCAAAGAGGGCATACGCGGCGATCAGATCGTAGAAATCAAAATTGTTGTTCCCGAGGCCCGCGACCTGAAAGCGCGCGAGCTTTGGCAGCAGTTACAGAAGATCAATCCTGAAGATCCCCGGGCGGAGATGTGGAAGGTAGTTTAGTACTCAGTAGTCTCTGTTCTCTGTTCAGCAAAGGCTTGAGTTCCTTTGGTTGCCACGCCGAATTGCGCCAGAGTGACAGGCAGCTACTCTAAGGATTAACACTCCCTTAATCTCAATTTGTGATGATGGCGTAGAACGGAGGCGCTATTTTTATGATTACCATACTGCGCAAGTTGCTGTTGACTGGCTTGATTTCCGGTCTGGTTCTTTTCACCAGTTGCAATTCCGGCCCATCGTCTTCGGCCAACGAAAGTGTAAACCTCACCGGAGCAGGCAGTTCATTTGTGAATCCGATCATGAGCAAGTGGATCGCCAACTTCCAACAGACGAACCAAAACGTTCGTATCAACTATCAATCCGTGGGAAGCGGCGCCGGTATTGAGCAACTTAAGAAAGGGCTGGTGGATTTCGGAGCCAGCGACGCCGCACTTTCCGACGACAAGATTAAGGAAATGCCGCCGATCGTACAACTGCCGGAGAGCGCCGGCCCGGTGTGCATTACTTACAATCTGCCTTCATTGAAAGATCCCCTCAAGCTTAGCGGATCAACCCTGGCCGGAATTTATCTAGGCACTATCAAGAACTGGAATGACGCCGCAATTGCCAAAGACAATGCCGGTATCGCGCTGCCGAATACGGCCATCGCGGTTGCGCATCGTTCCGATGGCAGCGGCACAAGCAACATTTTCACCACCTACCTTGACGCCATCAGCCCGCAATGGCATTCCAAGGTTGGCAAGGGCTTATCCATAAGCTGGCCCACAGGAATCGGCGGAAAGGGAAGCGAAGGCGTTACCGGGGTGGTGAAACAAACCGAGGGTGGCATTGGCTATGTAGAGCTGACCTACGCCATCGAGAACAAGCTTCCTGTCGCCCAAATTAAAAATAAAGCAGGGAAGTGGATCGCTCCCAGCCCAGAGTCCAGTTCCGCGGCCATCGCTGCATTCAGCAAAGAGTTGGCGCAGGATGTGCGCATCCCGATTGTGGATCCACCGGAAACCGCTCCAGATGCCTACCCGATCTGTGGTCTGACGTTCCTTATGATACCCAAACAGCCGAAAGACCAGGCGGAGGGACAGGCATTGCAGAAATTTGTGCAATACGTCATTACTTCAGGGCAGGATCTGGGCCCTGACTTGCACTACGCCAAACTGACGCCGGACTTGCAGCAACTGGATCAGCAGTTGCTGGCCCAGATTACCGTATCCGGCAATGCCGGCAGTAGTGGGCAGTAATCTGATTGCTCACACGCGTAGGCGGCTGAACCTGATGCAAGTGTCGATCCAGGAAAGTCTTTAGCAAGATTGACAGTGCGGTAGATAAAAAACCGCGGATGACGAAGCATCCGCGGTTTGCCGTGCCGGCGAGGGAGAGAACCCCTACAACGAGCGCAGGAAGTTCAGCAAATCCTGCTTTTGCGATGGGCTGAGCGAATTGAAGTTCCTGATGACTCCATTGGCCTCGGAACCGCACACCTGACTTACTGAGAATGGCTGGAAGGTTTTGCCATTGGCGGTGAATTGCTGGAAGTCCGCTGCAGTCACGCAAACGTTGCCGGGACTGAAGTGGGCCTGAATGGCTTGCAGCAGGTCATTGGTTCGGCCATCATGCAGGAA
Organism: Terriglobales bacterium; assembly: GCA_035651775.1. Lineage (GTDB taxonomy): Bacteria > Acidobacteriota > Terriglobia > Terriglobales > Acidobacteriaceae > QIAW01. Next base: position 24,679 of record DASREY010000126.1, read on the forward strand.
GAACAGGCGCTGACCAAGACCCCACAGCGGAGCCGTACGAAATTCATCAGGACCGGCCGCTCCCTGGTTTATTCCATCCGCCAGGTTCGACCCCATATGATGCACTGCGATATCCGAGTACGGTTGATAAGTAACACCGGATAAGCCCGGGATCGACGACTTTGCCGTGGTCAGAGACTGGGTGTGACACAGCGCGCAGCCAATTCTGCTGAACAAGCTCTGGCCGTTAAGTTCCGAGGCCGTATGTGTGGCCGGCGTGGGCGCAGCGGTCAGCCGTAAGAACCCGGCAAAGTTCACCGTGTCTGACGACATATCGGAAGCGGTGCCTACGTTGTTGCCGGTATCATGATTGACGATGTTGGTCCCATCCTCCGGAGTATCGTTGTACACGCAGCCGGCAACGGCAGCGCGCTCGTTGGGAAATTCCTCGTTAGAGACCCCTTGTTCCACGTTGTAGGCTTCTCCGGCGAAGATGAGGAGCGACTTGTTCTGGGCCTTCCACCCAAAGCGGGTCACCGTTCCATCGTTGCCGCTATGGTTCAGCTTCCCATGTATTCCTAATGCGGCCTTGGCAGCGGCGTTCGAAGCCAGGTTCGCGTTTAAGGTAGCGTCGGACGTGTTCTCAATCAATCCCGTTCCAAAGGCTGGGGTGGGAATGCGGAAGATCACGTTGTGGCTGGCAAGCTGCGCGGCGAAGTCCGGCTGTGCGAGAGTGCAACCTGGAGCGTCGCTGCGGCCTGCGATCGTATACAACCCATGCACGCCGCCATCCAGCGCTGCATTGGGATCAGCAGGGTTGGTGGAGATGAATCGCGCCTCGCGCACCGGACCGTTGATGCTAATGAACGGGGGGACGCTGTTATTGGCGCCATCAAGCGTAGCCAACGCCACTTGCGGATTTACCGCTGGACTGCTGCCGCCCAAAGCTGGATGTGCATGACAACTTGCGCAGCTATTAGCGTTATAGGTCGGGCCCAGGCCGATGCCGACCTCGCCGGGGGCGGTTCCAGAGACGGAATCAATTTCCTGGAAGTGCTCCAGTGCCTGCTTGAAGAACGTCGCCTCATCGGAATTGAGTCCCGATACTGGTCCACCGGCTGCCGCTGGACCACCGCGCGGCCCGGGGTCACGTTGGGCCTGGAGGGTTCCAACCCCAAGCGCAACCGTCAGACATAGGGCTAACAGGTATGGCTGTTTCAGCATTTCGATTTTTTTGACTTTTTGATTCGACATTTTTACTCTCCTAATTCTCCTCGGGGTGATTGTGTGTTGTGAGGAAGAACACACAGAGAGAGGTCACCCGCATGCGGCCTTTCATTCAACAGGAATGGCCCGTGCGGAAAAGATAAGAGTTCTGCTTTGAAATTTCTCCTTTCGATAAGATTTAAAAAGGTCCCGGCAATTCGGAAGTGTTTCCGCGCTGGTTGCCCGCGGGCACACCCTGCACTTGCTTACGGTTGACCATAAGCCCTGGCGCTTTTCAGCGCCGGCACGCACTCGCCGAAAGCATGGCGATCCCTAATGCTCTAAACGCCCGCTGCGGAGAGACAACTTTCTCGTGCGGAACCAATTTTGGCCGAAGTAATTTTGCAAGTCCCGCCACTACCACATGACTTGAGAGGGTTGTGAATATCTACAGGCCAACTGTGAATGTGTAGGTGATGGCCTGCCCGGACTTGTTACGCTGGCCCCTGAATGGTTTATGATTTTCCGACCGACGCCCCACAAGTTTGTCTTGCAAAGGCTTACAAGACTTGCTTGCTACTGCCGGGAAAAACCAGTACTAAAACCGTTTAATCCAGCGCTCGACTAGGAGGGCCAATGTACGCTATTGGTCAAATCCAAGTCAATACATTTCTTGCATTTCAGATCATTCTTTACATTGTGAGGCCGTCCCCCGCAGTCGTCCGTCCATAGCAACATCAGTGATTGTCCCTATCCGGAGACCGCTTGTGACTCGAATCCCTTACTCAGACGTTTGACTTAGGAAGGCTAATCTAAAGTATCCGCGAAACTTGCGTCAATCGGTCTTTGGGAGTGGGGGAGAGGTTGAATCTTAGGACATAGGATCTGAATTTTAGGACGAGACTTTCGTAACGAAGATGGGTGTTCACGAGTGTAGTAGCGCCAGCGCCTCGCCGGCTGTCGTGCAGAGCAAAAAAACCGCGGATGACGAAGCATCCGCGGTTGTCGTGCCAGCGAGGGAGGAAAAGTTTACCAATCATCCATCTTCATTCTTAGTTGGCGGCTGCGAAAGCTCGCTTGGTCTGAATGCGCCAAACTGTCAATTACAGATTCACATCGGAATGTCCTGGATATTCCATTCATCATTCGGTCGCCTGTTCCCCTGCTTGCGATATGGCAGGCTGCGGCGCCCGCCCAAACATGATGCCGGTTTCCACCTCCACCGGTTGTCCACCTCGCAGGTACGGTCTGAACTTCCATTGCGCCAGGGCATCGCTGATGGCTTTTGCCTGGTCGGGAAAGGCGCTGAGGAAGTGAATGTGTTTTACCTTGCCTTTTTTATCGACAATAATTCGGACGGGAACAGGGTTAAACTTGTGTTCGGTAAAGACCGGGTCAACACGTTCGATCACGTTTTGTTCCCGAGCATAATCTTTGATGCACACAGGCGCAGCGCCCCCGCCCGTCCCGGCGGTGGGGCCGGCCTCTTCGGGCAACTTCATCTTCTCCATGTCCAGGATCAGGCTCTGCAGTAGTTTCGTATCCTGGCTGGTTAGCATAATTTCCACGGTGTGGCAGCGGATTTGGGTGGCCACCACATACCAATGCAACTCGGCCACGGGAGACCAATAGGCAAAGAAAGTAAAGGAGTGGCCGGCAATCCTGGTCTCGGTGGGTTTCAGTTCCACTCTGTAGTCTGCCTGCAAATTATTCCTGGTGTAGTTGATGAGTTCCAGGGCATTGGCCGCAGGCAACGGCGTGAAGAACATGTCCTGGGCGGTGATCAAGATACTTCCTCGAGCTGACCCTTTGTAGGCGGCCGCAGGCGTAATTTGCGCGAGAACATAGCGGCCGGTGTCTGATGGAGGCGGCCCTTTATATTTTTCGGTCCAACCCGGAGGCAGCGCGTAGCTCATTCCAAAATACTGGTCGCTAAAGACGTTGTTCACCACGTCGCCGCCTTCCGGCAGAGGGGTCACAGAATCGCTGGCACTCGCCCATGCGCCTTTTACCAGGATGACTCCCGCCGGCACCTTTTGTTTTTCCGTGGGATGGGTATTGGTGGAAAAATCACCGCCGCTCTGTGGGACGTTTTGCGGTTCGGCGCTTTGGCCCCAGGCGGGCAGCGATACGCAAAAGGCGAACACGAGCAGGAAACGTAAAAACCCAGAATGCATATTTCTCCTTCGCATTCAAGCAATTTCAGGCCGGTCGGCCCGATGGAAAGCTGGCGAGACACTTTCGTGTCTCGCCAGGAAGGGTAAAACGATTACAGCGAGCGCAGGAAGTTGAGCAAGTCCTGCTTTTGCTGGGATGAAAGTGAATCGAAGTTATCTTCCACCTGGTTGGCCTCAGAGCCGTTGCTCTCGTGGGCCTGGATGGCTTGCAACAGGTCCGAGGTGCGGCCATCGTGCAGGAAGAAGATCCGCTGTCCCAGTCCCCACAACGGTGCGCTGCGGAACTGATCTCCACCGGCGCCACCTTGCCCCACGTTATCCGCCAGGCCGGTGCCCATGTGATGGATTTCAAGATCACTGAACAGATTGGCAGTAACGCTGCCCAACCCGGCCGTCAAGTGAGAGGGCTGGGTCTTGAGCGACGGCGTGTGGCAAACCGCGCA
>DASREY010000127.1:0-11943 GCA_035651775.1 Terriglobales bacterium
CGGCGGTGCAGGCCGGATTGAACGTAGATGAATTTGCCCCGCGCCTTTCATTCTTCTTCAACTGCCACAATAATTTTTTGGAGGAGATTGCCAAATTCCGCGCTGCGCGGCGCATGTGGGCCAGGCTGATGCAGGAGCGGGTGGGAGCGAAAAATCCACGCTCGCTCATGCTGCGCTTTCATACCCAGACGGCCGGATCAACCTTGCAGGCGCAGCAGCCGGAAATCAACATTGTGCGCACCGCTTTGCAGGCCTTGGCTGCGGTGCTGGGCGGCACACAATCGCTACATACCAACGGCTTTGACGAGGCGCTTGCCCTGCCCACGGAAGAGGCCGCGCGCATTGCGTTGCGTACGCAGCAGATTATCGCCTATGAGTCCGGTGCTGCGCAGAGCGTTGATCCTGTGGCAGGTTCGTACTACATCGAGTATTTGACTGACGAAATTGAAAAACGCGCCGAGGGTTATCTGGAAAAAATTGACGCTCTCGGCGGCATGTTGAAGGCCATTGAAACCGGCTATGTCCAGCAGGAAATCCAGAATGCCGCCTATGACTTTCAGCAGTCTGTGGACTCGCACCAGGCGGTGATCGTAGGCGTGAATCAGTTTCAGATCGAAGAAGAAAAGAGCCCGCCCATCCAGCGCGTTGACGAATCTTTGGAACGCAAGCAGGTCGAGCGCGTGCAGGCATTACGGGCGCGGCGCGATTCTGTCGCGTGGAAGGCGGCCATTCAGCGCGTGGAAGATTGCGCCCGCTCAGGCGATAACCTGATGCCGCACATTATTCATGCCGTGGAAAACTACGCTACGGTCGGCGAAATTTCCGATGTGCTGCGGCGAGTCTTCGGTGAGCACCAGGAGACCGTGGTCATCTAGCAGTACGCCGGAGTCCCGAAGCTACGGGGTTTTCTGCGCCTCATACTGGCAGGCTTCGCGGCAATCGAGGCAATAGTAGTTTCCGTCGATACAAAGGCGAACATTAAGATCGTTTTGGCAAATGGAACAGTAACGCTCGCAACGGCAATCCTCTTCCTTCGAACCGCACTGCAGACAGGTGAAATAATTGGCCATGGCCAAGAATGTACCGCGTTTCTTACAAGATTGAAATAGGGTCATGCCTGGCGAAAGCTTCATTCTTCCCCAAAGAATGTCTCACCCCTGGCGCTTGCAACTTCAAGCCGGGAACTGTTAACTTGAAAGGTTCGGCACCCAGTTCTATTCCAATCTGCCGCACGAGGAATTGACTTGTCCCAAACGGTTGAGGCCACCACCGCCGCGCTGCGCAAGACTGCGCTGAATGCCGTCCATCGCCAGATGGGCGCAAAGATGGTGGATTTTGGCGGTTGGGATATGCCCATCGAATATTGCAACTCACCCTTCGGCCCCGGCGGCCTGATGAAAGAGCACCTGGCGGTGCGAACCGGGGTTGGCGTCTTTGACGTCAGCCACATGGGCGATATCCGCATCACTGGCCCGGAGGCGCTGGCCGCGGTGCAGCATATTTCCATGAACGATGCTTCGCGTCTTGTCATTGGCCAGGCGCATTATTCCGCGCTGCTCTATCCCCAGGGCACCTTCGTAGATGACGTCATTGTGCACCGGCTGGGCGAGAGCGACTATCTGCTGGTCATCAATGCCGGCACGCGTGAGAAAGATTACAACTGGGTTCGCGACAATGTGAAGGGATTTAACTGCAAAGCAGAAGACATTGGCGATCACTATACGCAGATAGCAATCCAGGGCCCAAAGGCGATTGATGTACTCCGCAAATTAACCGACGCTGATTTGGCTTCCATCAAGAACTACTGGTTTACCCATGGCACGGTTTGCGGCCTGAATAATACCCTTATTGCTCGCACTGGATACACCGGCGAAGACGGCTTTGAAATTTATATTCCCTCCGATGAAAAGACCAGCGCCGAAGTCTGGAATAAAGTCCTGGATGCGGGCAGGGAATTCAATATTCTTCCCTGCGGATTAGGAGCGCGCAACACGCTGCGCCTGGAATCGAAGATGGCGCTCTATGGGCACGAGATTTCAGGCACCATTACCGTGCTTGAAGCGGGCCTCGAGCGATACTGTAAATTCGAGAAAGGCGATTTCATCGGCAAAGCCGCGCTGGAGAATCAAAAAATCGAGGGCATCAAACGCGTGCTGGTGGGGCTGGAGTCGGTGGACCGCGGCATCCCGCGCGATGGTTATAAAGTTCTGGACGCCTCCGGGACCGAAATTGGTTATGTCACCAGCGGTTCGTATGCTCCGTTTTTGAAGAAGAATATCGCCCTGGCCTATGTGCCCCCGGCATTTTCGGCAATCGGCTCTTTTGTGAACGTTGAGATCCGAGGACAGAAGGTAAAGTGCCAGGTCGTGCCTACGCCGTTTTATAAGAAACCCAAAAAGCAGTGATGAAGAGGAAATCATGGGATATCCCAATGAGTTGAAGTACACCCGCGAACATGAGTGGGTGAAGGCTGACGGCAAGACCGCCACCGTGGGTATTACCAACTATGCCCAGGAGCAGCTCGGCGACATTGTGTTCGTCGAACTTCCGAAAGTGGGCGCCGAGGTCAGCAAAGGAAAAAGTTTTGGCACGGTGGAATCGGTGAAGTCAGTGTCAGAGATCTTCGCGCCGGTTTCCGGCAAAGTTGCCGCTATCAATGAAGCCCTGGCCAACGCCCCGGAGAAAATCAACAACGACGCTCACGGCTCCTGGATGATCCGCATTGAGGTCAAAGATCCCGCGGAGCTGAACGGGCTGCTTTCCGCCGCCGATTACGAAAAATTTATCGCCGAAGAGCAAGGAAAATAGATTGAGTAATTGTGAAATTGGTTAATCGGGTAGTTGTTAGGCTGCAATCCAGTTCAATTACTCAATTAATCGATTACGCAATTGCCAAGTTATCCAATTCATTCATGCGTTATCTTCCTAAATCTCCTCAAGACCGCGAGCAGATGCTGCGCGAAATCGGCGCAGGCTCTATTGACGAACTTTTTTCGCATATTCCTGACGAATATCGCCTGAACCGCGACCTCAAAGTCACGCGCCAGTTGGCCGAATCGGAAATTGTGGATTACTTCCAGCAGCGCGCCGCCGAATGCGCCGCCGGCTACGCCAACTTTCTGGGCGCGGGAGCATATAACCACTATCGTCCGGTGGTGGTTGATTCGCTTATCTCGCGTGGCGAGTTCTTTACCGCCTACACGCCTTACCAGGCTGAGATCGCGCAAGGAACGTTGCAGGCCATCTTCGAATTTCAGAGCATGATCTGCGAACTCACCGGCATGGAGGTCGCCAATGCTTCCATGTACGACGGTTCGACCGCCGTTCCCGAGGCGGTGATGATGGCTATGCGCATCACGGGACGCTCGGGCGCGGTGGTAGCCCGCAGTCTGCATCCTGAGTATCGCGAGGTGCTGGGCACCTATTCGAAGTATCAGGGCATCCCGGTGGCGACGGTCCCTTTTCTTGCCAACGGCCGCATAGATCTAAACACTCTCGATCAAGCCACCAGCGACCAGACCGCCTGCGTGGTCATCCAATCGCCGAATTTTTTTGGGACCATTGAAGACGTGGCGGCTGTGGCTGACTTAGTCCACAAGAAAGGCGCGCTGCTGATCGTCTCGATCGCGGAGGCAATCTCGCTGGGGATTGTGAAGCCGCCTGCCGAGGCCGATATTGTCGCTATGGAGACGCAATCATTTGGCGTCCCTCTGGGGTTCGGCGGACCCTACGCGGGTGTGATTGCGACCCGCGAGAAATTTGTGCGTCAAATTCCCGGACGCCTGGTTGGTCAAACGGTTGATCAGCAGGGCCATCGCGGTTTCGTGCTTACGCTGGCCACCCGCGAGCAGCACATCAAGCGCGAGAAGGCCACCTCTAACATCTGCACCAACCAGGCCCTGGTGGCAACGATGGCGACGATCTTTATGACCATTTACGGACGTGAAGGATTCAAAGAGCTGGCCGAGCACAATCTCGCCAAAGCGCACTATGCCGCGCAACAATTCGAAAAAAAAGCCAAAGTGCTGTTCGAGGGCGCGCCGCGATTCAATGAGTTCGTGGTGCAAACCTCGGAAGATCCGCACGTCATCAATAACCGGCTGCTGGCGAAAAATATTATGGGCGGGTTCCCGTTACATAAATTCTATCCCGAGCTGGGCAACGCGACCGTGTGGTGTTGTACGGAGATGATTACGCGTGAACAGATTGATGCTGCCGCCCAGGCGGTGGCCCAATGAGCGATAAGAAAATTAAAAAAGTCCGCCCGCATCCCAGCCAGAACGAAGGGTTGATCTTCGAAAAATCCTCGCCGGGAAAGAAAGCCTACAAGCTTCCTCCTCTGGATGTGCCGCAGGTTGATGCTGCCAAACTCCTGGGCTCTGCCGAGCGCCAGGATATGGGGAATATGCCCGAGGTCAGCGAGTTTGAGATCATTCGGCATTTCACACGGCTTTCGACGTGGAACTATGCCATTGATCTGGGAATGTATCCGCTGGGCTCTTGCACCATGAAGTACAACGCGCGCGTGAATGAGGCTGTGGCCCGCATTGCCGGCTTGGCCAATGCGCATCCCTACCAGCCCGAGAAGATGTCGCAGGGCGCGCTGCGCATTCTCAAGCTGCTCTCCGATTACCTTTTGGAAATTACCGGCATGGAGGCCATCACCTTGCAGCCTGCTGCCGGCGCGCACGGAGAGATGACCGGCATCCTGCTCATCCGCGCGTATCTGGAGTCGAAGGGGAATCCGCGCAAGAAAATCCTGATTCCTGATTCGGCCCACGGCACCAATCCGGCAACGGCGGCTATTTGTGGCTACACGGTCGAGAATCTCAAATCGAACTCGGCCGGCATGGTTGATGTGAGCGCGCTGGCCGCGCAGATGAATGAAGATGTGGCCGGCATCATGCTCACCAATCCCAATACCCTGGGCATCTTCGAAGAAGAGATCCACAAAATTGCCGACATCCTGCACGAAAAAGGCGGCCTGCTCTACATGGATGGTGCCAACATGAACGCCCTGGTCGGCAAAACCCGCCCAGGCGACTTTGGCGTGGATGTGATGCACCTTAACTTGCATAAGACATTTTCCACACCGCACGGCGGCGGCGGACCGGGATCGGGTCCGGTAGCCTGCAAAAAGCATCTGGAGCCCTTCCTGCCTATTCCAGTGGTTGTGACCAAACCTGATGGCAGCCTGGGCTTTAACTATGATCGTCCCAAGGCGATTGGCCGGGTGCGCATGTTCTACGGCAACTTCGGCATGCATGTGCGCGCACTCGCTTACATCATGGCTAACGGTTATGATGGCTTGCGGCTCACGACCGAAGACGCCGTGCTCAACGCCAACTACATCCGCAAAAAGCTGGAAGATGTGTACGAAGTGCCTTATAAAACGCCTTCCATGCATGAGGTCATTCTGAGCCATCATCGGCAAGCGCGGCAGGGCGTCAAGACCGGAGACATCGCCAAGCGGCTCATAGATTACGGCTTTCATCCTTACACCACCGCGTTTCCGCTGATTGTCGCCGATCACGGCGCCATGATGATTGAGCCCACGGAAAGCGAATCCAAGGAAGAGATGGACCTGTTCATCGAGGCCATGCGCGCCATCGCCGAAGAGGCGCAAACCGAGCCGGAGACAATCCTGAAAGCGCCGCACACCACGCGCGTCTCGCGGCTGGATGAGGTCACAGCCGCCCGTAAGCCAATTCTGCGCTGGAAGCCGGAGAAAGTTTAACCACAAAGGACACGAAGGAATCAAAAGAAAGGTCACAAAAGAATTTTTTCTTTGTGTCCTTTTAATTTCCTTTGTGCCCTTTGTGGTTAAACATATTCGGCAGAATCTCTCCTGCCTTACCCCAGAAGCTTTCATCGAAATAGCGGCTGTTCGCCGGCTCTTCCGGTCCGATGTAGTAGCTGCGCGTTCCCGGCTTGCTTTTCACCTGCGCGGCAAAGCCGGCAGCCGGATGCACCACGCCTGAGCTGCCGATGCAGATAAAAATTGTGCAACGATCGAGCGCCGCCGCAATTTCTTCCAGATAATACGGAACTTCGCCAAACCAGCAGATATGCGGGCGAATGCGGCCGCCGCACTCGCAGCGCGGTACTGATTCCAAAGTGGGATAAGAATTTCGATCATCAAACGGAGGCCGTTTGCACCCGGCGCGCTCACAACGGCTCTGCATCAATCTTCCATGCATGTGCCACACGCTCCTGCATCCTGCCTGTTCCAGCAGCGAATCTACATTTTGCGTGCAGTGGAAGAGCCGCTCGCCTAAAGCCTGTTCCAGCTGCGCCAGGGCAAAATGCGCCGGATTCGGTTTGCATTGCGATGCAACTTCGCGCCGCCACGAATAGAACTCCCACACAAGCCGGGGATCGTTTTTCCATGCCACCGGCGAGGCCACTTCTTCGATGCGAAAGTTGCGCCACAGGCCATCGGAGCCGCGGAAGGTGGGAATGCCGCTTTCGGCGCTGAGGCCAGCGCCGGTCAGGATAAATAGGCGGTCATCAGCACGAATATCAATCATCGGTGAAGATCAATTAGAAGCCTTCTTTTATCAACCGTTCCATTGTGATGGATGATGAAGCCGGTTTCTGCTGGGCCATTTTTTCCGCGTACTTGGCCAGCACGTCTACTTCGATATTGAGCGGCGCTGCCGGTTGAAGGGAATGCAGGTTTGTGACTTTATAAGTATGGGGAATGATGGCAATCGAAACTTCAGTTTTGGCTACCTTAGCAACTGTGAGGCTGATGCCCTCGATCGTGATCGAGCCCTTTTCCACCACGTAATGCGTGAGCTCGCGAGGAATGCTTATTTGCAGCCAATAATCTTCGCCCTCTTTGATTTTTTTCAGAGAGAGCAGCTTTCCTGTGCCGTCTACGTGACCTTGCACAACGTGTCCACCAAGGCGTGTGCCGGCCTTCATGGGAAGCTCCAGGTTGACCAATGCCCCATGGGAAAGACGGCCCAGAGAAGTGCGGGAAAGAGTTTCAGGAGCAAGATCGGCGCTGAACGATTTTCCGGGAACGATCTTGACCGCGGTCAGGCAGACGCCGCTTACGGCGACGCTATCACCTAACTTCAACTCGCGACTGGCCTGCATCGCCGTCACTGTAAGGCGCCCGGGGCCGTCATTCGCAGCCATCTCGGCGATCTGGCCTACTTCTTCAATCAGTCCGGTAAACATGGGTTCGTTTTTGATTACTCCAACTTGAGGGACGTCCCCAAATCATAGGGATCGCGTATGTATCCCTCAACCGCGAAGTCTTCCCCAAAGTGATGGATGGTCACATTGCGCACGTGGGCCGCTTCGCCCATGTGGCGGAAGCCAGCGCCGCGCGCGAAGGGAACCGAGCCGGTGCCGGCGAGAATTTTAGGCGCATAGTAGAGAAAGACTTTGTCTACGACTCCCGCCGCCAGCGCTGCCCAATTGATCAGCGCGCCTCCCTCGATCAGCAGGCTCGTGATCTGCATTTGGGCCAGGCGCGCCATCATGCTGCGCATATCAGGGCGGCCGTCGGAGGAGCCCATTGCCGTTTCGGGAACCACCGGAGCGCCCGTGCCTGTGCGCCGGCGCGACGGCATTCGCGTGACTTTCTCCGAGCGCTCGGCCGCAGTGGCAGTATGCGCAACGGCCACCTGCTCCACCCGGATGCCGCGCGCCTCAAACTCGCTTTTCTTTCTCTCTTCCGCAAAGGAGCACAAGATCAGAACATCATCCTGTGCGGTCTTGACCACGCGTGACTCCAGCGGAAGCCGCAGGCGCGAATCCACGATCACGCGCAGCAACGGACGCCGCCGCGGCAGTCCGGTGCGATCGGTGAGCAGGGGATCATCGGCAATAATCGTGCCAACTCCCACCATCAGGGCGTCGCTGGCATGGCGCAGCTCCTGCACATGAGCGCGGGCTGTCTCGCTGGTGATCCATCCGCCTGTGGCTCCGCCCGATCCTGAAGGCGTGGAATTGCCCGACTCAGCCGGCGGAGGAGCAATCTTGCCATCTAACGTCATCCCAGCTTTCAGCGTGACCAGCGGCTCATGGCAACGAATATATTTTGTGAACGCTTCATTGAGTTTGCGGGCATCATCTTCCAGAATGCCTTCGACCACTTCAATGCCCGCTGCCCGCAGTTGCTCGATGCCTTTTCCCTGAACCAGTGGATTGGGATCGCGCATGGCCGTGACCACGCGTCTGATGCCTGAGGCGATAAGGGCTTGCGTGCAAGGGCCGGTGCGCCCCTGATGACAGCAAGGCTCAAGATTGATGTACAGAGTGGCTTCGCCGAAAGAAGCGCCTTTGCTTTGCGCCTGTGCAATGGCAATTACCTCGGCGTGCTTCAGCCCCTCGTAAGTATGAAAGCCGCTGCCGAGAATCCTTCCTGAAGCATCCACGACAAGGGCGCCCACGTAGGGATTGGGCGCGGCCAATCCTATCCCCTGGCGGGCCAGCTCAAGGGCTTGGCGCATAACATCGTGATGTCTCTCTTCCAGGCTCAAATCGTGTCGTTCTCGTCAGGTTCTTCCAGAGCTGCTGTACCGCTTCTACCGCCCGGCCGAGGTGTCAGCCTGGCCGGCACTCCCGCATAAGGAGCGTCCGCATCCGAATCAGCCGACAAAATAGACCGCCTGCGCCGCGCCAGCAGATACAACCCCAAGGCAATGACGACAAGCGCAAAGATGGCCAGCAATATTTCCATTGAGTTACTCGAAGAGTGAATTCACAAATGCGCTTGCGTCAAACGGCAGCAAGTCGCCTTGCTTCTCTCCTACTCCTACGTATCGCACGGGCAGTTTCAACTCGCGGGTGATGGCCACGACCACGCCGCCCTTGGCGGTACCGTCCAGCTTGGTGAGCACAATGCCCGTCACACCCGCAGACTGGGTAAACTGCCGCGCCTGCTGCAGACCGTTTTGTCCAGTGGTCGCGTCCATGACCAGCAGGACCTCATGCGGCGCTCCTGGGATGATGCGCTCGGCGGTACGCTTCATCTTTTCCAGTTCCGCCATGAGGTTTGATTTGGTGTGCAGCCGGCCGGCGGTGTCCACGATCACAAAATCCGTATTGCGCGCCTTGGCCGATTGCAGGGCATCGAAGAGTACGGCAGACGGGTCGCCCCCCGGCTTGGTCTTAATCACCTCGGTGCGGGTGCGCTCTCCCCAAATTTCCAGTTGCTCGATGGCGGCGGCGCGGAAGGTATCTGCAGCGCACAGCAGCACCGATTTACCCTCACCCCCCAGCAGGTTCGCCAGCTTGCCAATGGTCGTGGTTTTGCCGGTGCCGTTCACGCCCACAACCAGAATTACTTCCGGGGGCTCGGCAGCGGTTGCCGGTGTAACCGCAGTATTGAGAATGGCCAGCAACTCCTGCTTGAGCAGCCGCTTGAGCTCGGCCACGTCGCCAATCTGTTTGCGGTCGGCCTGGACGCGCAACTTTTCCAGCACTTCGTGGGTGGTTGCGGTTCCCAGATCGGCGGCAATGAGCGTGGCCTCGAGGTCGTCGAGGGTCTCGCGGTCAATTTCCTTGCGGAACGAAACAATATCGTCAATGCGCTCGCTCAGGCTTTCGCGCGTGCGCGTGACCGCCTGCTTCATTCGTTCAAAGAAGCCGGGCTTGGCTGCCTGTTCTTCTTCTTTTTCTTTTTTCTTGCCGAATAATGAAAGCACCATGCATGTCCGCCGAAAATTCCATTATACGGTGCTGGGGAGGATGCTTCCTGATTGGCAGGAATCAGCGGGTTTTTGAAGTGGTGGGGTTAGGAGCCGTCCAAAATCCGCATCAATCTCCAACGGGAGGAGCTGGAGCAGGTCTATTGCCGGCAACTGTTGCAGCGGGTTCACCGGCAGCAGCAGCAGCGGCGACATCTTCGCCGGTTACGGTGGCGGCGCGATGCAGACGCAGGACTCCGCGTTCAAAGACCGCGGTCAGCGCGGCCACCACGCGGGGATCGAATTTTGCCGTGGCCAGCGAATTGATGATGCGTATTACGTATTCAGGGTCCATGGCCGCCTGGTAGGGGCGGTTGGTGGTCATGGCATCAAAGGTGTCGCCCACCATGATAATGCGTGGCATCAGGGTGAGCTGGTCTCCTTTTAATCCGTGGGGATAACCGCGACCGTCGAGCGATTCGTGGTGGCCCTCAATTCCTGGGATCATCTCGCGCAGCGCTTCTACCGGACGCAGGATGCTGGCGCCCTTGACGGTGTGGGTCTTCATGATCTCGAATTCATCCGGGGTGAGCGCGCCGGGTTTTTTCAGGATGCGGTCTTCGATGCCGATCTTGCCCACATCGTGGAGTTGCGCCGAGATGCGGATCTTTTCAATTTCTTCCTTGGTAAGGCCCAACTCAGTTGCCAGGATCACGGAGTAGCGCGTAACCCGGTCGGAGTGGCCCTTGGTGTAAGGATCTTTTTCGTCGACTGCACCGGCCAGCATCTGGATGGAACTCATAAACAGGGAGCGATTTTCCTGGGCGGCGCGCTTGAGATCGAAGACCAGCCGCTCCAGGTCGGCGCTCATGGTGTTGAAGGTGGCGGCAAGCTCTCCAATTTCCGTGCGGCTCTGCAGGCGGACACGTTTGGAAAAATCCCCCTTGGCAATGGCGCGGCTGGATTCGGTTAGAGTCTTGACGGGATAACTGATTTGGCGCGCCGCGTAAATGCTGATGAGAATAACGAAGAAAGTCGCCAGGAATTCCAGCCAGAGCGCGGTGCGCTGCATTTCAGCAACGCCCTGGTAGGCATCGCGCTGCGTCTTCTGCGCTATGACCGCCCACTCCAGCGAAGGGACCCGGCTGGAGGTTCCCAGCATGTTGATTTTTACGTTGTTCCGCGTGACTGCAAATTCCGTAGTGTTGGTAACGCTGGCCTTGCTGCCTTGCTTGACGAAATCATTGACGATCTTGAAGTTCGTCATATCCTGCCCGGTTACATAAGTGGGATCTGCGCCTGCGACCAGCCGGCCCTGGTGGTCTACAACATAAATAGACAATCCACCTTTGGAGTCATCGCGCAACCGGTTGAGCAGCGGCTGCTGGTCGACAATCACTCCGATCATTCCGATGAAATGATCTTCCACCATCACCGGGGAACTGACCAGGGTTACCGTCTCGCTTTGCTTGCCGGCGCCCATCTGCATGACCGGACCGTTGTAGTAACGCCCCTCACTGGCCGCCTGGTAGGCGTGTTCCAACTCGCGGCGCATGAAATCATCGAGCTGAATCTTGCCCGCGGTGATTCCCTTGAATTCAGAGTTCAGGAGCGTGGCATAGGAAATGTTGTCAGACGAAGAAACAAATTTTTCGAGCAGAGCGCGCAATTCGGGTGTGTCGAGGTGCTCGCCCTTCAGGTCGCCGCCGCTGGCCACCTGAATAGCAGAAGCCAGATTGCTGATCATGGTCAGCAGATTGCTTTGCCGCTGCGTGAGTTCTTCGCTCACGGAACGCGTAATGGTGTTTTGCAGCAACTTCTCGTTGGTCTGCAGGCGTTCGCTCTCGTCGCCCACAACCGTGTTGCCGTACCACAACAGCGGGCCAACGCTGATGGCGATGAGGACTCCGAAAATCACATAAAGAATCGGTATGCGCTTGGGCATGGGTACATTCGGGGGATTCTGCGGATTTTATCGCGGAATCGAGCCAAAGTGGGAACTTTCGGTGGTACGAAAGTACATTCTTCCACCGTTACTCCACCTTTCCCGGACGGGTCATCAGCTCACGAATAGCATCGCGCGGGGCCTTGCCGTCGTGCAGAATGGCATGCATCTGCTCGGTAATAGGCATTTCTACGCCGAACTTTTGCGCCAATCCCATGGCTGCGTTGGTGGTCAGCACGCCTTCGGCCACCATGCCATGCATGCCGGCAATGATTTCTGGCAGCTTGCGTCCTTTGCCCAATTCCACGCCAACAGTGCGGTTGCGCGAGAGGCCCCCGGTGCAGGTTA
>DASREY010000128.1:0-56882 GCA_035651775.1 Terriglobales bacterium
GGGCCCTCGGCCTGTTGGCCATTGATGATCGCGAGCCAGGTATTGTTAACCGGGAAAATGACGCGTCGCGCCCGCTGGGCGATCCCTTGCGCGGTCTGCGAGCGGGTGTCGGCGTCGTACGCCTGCAGCGTGAATTGGGCAATCAATCGAATGTCGGCGTTCTGGTGACCAGCCGCGATTTCGCCGCCGAATCGAACCGTGTCTATTCTTTCGATACCCATCTGAAGCTTAATTCCAACTGGGCATTCACCGGCCAGTTGGCCGATAGCCAGACCCGCACCCAGATTGGCTCTCACCCCCATGGGATTGCCGGGCTTGCCGAAATTGAACACAGCGGACGTCATTTTACATATTCCACTTCTTACGAGGACCGCAGCCCCAATTTTGATGGAAATCAACTGGGTTTTATCCAGCGGACAGATATCCGCCAGATAACCAACTATGTCAGTTATTTGTGGCGGCCCGAAGGTGAGCGTCTGCTGAGTTTTGGACCATCGTTGACCGTGCTGGGCAACTGGAATCGCCAGAAGCAACTGCAGGATTTCTATTCACAAACCGGTTTCACCATGGCCATGGCGGGCTCGACTCAAATCCAATTTTTTCATAGTCAGGCCTACGAGCTCTTTGATGCCATTGGCTTTCATAAATTCAGCAATGGTGTTTCTTTCTCGGGTCAACCCAGGCAATGGTTCGGATATATGGGGACGTATAGCCGGGGAACAGACATTAATTATTTCCCTGGAAACAACCTCACGCCCTTTCTGGGAAAATCAACCCAGGCAAGCTTCGATCTTACGCTTCGGCCCACCCAACGGCTGCGCTTCGATGAAATCTATATTTACAGCAGACTTGGACTGCGCCGTCCTTCGGAGCCGGTAGCAGGCGAAAGTTTCCAAAATGTCTTTAATAGTCACCTGTTGCGCTGGAAGGTGAATTATCAATTCACAAAAGCGTTGTCTTTGCGTGGGATTCTCGATTATGACGCCGTGCTCTCGAATCCGGAGCTGATCGCACAGGATCGAACCAAAAATATTGCCACAAATATTCTTTTGGCCTATCAACTGAACCCAGGCACCGCCTTCTACGCCGGCTACATTGACGGATATGAAAACCTGGCTCTTGGACCTGATTCGACGATGCCGCGAACTTTTCTTCGCACCGGCCCTCCTACGAGGCTAACCGGGCGGCAATTCTTCGTTAAGGTAAGCTACTTATTGCGTTTCTAGAAGGTCTTGCGGGAAGGATGATTTATGCGAGTCGTCGTTATCGGCGGTGCAGGCTACATCGGCAGTCATACCGCTCACGTATTGCAAAAGCGAGGGCATGAAGTCCTGGTCTATGACAATCTCTCGACCGGGCATGCTTTTCTTGCAAAAGGCTTCGCATTCATCCAGGCAAACATCTCAGAGACTTCAACCTTGATGGCGGTTCTGGAAAAGGCCGATGCAATCATGCATTTCGCTGCCCACGCCTATGTCGGCGAATCGTGCGAGAAGCCGCGCAAATATTTTGCCAACAATGTCGAGGCCGGGCTCGCATTGCTGAATGCCGTAGTGGATTCCAGAGTGCGCTATTTTGTTTTTTCGTCCACTTGCGCCGTCTATGGAGTCCCAGCCACAGTGCCCATCAAGGAACAGACCCCGCGTGAACCGGTCAATCCTTATGGCGCTTCCAAGTTGTTCTTCGAGCACGCCTTGAAGGCCTATAGCACAGCTTATGGCCTGCGTTTCGTAAGCTTGCGCTATTTCAATGCCGCCGGTGCCGATGAAAGTGGAAAAATTGGCGAGCTGCATCATCCTGAAACACACCTTATTCCACTCGCCCTGGCAGCAGCAGCCGGCACCAGGCCTGAGCTTGAAATCTATGGAGATGATTATCCGACTCCCGATGGGACCTGCATTCGCGATTACATTCATGTCAATGACCTGGCTGAGGCCCATGCCCTGGCGCTGGAGTATTTAGCCAAAGGAGGGGAACCCGTTGGACTTAACCTGGGCACAGGAATGGGGCACTCCGTCAATGAAGTATTACGCGCGGTGGAAAACATTGCCGGCAAGGTACCTAAACGCATGGCGCCGCGACGCCCGGGAGACCCCGCAGTGCTGGTGGCCGATTCGGCTCGCGCCCAACAACTCCTCAATTGGAAGGCCAATTGTTCCCTGCAACACAGCGTGAGCACCGCATGGAACTGGATGCAAATGCGAGAACCAAAAACCCATTGAAGTCTTATCGACCAATCGCAATGTTGTGTGAATGAAGCGGGGAGCTTGAACGAGTTCGGGTGAAAAACGTGGTTCTGCCAATTCTCCTATCGCTGCTCAACCGCAGGGCGCTGACGCTTATGCTCGTAATGCTTCCTGCAACAGTTGCGCCGCCGCCCTGCCATCGTTAGGAGATTCCGACCCTTTTTGCGGAGAGTTCCCGGACTCG
The DNA here is from genome assembly GCA_035651775.1 of Terriglobales bacterium. Classification (GTDB taxonomy): domain Bacteria; phylum Acidobacteriota; class Terriglobia; order Terriglobales; family Acidobacteriaceae; genus QIAW01. The sequence continues at coordinate 2,431 of DASREY010000128.1, forward strand.
CCACGCTGCAACATGACGAGTGGCATTGGATGCAAGCTGGAAGCGATATACCGCGGCGAGGGTGAACAACCAGGGAGTAGCCTGGTACACAAACATAGTGACAAAATTTTCGCGGTCTACACGGAACAAGCTGGGCAGCAAAATCATCGAGACAAATACCAGCATTGAGCGCAGAACGATGTAAACAATGAGGCTACGCATGGCCAGGGCTAATTGCCCGCCGCCCATTTGCAGGCTTAAACGGTAAAGAATGATGCTAATGGCCGCTGCGACTGCGAACAATATCTGGATTGCAATCTGGGCCTGCAGCACCAGTGGCATGCTCTTCCAGCGCGCGGCTGACAGGTCTTGGCGGAAGTATATGACGGCAATCAAAACCGCAATCACACCTGCAATGGCAGCCCAATCGCGGCGTTCCAGTTTGAATCCCAATCCCATCTGCAAAAAGCCGTACGCCATCGCCAGCATGCCTGCCACTAAAAACGAAAGCGCAACCGCCATTGGCAACTCTCTGGCCAATCCGCTCCAGGGACTCTCATAATAACCAGGTCGGATCAGGTTAATCATGGGATCGTCCAGCGCATAACGCACTACAGCCACACCTGACTTTACAGCCAGGCAAAGCCACGCGACCCGCAACCAATAACTATGACGGTATTCGGCGGCAATCTGGAAACAGAGCACCATTGCAATTCCGTATGCGATGACGCCCTCGATTACAAAAATCGCTACCTCAAGCGGCCCCCAGTTGGGATGCCAGACAAAATCGCTGATCAGGCGACAGATCACCCAGCAGGCTGCGAAGCCTATCGTGACGTAAGCGATAACCCGCGGTGTAAGTCGGGTTATGGCGTTGATCATCATTTCGTTTTGTCTGATTTATGAAGCCAGTCTTCCCACTTCGGCCACCAGCACAGCCGCAGGATCGCCGCACAGCACGCCGGTTATAGCGCTCAAATTTTCCATAAAATCAGGCCATAACACTTCGGGAAGCGCCTCAGGGGATGGAACCGCGGTACGTTGCGCAGCCGCCCGCAATGCGCGGGTCACGGTTCCAGAACCACACAAAGGCGTCATGAAAGCGCGCAAGGTCGTGAGCCGGTCCAGCATGGAGGTGGAATTTGGGACGGCCGCATCTGTCTTGGAGATGCTCTCAATACAGGATTCAACAGCCTGGCGGGTCCGATCTTGATTCAGCGGGAAGGAATTCCTCAGCCGCTTTCCGGCAAGCTGCAGCTTGTTCTCTACCGCTATTACATTATTGCGCAGGTGGCCGCACTCTTCACAGGCTCGGAGATGTTCCTCCATTTCGGCCCTCTGTTCTTCTGGCAGAGCGCCCTCCAGGTAATCAACCCAATGGTGCCATGAGTATTTGTGGTTCACATCGATCTTTCCCGTGACTGGCTTAAGATGTCGGTCAGCTTCATCTTAGCATCAAAAATCTTCCATTTCACAGTTCCAAGTGGAATGCTGAGCGCAGTGGCGATCTCCTGATAGGTCAGGTCTTCGACATAACGCAGAATCATGATTTGCTGCTCGTCCGGCTCCAGAGGGTGAATCCAGTGAAAGAACTCATCTTCTTGCGAAGTCTCGCCTGCTTGCCCTGACGAGGGCGGCAGCCGATCCAGATCGACCAACTCCGCCTCGCGCTTGTGCTGGCGAACATGTTGCAGGTGCTGGTTGCGAGCGATCTTGTAGAACCAACCATAAAAGCTCTCTTTGTTCCGCAGCATCTCAGCTTTCCGATAGATGATCATTAAAACATCCTGCGCGAGTTCTTCCGCTGTTTGCGCATCCAGCCCGCGTATCGAGAAATAGCGGACCAGGCGGGTAAACAGTGCTGATGCGAGCTTGCCAAACGCAGCTTCGCTGCCAGTGGCGAGAAAAGCTTCGACAGCTTCTCTTTCATTTGGCTCATCCTGAAAATCTGCGGCTATCCCTGGTTTCATACGTCTTTCGAAGCACCAGACTTTCAATTTTGCGGAGGTGAAATGAATGTTGCAGTATTGGCTGGGAAGTCTAACCCGAAGCATGTTTTTTTCGGGTCAATCTGTCGACGACTTCCATGCATACGTACACCACTGGCCAATGGGAATGAATTCCCATGTGACGCCGCTATTAAAGAGCGAGTGTCCGGCTACTGCAGAATCTCAGAAGAAGCTGTGTGCCCCACAAAATTGCAAAAATTTTATCGAACTCTCTCCCTGTTCCGCAAGTCCTTCTCGAAGGCGTCATTCTGATTTTTACAAACATTTCACAGTTTCCGAACCAAAATGCATAATTCATTGAAAACAGGTTATATAAACACTGAATTAGAACTATTCCTGATACGGGAACCGTCCCAAAGCGAACCAATCGCTGCCTGAGTCAGTGGTCCGACCAAGTTAATTGATAACTGAAGAAGCTTTATAAAACATTCCATGCCGCACAAACAAATTGGTAAGAACTGTGCATCTTGAGCAACAGCAAAATTGTCTGCGCATGACTCGCTGATACGCACATTCTTGAGAAGCAGGGCGTGTTACTGGAACTCAAAATCGGTGCAGAGTAAAACCATCGCTTCACGAAAAATTAACAAACTAGAAAAGGAGCTATACCGATGTACATCGTAAGAGCAGTCTTTTGGGGAATGTTGCTGGCTGTCTTTGGCGCAGGCGTCGCTGAGAATGCCGCGGCAGCCGGTTGGACAAAGAAAGCCACAGCTGCGACCCCGCCTGTAGACTTCGACGGGCTTATGAGCTTCGGCGGAGGTCGAATCGCTATCGTTGCCGATGGTTACCTGGTTTATGCTGCGACGACGACGTCGAAAGCCTTTAACCCACTTGGAACCCAGCCATTCTTGGCCGCTCCGCAACATGACGGTGGGTCCATTGCCGTCGACAGCACACAGAATGTCTATGTCCTCGATTTCAACTCCAATATTTGGGAATACGTTAACTCCAGTAAACAGTGGATTGAGATCATCGCGCGTCCGGGACAGGGACCTCAGAATTGCCCGAGCTATTTGGGCATGGGCGGACCGCTTTCTGCGGGCTTTTCGGGCGCAAATGCTCAGAAGCCTGTGCTGATCTTCATCAGCTCCTGTGATGGTCAACTTTATGAGTACTTACCCCTTGATGGCGTGATTGTTGGCCCCTACGCTCCTGAGCAAATATCGCAAACGCAGACTGCGGATAATTCGCACGTTCAACAGTGGTGGATCCTCAATAATGGCCAGCCCAGCACTCCTTTTTTGGGAAGCATTAATAACAACATCGGATACTTTTCCTCGCTCGTGGCCGTCGGCGTGACACCAGGAAACGGCTACATCGCTGCACTTGCGGTCGGATCCAGCGGAGGCGACAGAACCGGATTCCCGATCTACGAATACGAGCCGACAACTTTATCCACCAAAAACTGGAAGCCGCTGACGTTTGCCGGAGCGCCGGCGTATGGAATCACAATCGCGATAGATGGCGCGTTTCAGCAGCCCCCAAAGCAAGGCGGCCCATCGCCCATCATTGTCGTCGATGCTGACGACAATATCTTTCAGTTGACCTGCACCACGGGCTGTTAAGGCAAATGCCCAGGGACGTCGGTTCCCTGTTCATTTTGACAATAACCGGAAAATGCATCAACGAAGGTAACCATTGAATTTAGTTGCCAGTTAAAAGCAAACAGGGCACAGCAACGTCTGTTGGTAGTGGCCTGTTTGCCCACCTGATCGGCGATTTGTGCCATCTGGCAGATTGTGGGAGTTAAACCAATATGTCAGCGGCGCTCGTTCTTGCAGTTCCAGCAGTAAATGCACAATCTGCCCTTTGAGTGTGAAAACCCAGCCCGGAAAGCGCTTCATCCAGAACCAAGCACTCGGCTGAATTCGGATGCTAAACGGCTGGCGGCGTCCCCCAGTAATCCCGGTTGCTCCGTCAATTCATGGGCGCTCCTCCGTCGTTCCGCATCGGACCCACGTCTTTGGATGACGAGCGGCTCGGCAATAATCTCGGCTGCAGAAAAACCGCGGATTAAACCGGTCGCAGGGTTGAAAAATGAGTTGCAGTTGCGAACGCATCCGGCCTCAAATCCTGCTGGTTCATGGCAAAAGATTGCTGCCTTCGAAAAGGTACGTCCCTGCGGAATGGTCAGACTCGTGTCATCAACGTTTTTACCTGAAGCTGTTTCAGGAACCACCGGCGCTCAACGCATGTTTTTTATATTCCAGGAGTGGCTGTGACGGCGTCATTCAGTTTCCATTGTCAGCTCTCATGTTTGAAAGCATAGATGCGATGAAGATTTGAACCGTGATCGTTCGATGCCAGCATACTACATAAGGTTCTTTTCCCAAGGCAACGAGATTTGCGAGATTCAATGACTCAATTCTTATGTATCATGACAACATACAATCCGCCCTCGAAGATCTGAACCGTGCTGCCCAATCCGGTACATGTGTGCGGCATGATTCTGCGGCGACCATCTACCCCCGGAGCGCTCGATCGAAGCTGACCGGACTTTTGTGGAATATCAGAAGCACTTCGACCCAGAGGGCTGGCTGCAAAATAACTTGCACCGTTCGGAATGAATGATGAAAACTGCGGGAATCATCGGCGGCATTGGACCAGAGTCAACCATCGAATACTATCGTTTCATCATCGCCTCCTATCGCGAGAAGAAAAAGGACGGCAGCTATCCCTCGATCATTATCAACAGTGTCGACTTAAACAAGCTGCCCAGTTGGATCGAAGCTGGTGAATTCGCGAAGCTAACCGACTATTTCGTTGGCGGGTTGCACAAACTGGCCAATGCCGGGGCAGATTTCGGCCTGTTATCAGCCCATACCGCGCACATTGTTTTTGATGAGGTCCAACGCCAGTCTCCTATTCCTCTGATCAGCATCGTGCAGGCAACTTGCGACATAGCCAAAGCTCGTGGGTTGAAGAAGCTGGGTCTGTTGGGAACGCGATTTACTATGCAAGGACGATTCTATCCGGAGGTTTTTTCCCGGGAAGGGATCGCGTTAGTCGTGCCCAATCTGGACGATCAAATCTACATCCATGAGAAGTACATGGGCGAATTGATCAACGGCATTTTTCTGCCGGAGACCCGCGAGCGTCTGCTGGCCATCGTGGACCAACTGAAACAACGCGACGGCATTGAAGGCTTGATTTTGGGTGGGACTGAGCTGCCCTTGATTTTGCGGGACGCCGCCAACAGCGGCATTCCATTTTTGGATACAACCAAGATTCACGTCGAGAGCGCCGTCGCGCAGTTATTGTCCTGAAGTCGTTATCACCGTCTGAGCCTGCGAATGCGATATCCGAATAGCAAGCTTTGTCTCTGTGACTCCGTGGTGGCCTTTAGGTTTTAGCAACATTACAGCCAGGTTTCCCGTCTTGCCCTCAATGAATTAGAATCAATGATTCGTATTCACAACAACTTTCTATGCACTGTTGGTCACAACTGTTTATTCCCACTCTGCGCGAGGCCCCGGCAGATGCCGAGGTCGCCAGCCACAAATACCTGCTGCGCGCGGGATACATCCGCCAACTCGCCGCCGGTATTTATTCCTACTTGTTTCTCGGCCAGCGCTCGATCCTGAAGATCACCAACGTCGTCCGCCAGGAGATGGATAAGATCGGGCAGGAGTTCTATCTGCCGGCGCTCAACCCGCGCGAGGTCTGGGAGGCCAGCGGCCGCTGGACTGCCATGGGCGACAACATGTTTCGCCTCAAGGACCGTAAGGGGGCCGACCTGTGCCTGGGCATGACTCATGAGGAAGTCATGACCGATATCGCCCGCAACGAGCTGCGCAGCTACAAGCAACTGCCGCAGATCTGGTACCAGATTCAGACCAAGTTCCGCGACGAGCCCCGTCCCAAGTCGGGACTGCTGCGCGTGCGCCAGTTCACGATGAAAGACGCTTATTCCTTCGACGTTGATGCCGCCGGGCTCGATGCTTCTTACAAGAAGCATTACGACATCTATCGCGCCATCTTCGATCGCTGCCGATTGAAATATTCGGTCGTGGAGGCGCATTCAGGGTCGATGGGCGGCTCACAGTCACATGAATTCATGGTGGCCACCGAGGCGGGTGAAGACCTTATCGCTACCTGCGAGAAGTGCGACTATGCCGCCAACCTGGAAAAGGCCGCCTCTGTGCTTCCTCCAGCGGAAGACCTGGAGCCCACCGGGCCAAAACCTGAGCTGGTCTCCACGCCGGGCATGAAGACCATTGAAGAGGTTGCCAATTTCCTCAAGGTTTCGCCCACGCAGAAAATCAAGACGCTGGCGCTGATGCAGATCAGTCAAGATTCTAAGAGCAAAGAAACGCGCACGCGTCCGGTGGTTGTGCTTCTGCGCGGAGACCATACTCTTAATGAGGCCAAGCTTTCCGCCGCACTACACGGAAAAGAGACGCGTCCGATGCACGCCGAAGAGATCCAGCAGGTATTTCGTTCACCCGCGGGATATCTTGGCCCGGTGGGGCTCGCGGCTTTTCACGCCGATATGGGAGGCAGCCAGACCCAGCGCATCCTGCTGGAGGCGCTGCCCATTATCCTGGGAGACAATGCGCTTAAAGGCCGCAAGAACCTTGTGGCGGGCGCCAATAAAGAAGACTTTCATCTTCGCAACGTTACCCCGGGCCGCGACTTTGGCGTGACCGAATGGGTTGATTTGCGCAACGCGGCCGCCGGAGAAGGCTGCATAAAGTGCGGCGCTCCCCTGCGCGTAGCCAAGGCAGTGGAGATCGGGCATATTTTCAAGCTGGGATATAAATATTCCGAATCCATGGGCCTGCGGGTGCTTGATAAAGACGGCAAAGAGATCACCCCAATCATGGGCAGCTACGGCATCGGGATGGAGCGCATTCTGACCTCCGCCATCGAACAAAACCATGATGAAGAAGGTTTCTGGCTGCCTCTGGGGATTGCCCCCTTTGACGTGGTGGTCACGCCAACCAATGTAAAGGACGCCTTCCTGGGCCCGGCAGCGAAAGAAATTGCCGAGACCCTGGCCAAGGCGGGTTACGATGTGCTTTACGACGACCGCGATGAGCGGCCCGGAGTCAAATTCAAGGACGCGGATTTAATAGGCATCCCGTTCCGGATCACTGTTGGCAAAAAGGTTTCTGAAGGCAAAATTGAAGTATTTCACCGCTCGACACGTGAGACCCATGATGCTAATATCAGCGGCATTACGGACGAATTTACGGCGATGGCGCGGCCTTGAGCTGCTGGCGCTGAAAATTGATTTCCGGATCGCACACGATCAATCTTCAGCGGCGTCGTTGTACGCATATTGCATATGAAATATTTCAAACCGATCCTGGGCTTTCTCTTCCTTATCGTTTTTGTGTACGTCTGCTTTGAGATGCTGCCTCCTTTTTTCAAGAACTACCAATTTCAGGATTATCTGGATGAAGAGGCCCGCAGAACTTCCTATAGCAACTTGACGGAAGATGCCATTCGCAATGAGATTTTGAAAGAAGCGCGCAGTGACGATCTTCCTATCACTGCAGATCAGGTTCACGTCTCCGTGGGGCCGATAGGGCGGCTTCAGGTTCAAATCAGCGTAGAATATACTGTGCATGTTGATCTGCCCTTTTTTCCGCAGGACCTGCATTTCAATCCGTCCTCGGGAAACAAAGGAATCTAACAGCCCAGGGACCGGCAACGGCGGCCGCCCTCGCATAAGTGAGAGAAATTTGCAAAAAAGGATCACAAGTTAAACCCCTACACGCCGCTCGTCTGAATTTAAACGCGATAAAATAGGCAAGAACCCCGGCTATCTGGTGGTCTGACTTTTTGGCCCGTGCCAGCATCGAACAACACAGGAGTTTGCAGGTCCATATCTTGAACGTAAAAACCCAACCCGCCCGGGCAAAGAACGGGAGTACCGCCAAGCCGCCTAAGCGCGGGCGTGACTGGCGCGCTACCCTTTCTCGACCCATCGTAAAAATCGGCCTGGCAGCCTTCCTCATCGCATGCACGATTGGACTGGGGATCTTTGCCTTCTTCTATATCAAGTATGAGCGCATTGTTGACCATCGCATGCGCGGCCAGATCTTCAGCAACGCCGCCAAGATTTACGCCCGTCCCAGCATATTGCATCCCGGCGATAAATTTGACGGCCGCGAGATCACCGCTGAGCTGCACCGCGCCGGATACTCGGAAGACCAGCCCGACGACCAGAAGATCGGCACCTACCGCCTCATCCAGCATGGAATTGAAGTGCGGCCGGGCGCGAATTCTTATCACAGCCCGGAAGGTGCCGTCATCAGCGCTTCTAATGGCAAAGTCGAACGCATCAGCTCGGTTGACGACGGACGCGAACTCGATGCCTATGAACTCGAGCCTCCCCTGCTTACCGCCCTCTTTGAGGGTGAACAGCGCTCCAAGCGGCGGCTGGTGCGCTATGAAGATATTCCTAAGGTCATGATAGATGCCGTGCTTGCTATCGAAGACCGCCGGTTTTTCCAGCACAGCGGCGTGAATTATTACCGCATCGCAGAAGCGGCATGGGTCAATTTCAGGGCAGGCAAGTATGAGCAAGGTGGTTCCACCCTGACCATGCAGATTGCCCGCGGCTTCTTTCTTACCCCTGAGAAAAATTACAAACGCAAACTCACGGAGATACTCATCTCCATGATCCTGGAGCAGAAGTTCAGCAAGAAACAGATCTTCGAGCTTTATGCCAACCAGATTTATATGGGACAGCGGGGCTCATTTACTCTTTCCGGATTTGGCGAAGCTTCGCAGGCATATTTTGGAAAAGACCTGAAGAACCTGACCCTTCCTGAGGCCGCGCTGCTGGTTGGCATCATTCAGCGCCCCAGCTACTACGATCCCTACAGACACCCCGAGCGAGTCTTGGAGCGCCGCAACCTGGTGCTGGATGGCATGGTAGAAACCGGCGCCATTACCCAGGAACAGGCTGACCGTGCCAAGGCGACTCCTCTGAAGCTGGCCTCTCCTAACGTGGAAGCCAGCGAGGCGCCCTATTTCGTTGATCTGGTACGCGACACCCTCATTGCCAAGTACAACGAAAAAGACGTTAATGAAAATGCCTATCGCATCTACACCACTCTCGATACCAACCTGCAGAAAGCGGCTGCTGAAGCTATTGAGGTTGGGATGAAAGAGGTGGATGCCCAGGTGAAGAAACTGCGCACCCACACCGTGGTCAAAGGTAAGGGTAAAGCGGCAACTAAAGAAAAAGTAATCAGTCCGGGGCCAGAAGCGCAGGTAGCGTTGGTGGCACTCGATCCCCATACCGGCGAAGTGCTCGCCCTGGTTGGTGGACGCAATTACGGCACCAGCCAATTGAATCATGCCGTAGCCAAGCGGCCTACAGGCTCTATCTTCAAGCCATTTGTCTATGCGGCAGCCGTGAACACCGGCATTAACGGGGCTGATACTGTCTTGACCCCCGCCAGCATGGTAGATGACTCTCCCACTACGTTTACCTACGGCGATCAAATTTATGAGCCGCGCAACTACAAAGAGGAGTACCATGGGCCTGTAACCGCCCGTTACGCACTGGCAATGTCGTTGAACAACGCTACCGTGAAGCTGGCCGAGCAAGTGGGTTACGACAAAGTGGCGCAACTCGCCCGTGCTGCCGGCATCAAGTCGGTGCAGCCCACCCCGGCGATGGCCCTTGGCTCCTACGATGCCACTCCCTTGGATATGGCAGGCGCGTACACCGTCTTTGCCAATAGTGGCACCCGCCTTCAGCCGCTCATGATCAGCTCTCTGCGCGATGCCCGCGGCAACGTGATCGAAAACTTCTCTACCAAGCGCGAGCAGGTGCTCGACCCGCGTGTTGCCTACGTCATGACCGACATGATGCAGGGCGTACTGAATTTTGGCACCGCCGCCGGGGTCCGCAGCCGGGGCTTCACCTCGCCTGCTGCCGGCAAGACCGGCACCTCGCATGACGCATGGTTCGCCGGATACACCAGCAACCTGCTCTGCATCGTCTGGGTGGGATATGACGATTACAGCGACCTGCGGCTGAGTGGCGCTTATACGGCTGCGCCTATCTGGGCTGAATTTATGAAGCGGGCAGTCACCCTGCCGGGATACACCGATCCCCAGCCCTTCCCTGCTCCAGCCGGCGTGACTGGGGTAAAACTCGACAAGATCACCAATCGCCTGGCCACACCTACGTGCCCCGACGATTACTATGCCACCTTCATTTCCGGAACCGAGCCACGGGATTTCTGTGACCAATCCGGCACTGGAGCTATCAGCGGGTTCTTCTCCAAAATTTTTGGCGGAGAATCCAAGCCTTCACCACCCCCAGCGGTGTCTAACGGAGCAGTATCCTCTCCGCCTGGCGCTGTAGCCGAAGCTGCTCCGGGCAGCCAGGATCAGACGAAGAAAAAGAAGGGCTTCTGGGGCCGATTGTTTGGCGGGGGTGGAGACGACAAAGACAAGAAAGGGGATAAAGCAACTTCGCCCGCGGTCCAGCCAGCTCCCGGATCACAGGCGGACCCAGTACAGCCAAGAAACTGATCTCGAAGGAGGTTTATATGTTTCTGGTTTATTACGCTGTTTTGGCAGCATCTATGGCGCTGCCGCAGATTTCAAGCTATTCCAGCAGTTCGGTTCCCCCCGCCTCGACATCTGCTTCAGCTCAGCAGTCTGTACCACAATCGCCGAACTCAAACATTCCAGTCAATGGCACTGCCATCGTGCCGCAGCAGATCCACAAGGTAGAGCCGCCTTCTCCTAACGCCACCGCGCAGCAATTGGAGGATGACGCTGACGAATTGCGCGCGGAAAAGGCCTTCGCTGACGCGCTCGACTATTATCACGCAGCCATGGCCAAGACCGATTCTGCCATTTTGCACAACAAAGTCGGCATCACCTACCTGGAGATGTTGCGTTACGACGCTGCCAAGCGTGAGTTCGAACATGCCACCAGGATGAACAAGCTCTACCCGGAGCCTTACAACAATCTAGGGGTCATCGAATACATTCACAAGCGCTATGGCCGGGCGGCCAAACGTTATGAACAGGCAATCAAATTAAGGGACGACTCCGCCTCATTTCACAGCAACCTGGGCACGGCATACTTTGCGGAAAAACAATATGAGAAGGCCTCGGTGGAGTACAGCCGGGCGCTGGCTCTCGACCCAGACATCTTCGAGCGCAAGTCGCGCGGCGGCGTATCGCTGCAACTGGCCTCAGCCGATGACCGCGCCAGGTACGAATATGTAATTGCGAAGATGTATGCCACCACGGGAAATGCCGACCGCTGCCTGCTCTATCTGCGAAAAGCAATTGAGGATGGCTATAACAAGATCGACGACGTCTATAAGGACCGCGAGTTTACCAGCATCCGCAAGGATCCACGCTTTACGGCGCTCATGGCCGGAAGGTCCAAGGTTTTGCAAATACCGCCCGACCAGGCGGCGGTGCCTTAACCAGTGGGACGCTCCGCGCCAAAAAACTGGCGCTCACAGGCAAAGGTGCGGAGGAGCTATTCTAAGCCGCAAGAAAAAACCAGCGCAAGGCTGACCAGACTTGTATCAGGCACGAGTTACTCGTGTCGCTAACGCTAAGCAGATTCGTTCGTGAACAACAACCTGCATTGTGTTTTCCCCACCCCCATGGAATTTATGGGTAGCAGTAACCGATCCTTTCATCTAAGCTCTCTCTATTTCACAATTTAAAATCCTGCATTCACCAAATCTTCATTTTTCCCGCTTATGCTGGTTGGGCTCTTTAGAGAGTTGAGGATTCGTCTTTAACGAAATTTTTTCTTAAACTTAATTAACAAAACAGGGACTGAACACGTCTTACAATAGAGCGGCTCATTTGATTCTCCCATCTTGCGTGGGGCAGGATGCAACGTCAGGATTGAGTCTGGGTGTTATGGGAACACGGCGCCCTTGCCCGTAATGCAAATAGATATGAATTCCATGCGAACATTGCTTTTATACGTCTTGCTTTCCGCTTTTGGGGCTCTCATCATGGGCGGTGTTCCTTCCGCTCAGGCGCAGCAGAGTCCGGCGGCCGCAAGTGTCACGGCAAAACAGATTGGCACGGTGAAGTCCATTGTGGGAAAAACCCTGGTGATGAAAACTGACTCTGGTCCTGATGTGTCGGTTCAGGTGCAGGACTCCACCCGTATTGTGCGCATCGCCCCGGGCCAGACCAGCCTGAAAGACGCCACCCCCATAGAATTTTCAGATCTGCAGGTCGGAGACAGGATTTTGGCCCGCGGCACTGCGGGCGATGCTCAGTCCGTAGTGGCAGCCTTGGTCGTGGTGATGAAGCAGACCGATGTCGCCCAAAAGCAGGAGCATGAACAGGAAGACTGGCAAAAGCGGGGCGTGGGGGGCATTATTACAGCAGTTGACCCCGCCGCGAAAACCATCACCGTTTCGATCGTGCCAGGCAATAACATCAGCATCAAGACCTCGAACAACACACGTTATCTTCGCTACGCGCCGGACTCGATAAAGTTCAACGATGCCAGGCCGGGAAGCTTTGACGACATCAAAACCGGCGATCAGTTGCGTGCGCGGGGAACGCGCAGCGCCGATGGAAAAGAATTTGCCGCCGATGAAATCATCTCCGGTTCGTTCAGAAATATTGCGGGCACAATAATTTCGGTGGATGCCTCCAGGAACACACTCAGCGTCATGGATGTATTCAAAAAGAAGCCGGTGACGGTGAACTTCACGACTGACTCCCAGTTACGCAAGGTCCCTCTCCCGCTGGCGCAAAGAATGGCAATGGTGCTCAAGGGAGGCGTTTCTTCTCGTCCCGCCTCCGCGCAGTCTGCCGATGCCAAAACAGGCGCTCCGGCCGCGGCTGCCCCCGAAAGCTCACCTGCCGGCGGGTCTCGCCCAGCAGGAGCTGCCGGTGCAGGACGCCCGGGCGGCTCGCCCGACGTTCAACAATTCCTCAATCGCCTTCCAGCGGTGACACTCGCCGATTTGCAAAAAGGCGACGCAGTCATGATCGTTTCGACCCAGGGCACCGAGACCTCTGACGTTAAGGCGATCACGCTGTTAAGCGGCGTCGAACCGATTCTTACGGCATCGCCCACCGGGAGTGCGACAGCGGCGGTCCTATCGGCATGGAATATGTCTGGCGGCGGCGGAGATACACAGTAAAGCTTTCGAGTTTCTGATTTCGAGTTTCGAATAAACCACAGCTACGAGCTTCGAGAAAAACGGCTAACCGCGGATTTCGCGGATTTACACGAATAAGGCTTAAAAGTTCAACGGAGTACTGAGGCAATTTCTATGAGATTTACTGGTCGTGTGTTATCGCGGTATACGGTTTTCATATTTCTTATTCTGCTGTGCGCGGCGCAGCTTTGGGCCCAGGCTGCCGGGACCTTGCGTGGACAAGTCACTGACCCCTCAGGCGCCGTCGTGCAGGGAGCTGCTGTAACCGCCAAAAGCGAGTCGGGGCAAACTACGACTACCAAGACCGGCAAGTTGGGGACCTACGAAGTTAAAGGGCTCACGCCCGGCAAGTATACGGTCAGCGTCAGCGCCAAAGGTTTCTCCGTAGCATCTCAGGATGTAGATCTCACTACCGGCAAAGATCAGAAGCTGGACGTTCGTCTCGAAATTGCAGTCGAGCAGCAGCAAGTCGCCGTGGAAGAGACCCAGTCCAAAGTGGATATTGGCTCTGAAAATAACGCCAGCGCCATGGTCATTAAAGGAAAAGACCTGGAAGCTCTTTCCGACGACCCCGACGAACTGTCATCGGAACTGCAAGCGCTGGCTGGCCCGGCGGCGGGGCCCAATGGCGGCCAGATGTATATTGACGGCTTCAGCGGCGGCACGCTTCCGCCAAAAGCGTCGATACGTGAGATCCGCGTCAACCAGAACCCTTTCTCAGCGCAGTATGATCACCTGGGTTATGGCCGCATTGAAATCTTCACCAAGCCGGGAACGGACAAGTTTCACGGTCAACTGATGTTCCGAGACAGTCCTTCTGGTCTCAACGCGTCTAATCCATTCGCATTGCATCTGAGGCCCACCTATGACGCGCAGCAGGTCGAGGGCAACATCGGCGGCCCAGCCGGCAAGAAAGGTTCATTCTTTCTGAATGTGGAGGACCGCAATACGCAGGATCACAGGGTTGTCAACGCATTTACCTCTTTGGATGCGAACAACAATGCTGTCCGGTTCACCCAGGCGGTTCCGAATCCGGGCGCTGGTATTGAAATCTCTCCGCGATTCGACTACCAGATTAGCGCTAATAACACGCTGACTTCCCGCTTCGAATATAACCGCAGCCATTACGATAATGAGAGTGTCGGTGGACTTTCGCTCGCCAGCCAGGCTATCAACTCTCACAGCTCAGAGATCAACGCGCAGATAAGCGATACCCAGATTGTGAATGCCAGGACTGTCAATGAAACCCGTTTTCAATACGTGCGCAGCATCAGTTCCCAAAGCGCACTGAGCTCTTTGCTGCAGATTTCTGTTTTGGGGGCATTCGTGGACGGAGGCAATTCCGCCGGCCGAACGTCTAGCAGTCAAGATCACTATGAGCTGCAAAACTATACTTCTATGGCTTTGGGCAATCACTTCGTCAGATTTGGAGGAAGGTTGCGCGGCACGGCGGAAACGGACAGCCAGATCCAGAACTTTAACGGCACGTATACGTTTTCATCGTTGCAATCTTACCTCATAACCCAGCAAGGGCTGGCGAGTGGTTTAACGCCTGCTCAGATTCGGAGCATGAACCCAAACGTCCCCGACATCGGACCAACCCAGTTTTCTATCAACGCCGGAAATCCTTTTACCTCCAATACCTCAGTTGATGCGGGACTCTACGTCGAAGAAGACTGGAAGGTACGTCCTGACTTGATGTTCAGCCACGGATTACGCTTTGAAACGCAGAACGATATCCATGATCGCGCTGATTGGGCTCCCCGCGTCGGCCTTGCCTGGGCTCCAGGCGGTACAAAGAATGCATCACCCAAGACCATCCTGCGCGCAGGATTTGGCATCTTTTACGACCGCTTCGGGCAGAACTTGATACTGCAAGCGTTACGGCAGAATGGCATCAATCAGCAGCAGTTTAGTATAACTTCGTCGCAGCAGAACTCTAGACCCATTCTGGACCTTTATCCGAGCATCCCGCCCATCAGCGCGCTTACCGGCGTTCAGGCGCTTACCGTCCGCCAGATTGATACCAGGTTACGATCGCCTTACACCATGCAGCTTGCAAGCTCGGTTGAACGGCAACTGACTAAAACCGCCAACATGAGCATTACTTATCTGCACTCTCGAGGAGTACATGAGCTTCTGTCGCGCAATATCAACGCACCCCTGCCCAGCGGTCAATATCCGTTAGGGCAGCCGGGCAGCATTTACCAGTATCAGTCAGAGGGGATTTTTAACCAAAACCAATTGATCGCCAACTTCAGTGTGCGTGGAAAAGTGCTCTCCCTTTTTGGCTTCTATATGTTGAACTACGTGAAGGGCGACACCTCTGGCGCTAGCAGTTTCCCGGTGAATCAATATGACTTGGCGGCCGACTACGGGCGCCTGTCATATGACATCCGCCACCGGCTTTTCTTTGGCGGCTCGGTTGCATTGCCTTATGGATTCCGGTTTAACCCGTTCATGGTCGTCAACTCGGGTGCGCCATTTAATATCACTGTGGGGAAAGACGTGAATGCCGATTCCATTCCCAATGACAGGCCTGCTTTCGCTACCAGTTCATCGCAAAGTCCTGTGCCAACCCGCTTTGGAACATTTGACTTGAACCCATCTCCAGGCGAGAAGATCATTCCAATTAATTTCGGCACCGAGCCCGCCAGGTATAGCTTGAATGCGAGATTGAGTAAGACCTTCGGCTTTGGTGGCAGTAGCAGCCAAGCCAACACTGGGGCCAGAGGCGGACCAGGTGGGGGCGGCCCGAGAGGCGGGGGCGAGGGTCGTGGTGGCGGCGGCGGAGGTGAGGGCATGGGCCGCATCTTCGGCGGCATGGGCGGGGGCAGTGAGCAGCGCTATAACCTGACCTTCACCATCGGTGCGTTCAATCTCTTCAATCATGTGAACCTGTCTGATCCGATTGGCAATCTCAGCTCATCCACGTTTGGCCGCGCTAACACGCTGGCTGGCGGTCCATTCTCGCCGCCAAGGACTTTCGCGACGAATCGTCGTATCGATTTGCAGATGAATTTTTCGTTCTAGTACTTGGGTCGCGAAAAAGGTAGAGTCCGGAGATTGTCTCTGGGGCGTGCCTTGCTTTGTATGAGGGTACGAGTTCAATGGGTGCCGTAAGTCGCTCAGAATGTGATGGGCTTTTATTCTTGGCCTTCAGCCCCGGTGCACGCGGATATACCAATTGTGGAATTACCCTAGCCGCTCACGGCTGATTTTGGAAGCCCCAACTTGGAAAGCAGCAGGCCTGGGTTGACGGGCTTGGCCAGAACCTCAAACTGGTAGCCTTCGGCGCGGGCCTGCTCCAGCAGATCGATGCTTGCGGACTGTCCGGAAAAAAGAATGATCCTGCACTTGGGAAAAAGCTGCATGATGGCTTTTGCCGTTTCCACGCCGTTCATGCCCGGCATGATCACGTCGCTGATGACCACGTCAGGCTGCATCATGGGCGCCCATTTAAGGGCGGAGGCGCCGTCAGAAACGGCGACGGCTTTGCATCCTTCCCCATTCAGGATATCGACGAGCGTATCCGCAATGACGGGTTCGTCATCCACAACGATAATTTTCAAACTTGAGTCTCCCTAAGCAACCGAAGTCCTCTCCGAATTGACGAAGTCGGGCGCATGGCTGCGCAAGGTGCTGGCGCCTTCTTCTTCCTGACGAGGTGGTGTTGCCGGCAGGAACAAGGCGAACGCTGTACCGCTCCGGCCCGCTTCGGTCCGGCTGCGGACGCGGATAGAACCGCCGTGCTTCTCGACGATGCCGCTGGTAATCCACAAGCCCAGTCCCGTTCCCACCTCTTTCTTGGTGGTAAAAAACGGCTGAAAGAGCTTCTTTCTGTTCTCTGGATCGATGCCGGAACCTGTGTCGGCGATGATGACCCGCGCTCCCGGCAAATCCGAATTGTTCCATTCGTGAGAATTAGAGGCCCTCACGATCAGCGATCCGCCGTCGGGCATGGCGTCAATGGCATTGGCAATCAGGTTTGAGAATACCTGCCGAATTTCGCCCGCCAGTGCGCTGACTTCGATTTTGCCCTCATATTGCTTCACGATTTCAATGCCTCGGGCGCTCAGCCTCTTGCCGTACAGAAACAAGAGATCGTCGAGGACCTGGGAAATATCCACGCTGGCCGGGGACGCGTTGTCCCGATAAAACCCGAGCGTCTGCCGGGTGATATGCGCCACTCGGGTCAATTCGTGATCGGCCATCTCCAGGTGGCGGCGCACTCTTGAACTGTCTGCAACGTCTCTTTTCGCCAAATACAGCAGGTTGGTCACCGCCTCCAGAGGATTATTAATCTCGTGGGCAATGGTGGCCGCGAGCCGGCCAACCGAAGCCAGTCTTTCGTTCAGACGAAGGGTCTCTTCTATTTTCTTGTTTTCGGTGATGTCGCGTACGATTTTAGCGGCGCCAATCACATTTCCACGGTCATTTTTCACCGGCGATATTGTCAATGACACGTGAATCCGTTCGCCGTTTTTTTTGACACGCACGGTTTCGAAGTGTTCGATTCTCTCTCCGCGCCGTATTTTGCCAAGAATCATGGGCTCATCCTGATGCAACTCGGGAGGGATAATCGTCGTGATCGGCTTGCCAATAATTTCTCCAGCCTTATAACCAAAAATGCGTTCCGCGCTTCGGTTCCAACTGGTCACGATGCCGTTGAGGTCTTTGCTCACAATGGCATCATCGGAAGATTCCACAATGGCTGCCAGGCGCATGCGGGCCTCATCCGCATTTTTTTGATCGGTGACGTCGATGGTGAAACAACGGGTGTGAACGAATTTGCCCTCTTGCATGAAAACGCTGGAGTGGATGCGCACCCGGCGCAGCGAACCATCCTTGTGCCGCAAACGCGCCTCATAGCCGTGCAATTCTTCGTTCCGGCCCAGGCGCCGCAAAATGTCTTCAATCACCGGCTCGTCGGCATGAAATTCCCTGATGTGGTGGCCTACATACTCCTCGCGGCTGTAGCCCAGCAACTCCATCTCAGCCTTATTGGCCCACAAGATCGTCCCGTCGGCCGCCACCCAGTGCATCGCGATGACGGCATGTTCCAGGAAGTCAACCAGTTCGGCCTCGCGGAGCTGCAGTGCGTGTTGTGCTTTCTTGCGCTCGGCCATCTCGCGCTGAAGGGCTTGTGCCTTCTGCTGCAGGCAAACAATGTTGAGAAACCGTTCCTCTTCGTTGAGCAGCGAAGCATAGCTCTCAGCGGGAATCACATGAGAGTGTTCGGCGCAGACCTTCTGGATCAGCTCGGTATGGCTTTCCTCCGAAAAACCGGCCATGGGATAACCGCAGCAAAGGGTAAAAGAATGAGTTTTCGCCAGGTCATTCCAGAGTTGCTCGAGGTGGAGCGCAGCATCATGCTTCCCCTCGGCCCACAATAGGGCAACCATTTCTCCGAATGCCACGACCCGTTGCTGCTTACCTTGCTCCGTGGCCTGAGCCTGCTCAATTACCCCACCCACTATCTCGGCAAAGCGCTTGGCATCGGGCCAATCATTCACCAGCAACCTGGTTAGCGTCTCGGCTGCATCCAGGGAGATAAATCGACCCTGTTGGACCGCAAAAGTCATATCCAGGCCGCGCGCGTGTAAACGCTGCGCAAGCCCGTCCCGGTGGGCTGGGGTAGCGATGACCACCGCAGCATCCCCCGCGCCGAGAGCGGAACCAATGAACCGGCTGAGTTTTTCCAAAAATTGTGAGTCGTCTTCGTAGAACTGGACTACATGGCTGGAGTGTTCGAACCCGTCCGGCTTGGGGTTGACAGCGGCGGCATAGTTACGGCTTGTGCTCATGAAAGATTCCCAGGAAACAACAATTCTTAGCAAATAGGCTAACAAAGCTCGGGTATCGATGGCTAGGAGAATGAACCTGAATTAGCCTTAGTACTACTCTAATCAGTGTGACTGTAATCGGATGCTCACGAGCCAGCTTCAAGTTGTCCGTTGGCGGTGATTTATGAGCCACTATTCATTGGCTGCTTTCGGCAATGGCTTCTCTCTACATATCACTCGACCAAACCGGCAATATGGAATATATTTCTAGGAATACATTTTTGTATTGGATCTTGCTCACTATGCTGGACAAAAAGTCGATAGAAAAACTTCCCGAATTGGTCTTGCTTGCGGCAGGCGATCCCACCGAGAACCCGGCGGCAAAGACCGGCGGCGGCCAGGCCTCCAATGAAAAGCGCAAGAACCGTATCCTGGTGGTGGATGATGAGCCCGTAATTGCAGATACCATCGTAGACATTCTCAACGGCAGCGGCTTCGATGCCCAGGCGATCTACAATGGCCGTGATGCAGTTGAGCAGGTCCGCGAACTCTGTCCCGATGTCATTATCAGCGACGTTGTGATGCCGAAGATGAATGGCATTGAGATGGCCATCGCCATCAGAAACAAATGTCCGAAAACCCGCGTGCTGCTTATCTCAGGACAGGCCGGAACGGTTGATCTGCTGGAAACCGCTCGCAAGCAAGGCCACACCTTTGAGATCCTGCAAAAACCGTTGCGACCGGAAATCCTGCTCAAGAAATTAACTCAGTAAAGTTTTCAAATCTCGTGTCACTTGTATTTTGCCATCCGAGCATTCCAAAATTTTCCTGTCTCAAAAGTCATCCTGAGCCCCGTGGCGAAGGACCTCCGATGGCGATAAGCACTTCCCACGGCTTCCATCGGCTTTCACTGGGATTTGTCCCTATCGGCGGATGGGGAGAACGTAACCATCTCTTGCGGTTGTGCACCAAGCCCCCAAGCCCCAAGGACTATTACTTATCCATGGGTGGCGTGAATCCCCTCGCTGATTGGATTCCACGTATCTGGCCTGGTAGTTGCCGCCGAGTGCGCCATCTCGCTGCCGCGCCGGCGCATCCAGTTTATTGAGTTCCAATTCAGGAACTCGCAGATTGTCCGAAGAGGGGAACTATGCCGGAAAAGCAAACTTTAGAACGCGCCCAGGAAGATGCCCGCGAGGGCAAATCACCATCCACCCAGGCAGGCGAGTTCGTGCGTGAAGAGATAGAGCACATTCGTGAGGGCAAGCACGGCGCTCGCTCGACCAAGCAGGCCATTGCCATTGGACTCTCCAAAGCGCGCCGAGCCGGCGTGAAGTTGCCTCCGCCCAAAGCAGGAAAAGTCTCGGCCCGCACCCGCGCACAGGCGCAGCGAGATTCCCGCAAAGGGAAATCTTCTCGCAGGCATAAGCCTTCGGCTACCCGCTCGCAAGCGACCTCGAAGGCGCTCAAGCGCGAAGGACGCTCGGCTGCTTCTCGCCAGAGCCTTTCGCGGCAGACGCGTAGCGCGGCGCAACAACGCAGCAGCGCCTCCCGCCGCCAGGCGGCAATAAAAGCAGTGCGTACCAAGGGGAAAACAGGCGTGCGGCAGGCTGCTCTCAAGGCCGCCCGCACCCGCGCGACCCACCGTAAGGCAGCGTAAAGAGATTCCAGTAGATACGGAGCTTGCTACGTCTCTGCCGGAAAGTACGTTCTCACGCAGCCGGGCGATGTTTGTTGTTTGAGAGTTTGGAAATCATACGCTTGGCCATTTCCTCTGCCTCTTCCCGGGACTCGGCTTCCCCCCTTTGCACTGCTTCTTCAACCGGACGCAAGCGATAAACCGTGTATCTCCACTTCAACGGCAATTGCGTCAGTGGGTCCCTGAGTTGCTCGATATCGTAGGCGAAGTTACCTTCATGAATGCGCATATGGATGTCTTCTTTCTGGGTACAATCCCATGCCAGGCCAGAGGCATGCTGGCGGTTCAAGCTTTGCGCTTCGGGTTTCTGGCGCTTTTTCTTTGATGCATATTTGCGGAATGCACGCGTCGCGAAAGCAATGTTTTCGCTTTTTCCAGCTCAGCCCGCCGCTTGGCGCTGAGCGCGACCTGCGCGGTTGATGAAGTAGGTAAGCATGCGCATACCCAAAGCCGGCCCTTTGGGTGAAACCTTACTGGAAGCCGGAGTCCGTGCGATGGTGGCGGCGCTCTTGGTGAACAAACCTGAAGGTGGATGGGTCGAATCTGTTTTCACCTTCGCCACCCACCTTTTCTTTGTTTTGCTTGGCTTCCGGTTGGCCAAACTGTTCAGATCTGCGTCACTGAATTTACGCTACTTGCAAAACAATCTTGCCGTGGGATTGTCCGCTCTCGTTCAGCTCCTGGGCACGCTTCGCCTCTGAGAGCGGGAATATTTGGTCAACCCGGGGTTTCAGAATTCCCTGGTCAACCAGTTCGGCGATTTGCGCGAGTTCCGAGCCGTTACGCTTCATGAAGAGCAGCATGGCGCGTATACCTCTTTTCCTGGCTTCGTTTTCATCCACCGGAGCTACGGTGGTGACCAGCCAGCCACCTGGCTTTACCGCCTGATACGAACGCTGCAGGGTCTGGCCGCCTACAAGATCAATGACCGCATCCGCGTCTTTGACTTTGTCTTCAAACCGCTCAGCTTTGTAATTGATGACCTGTTCCACGCCAAGGCCCTTAAGATAGTTGGCGTCTTCCGGTGAAGCCGTCGCGAGAACCCGAGCGCCTCTCCATTTTGCCAACTGGACCGCAAACGAGCCCACGCCTCCGGCCGCGCCATGTATCAACACCGAATGCCCGGTTGAAACCTGAATTGTATCGATCACAATCTGCCATGCCGTCAGGCCCACAGTCGGGATGGCTGCCGCACTGGCAAAATTAACCGAACGGGGTTTATGGGCCAACTCGCTGGCTTTCGCTGCGGCATATTCGGCGTAGGCGCCGGTGGCGAAGCCGAATATTTCGTCCCCTGGTTTGAATTGATTCACGTCGCTGCCAACTTCGGCAGCCAGTCCTGCGATATCCTGCCCCATGGTCAGTGGAAATTTCTTGGGCATGACAGTCTTCAGATATCCTGCCCTGATCTTCCAATCCACCGGATTGATTCCGGCATCGTAAATTTTTACCAGGATCTCATCCTTCGCAATTTCCGGTTTGGGAGCCTCTTCCACCTTCAATTGGTCTGCATTGCCATAGGAATGAATGCGAACAGCTTTCATTGTTTCCTCCATCTTCTATCAACTGCTAAGTTGTTGGTGACAATTGTGTTTGAGCGGAGCCCGAATCAAAGAAGGAATTGGTGCAACTCCGGCTTCACTCTTGAGCTTCTGTTGTGAGCCGCTATGCCCTTCAGGCCATTGGATGCCGCTTGCGGCTCGAAGGAGGGGCGATTTTTCCTTTCATATTCCATTCGCAATTTGAAAGCAAGCTTCGGATAGCCGGGCTCGGGAGCATGAATGAAAATACCCCTGGATAAACACCTGGCAAGTGCCGGGCAATCGAATCTCTGAAAGAGGAAATGAAATGAACTCTATTCGCGTTGCAGCAATTCCCACCAGGACAGCAGAAATTGTACGCGCTACTCTCAAGTCACCCGGATACGGCCATCCCGCCCACATTGAAGTCGCAAGCGGATATGGTCCGTGCCGGCATTGCCTCCGCGACTTCCGCGTTGGCGAAGAAAAACGCATTCTGTTTACCTACGACGCTTTCTACGGCCAGGAACCCTTGCCATTGCCCGGACCAATTTTCATCCACGCTGACCCCTGCCAACGTTACCAGGAAGAATCAGGATTCCCGGAAGATGCGCGTGCGCACCGGCTTACCGTGATCGCATACGGCGCCGGACGCCAGCTGCAGGCGGAGGAGCACATCGAAAATGGAAAAGTGGAAGAGGTGGTCGAGCGCCTGCTGACAAACCTCAACGTCCGCTACTTGCATGTTCGCGACACCGAAGCGGGCTGCTACGACTT
This sequence comes from Terriglobales bacterium, assembly GCA_035651775.1. Classification (GTDB taxonomy): domain Bacteria; phylum Acidobacteriota; class Terriglobia; order Terriglobales; family Acidobacteriaceae; genus QIAW01. The sequence goes on from DASREY010000128.1 coordinate 25,342, forward strand.
TCGCGTCGAACGCGCCGTGCAGTCTACAGTGTGAAATCTGAGGCTGGGACCTATTGAGAAGGCTTCTCCGTAAGCGCAAGCGCGTTTCGGACATCTTTGACCGGCTTGTTCTTCCAGAATCGATTCAGATTATCCAGCGAGGTCAGCGAACGGCTCAGCATACGGTCAACGTACATGGTCCCATTCAGGTGGTCAATCTCATGCTGCAGGATGCGGGCGTACCAGCCGGATGCCTCAATCGCGCGCGCTGTTCCCTTTTCGTCCAGATACTCCACCCGCACCGCCGACGAGCGCGGCACCAGCGCGCAAAAGCCTGCGAGGCTGAGGCAGCCTTCAAAAAATTCAACCAGCGGACCAGAAGTGGAAGAAATCTTCGGATTGATGATCACGTGAAAAGGAACCGCCTTTCGCTCGCGTTCGCGAAGCTGTTCCGCGGCAATATCTTTCGCGTATTCCTCGCGATCCTCAATCACGGCCAATTGCAATGAGAGTCCAATCTGCGGCGCAGCCAGGCCTACTCCGGGCGCATCGCGCATGGTCTCTTTCATGTGCTCAATAAGTTCCTGCATGTCACGGCTGCGAATCTCATCGGCCCGCAACGCGCGCGCCTGCTGACGCAGCACCGGATCGCCTGCCTGAACTATTTTCAAACGCACGATCTGTCTCCTGGTTTATTCTTTGGCATTATTGAACGCGTGCATAAGTAATCTCCTATTGCGTCGCTTGCGATGCCCGGTGGGAGCCGCGGCTTTTAGCCGGGAGTAAATGTTCTTAAGTTCTTGGCTTAGCCGTGGCCTCTTGGGCAGAATCTTTGCAGTTTCGTCTCTGCCCGCACCGATTCTGACACCGATCAACATCCCCAAAATATAATACCGGCATTGCGTAAATGAACGAGAGGCTAAACATGCATAAATTGAAAAATTGGAGAAGCTTCATTTTCATAACCGTCCTCGCCGTTGCCTTTGCCTCGCGGCTCGTTTCCTGGCAGCCTAAGAGCGACCCTCCGCTTTGGCGCGTTTACGAGGAATCTCTGAAGAACGCCAAATATGTCGATCTCACCCACACCATTAATCCTTCGATTCCAGTGTGGCCGGGATTTGGTCCTTCTAAATTCATGCCGACCACCAATCCGGCCACCGGCAAACCTTATACATACGAAGCTGACGGATTCGAAGCTACCCACTACGATCTCTCCACCGATCAACTGGGAACGCAACTCGACCCTCCTGCGCACTGGAATCCTATCTATCCCGCGATTGATGAGCTGCCGGCAACCTACGCAGTCCGGCCGCTGGTTGTGATTTCCATTCAGGAGAAAGCCGCGAAAGACCCCGGCTACCAGATGACCGTGCAGGACATCCTGGACTGGGAAAAGAGAAACGGCAGGATACCCGAAGGCTCGGTCGTGTTCATCCGCTCCGATTGGTCGAAGGAGTGGCCCAATCCCGCGTTGGCGACAAAAAAGGCCTTCCCTGGCGTCAAACTCGACGCCCTGAAGTTTCTGCATCTGGAAAGAAAAATCCTGTTTCACGGACACGAGGCACTCGACACCGATACCACACCTACACTCGAAGGCGAGGCCTGGCTGCTGAGAAATGGATACACTCAGGCGGAAGGAGTGGCCAATCTCGACAAAGTTCCCGAAACGGGAGCATTGGTAGCCATTGGCTTCCCCAAACTCCAGGGTGGAACCGGCGGTTATGCGCGCTATATCGCCATCTGCCCGCCGGGTTGGAAATATGGAGTCTCTGTAGGCGAGGTGCCGGAAGCGCCCATGCGCAAATATGACAAGCCCTTGCACTGGGATGCCAGCGCGGGAATGCGCGTGCGATAGCTATTCATGAGCACGTCAGACGAGGGGGCAGTATTGTCAGGGCACGGATCATCCTTGCCGCAAGAGGCACTACATCCTGCAGCTTTAGAGGCTGCGGAAAAAACCTTCGACTCATGGATGAGATGACCTTTAGCTCTTTTTAAACTTCCAGGCCGCATCCAGCATTTCGCGGTTGTAGGGCGCGGGAATGACGCCCTCGGCGGCGTAAAGATAGAGCGCGCCTTTGTAAACCAGGCCCGCCACGTTCATCAAATAGCTCCAGACCAGCAGCCCCATTAACCAGACGCCGACAGCGACGGCGAGAAGAACGTAATTGTTTGCCTGGATAGAGACGTATACGGCCCCGCCCAACAGGATCAGCGAGCCGAACACGACAATGAGATTGCCAAAGGCGATGCCGGCGTAACCAATCAGCGCTTCACCCCAGGTACGCTTCAGCGTCTGGGCCGATTTGCGCAGCATGTTGACCGGGTTCACGCTCTGCTGGTCGCGCACGATAATGGGGATGACGAACACGGAGGCAACGCTCCAGGCTACCCCAATCATCCGCGCGATAATCTTGCCCACGATATCCAGCTTCTGCTCCATGGCCTTGATGATCAAACCGACCAGGCCGGCAAATAAAGTCCACATGAGGATCGCCTGGTATCGCGAGCAGGCGAACTTCAGCCCGCGGCTGAGGGAAACGGGCTTTCCAGTCAGCGCCGCCAGGATTTCGTTGTAGAAGGCGACATTGAAGAACGTGGCCAGAAACATGGAGACGAAATACAGCAGCACCAGATAGGCAACCGCCGCCGGCGAGTAGGTGACATTGGTGTGGGAAGTATAGGCACGGCCCGCATGGCTCATACTGTCCGTTACCGTGAAGAAGGTGCTGCCAATCGTCTGCCAATGCTCGAGCGAGGTATAGGCGTGTCCAGTCGGCCACAGCGCCACGGGCGCAACGAAGAAGAGAATAATGATAAGCGAGAGCACGCTGATGACGATGGGAAAAACCAGCAGCTCTTTATTGCGGGCAATGACTGATATGGAACTCTTGAACAACAGCCAGCTACGTGTGAATCTGCTCATGGCATTCCTCCAAATATGTGGCTATTAAGATATAGGTTGTAGCATTCTGCAATGCAAATGTCAGCAATAATTTGTCAGAATGAATTGCTTGTAATCTTGCCGGCGCTGGCTTTTCTCTGTTCCGTTGGGAATGCCGGCACACCATCCGCTCGGTGCCTTTTCCAATAAAAATAAAACGGCATGCCCAGGAGCACGATTCCCACTCCGGCCAGCGATTCTTTTGTCCGCTCGACAAGGGCATTGATGCTCCATATTGCGCTGAAGACGACATAAATAGCAGGAACCCACGGATATCCGCTGCATCGGTATGGGCGTTCGATGTCAGGCCGCTTGCGGCGCAATAGAAAGATTGCAAAGACCGTGAGCGCGTAACTCAACACCATCATGAACATGACATAGGTGAAAAGCTGGTCGTAGCGCCCGCTGAGCGCAAGTGCGATCGACCAGATTGCCTGCAGCACGAGGCTCCCCACCGGTGTATGCCAGCGCGGACTCACCCGCGCCAGGCTGCGAAAAAAAACTCCATCTTCCGCCATCGCGTAATAGACGCGGGCGCCTGTCATGATGCAAGGCGCCATCGCCCCAAAACAGGAAATCGCGATCATCAGCGCGAGCCAGCGTGCCGCGCTCGCCCCAAACATCGAGCTTGCTGCGGCCTGCGCTACCGCAGGCTGGGCTGAAATCGCCGTCATGGGCAAAGCATAGAGATAGACTGCATTAATGGCGATGTATAAAATGCCCACCAGCAAAAGCCCGCCGATCAGCGAGCGCGGAAGATTCCTCTGCGGGTTTTTCACCTCGCCGGCTACCCAGGTAATGTAGACCCAACCGTCATAGGCCCAGAACACGGCGATGAGCGCTACCCCGATTCCGCTGAAGACAGAGAGAGCGCCGGCAGGGCCTGAAACTGCAGAAGGAGCATAGTGGCTCCACGATCCTTTGCCGAAGGCGATGCCGAGAATCACAAACGCCCCGATGGCGGCAAACTTGATCCAGGTTGCGACATTCTGCAGAACCGCGCCCTTGCGTAATCCGAAAATATTAGCCAGGGTGAGTAGCACAATTGAGCTTACGGATACCGCATGCCCGCGAGTCAGCGTAAATCCTCCGACAATAAAGATGGCGCGGTCGGCTGATAGCGCGGGAAAAACAGCGCCCATGTATTCGGCGAACCCGGCTCCCAGGGCCGCGATGGTGCCGCCCACGCTCACAGTGAAAATCATCCATCCGTAGAGAAAAGCGACAAAATCGCCGTAAGCTTCCCGAATATAAACGTACTGCCCTCCAGCCTCGGGGAACATGGCCCCCAATTCCGCGAAAGCAAAAGCTGCGAGCAGGGTAACCGCCAGGCCAATGACCCACACTCCCAGAAACAGCCAGGGAAACCGCGTGCTGGAAGCGATATCTTTAGCGGTAAGAAATATTCCGGAGCCGATAATCCCGCTGGCCAGCAGCAAGATGGAATCGGTAAGCGAGAGCCCGCGAATTAGCTTCGTGTCATTCAACAAGTTGCCTATCAGTACACACGTTCACTACGTAAAACTCAATTTCTTGTCATTCCGAACACGAAGTGGAGGAATCCCTATCGTATCGAGAACCTTATGAAGTGCACCCATAGACCCTAAAAGCTCATAGGGATTCCTCGTCGCGTTGCTCCTCGGAATGACAATGCAAATGCGATTGTGAACTTATGTTTTCCGACAACACAGAGATTTTTGAAACCAGTTCTAAGCCCTCCGGCCTTCGACCCGCTCAAGAACAAAACGATCGAGCGCCAGAAGCAACTCTTCCCGATTTGAATAAGGGCCTGGCGCATAGCCTTTCGAACTGATCCCTTCCTGGGCACGAGTGGAGAGTTCCCAATCCTGTTGATTGGTAAGCTCCCAGAAGTCCACCGCATCTTTTGCGCTGAAGCCCGGCTTGCGAATTTCGTCGGGATGGAAGTGCCACTCGCAGAGAATCTCCGTCTGCTCAACTGCACGCGGCCACAAGGTGAAGGTCAGCATATAGTCGGGATGGAGGTTCAGAAGAAAGTTGGGAAGGACGCAGTAATAGTAAATATGGCGTTGATCGGCAGCGCTCAGGCCGGGCAGGCAGCTCCGGTCGCTGCCACCGCTCATGGTCAACGTCTTCACGCCTTCGCGCAAGTCCATTCGCCCGCCCAGGTAAGTGGCCTGGGGCGGCTCGTTGTCTCCGCTCATATAATGCGAGTGCTTTTGCAGCAGCGGATGCGCAATCGGACAATGCAGGCACTCGGAGTAGTTTTGGATGATGAGCTTCCAGTTTGCCTTCAGGTTGTAGACGCGCCGCTCCACCAGCTCCAGCTCCTCCATCCGCCACGGACGAAACTTTGCCGGCAAACCGGCCACGTGTTGGGCAAACGAAACCGGGCGAGGCGAGAGATTGATAAAGATATGTCCATCCCAAACATCGCTGGCCACCCGGTTCAGCGGATAATCCTCGGCGCAAAAGCCTTCTACCTTATCCATATGCGGCGCATTCTCAAGAGTTCCGTCGAGCTTGTAAGTCCAGGCGTGATACGGACATTGAATTCTTCCCGCCAGCGTGCCCTGCTCCTGCTTGCAAAGCAGCGTACCGCGATGCCGGCAGACGTTATGGAAAGCCCGGATCTCCTGGTTTTCGTCCCGAAGAATGACAATATTGGCGTTTGCAATTCGCCGCACGAAGTAGTCGCCTGGTTTTGGAATCTGGTTGGCGCGCCCCGCGCACAGCCACATGTTGAAATGAATTGCCTCCATCTCGCGCTGAAAGCATTCAGGGTCGGTGTAGTAGCGCTGCGGAAGCGTCATCGCTTCAGAAGCGGCGATTGCAGGCCTGGTATTGGAATAAATTGTCGACATCAAGAGTCTCCTGACAACAGGACGCTCACCGCGTTCAATTCATATTGTTCGAATAGTATTCCACAAATAAAGTACCGGCCGCCGCAAAATCTCTGTGTAATTAAGGCGGCCCAACAGTTCTTCCAAATGCAGTCCGTATTGTTGCCTGCGACCGCACCCGTTATAATCACAAGCTATTTGTACTCTGAGATTCGCGAGGAATTGCTTTGCCTATCGGAACCGCACTCCACGAGAGGACCTTCCAGCTCTGCCAGAGTTTGAACTATCGCGAATGGGCGGGATATTACGCGGTCAGCGTCTATGAAACACACCATGAACACGAATACAATGCCATTCGCAACGCCGCTGCGCTGATTGACATTACCCCGCTGTACAAGTATTTGATCTCGGGCAAAGACGCCTCTCGCCTGGTGAACCGCATTATCACCCGTGACATCAATAAGGTTTCTGTCGGGCAGGTCATCTACTGTTGCTGGTGTGATGAACATGGCAAAGTGGTTGATGACGGCACCATCTCGCGGCTGGACGAAAATCTGTATCGCTGGACCGCGGCAGATCCCAATCTTCGCTGGTTTAGCCAGAATGCCGTTGGTTTCAACGTTGCCATCGAAGACATTTCTGAAAAAGTCGCCGCGCTTGCGCTTCAGGGCCCAACATCGGGCAGATTGTTAAAATCGGCTGCTCAGGCTGACATCGCCAATTTGAAATATTTTCGCGTCACCCGCGGCAGCATCGCGGGCGTTCCGGTTGACATCTCCCGCACCGGTTATACCGGCGACCTGGGTTATGAAATTTGGATTCCCTGGAACGACGCTGTAAAAGTTTGGGACGCGCTGATGAAGACCGGCAGAGAATTCGACATCCATGCTGCCGGAATGCTGGCTCTCGACGTCGCCCGCATCGAAGCCGGATTGATTCTTACCGACGTCGACTATATAAGCGCAAAAAAGGCATTGATCGAAACCCAAAAGTATTCGCCTTACGAAATCGGACTGGGCAAGCTGGTGGATTTGGAAAAGCAGAACTTTATCGGACGCGGCGCGCTCTGTGCCGAGCAGCAACGCGGAACCGGCCGTCGCCTGGTTGGACTGGAAATTAATTGGACCGACGTTGAGCGCTGTTTTGAAGCCGTGGGCCTGGCTCCGCAAACTCCTGCCACTGCTTCCCGCGTCGCAGTACCGGTTTACAGCGGCCGCACGCAGGTTGGCAGGGCAACTTCTACCACGTGGTCGCCGGTATTAAAGAAGATGATTGCGCTCGGGAGTATTGGTTCGCAGCACACTGAACCAGGAACAAATCTGGAAGTTGAACTTACGGTTGAAGCTGTTCGTCACAAAGTGCGAGCCGAAGTTACGAAACTTCCATTCTTCAATCCAAAACGCAAGACTGCCACTCCGGTATAGTTGCAAGTAAGTCATACCAAAACTTTTGGACTGTAGAGGACGTTGAGAATATTGTGGAAGAACACGGCTTTCAGAGGTTGCGTAAAATCGGGGCACCGAATTTACACGTGCCGTAAGTCGTTTTGAAATCCCGCTGGGGTTTTAGCCACTGAGGTATGAATGCCTGGATCCAATAACTCCAAATACGACGCCATCGTGATCGGCGGAGGCCACAATGGCTTGGTCAACGCCGCTTACCTGGCGCGAGCCGGAAAGAAAGTCGTCGTGCTGGAGCGCCGCCACGTCCTCGGCGGGGCCGCGGTCACGGAAGAAATTTTCCCTGGATTCAAATTCTCTGTCTGCTCTTACGTCGTCTCGCTGTTGCGCCCTGAGATCATTCGCGAGCTCGACCTTCCCCGCCACGGTCTCGAAATTCTTCCGCTCGACGGAACGTTTACGCCGATGCCCAACGGCGATTATCTCTGGCGGGTCAACGATCACGGCAAGACGCGGAGAGAAATCGCGCGCCACTCCCGGCTCGACGCCGAAGCCTACGAGGAATTTGGCAAGGCCATGCTGCAGATGTGCCGTTTCGTGAAACCGATTCTGGCCATGACGCCGCCCGATCCCACGTCGCTCGACCCTCGCGATTTGATGAAGCTGTTATTCCTGGGCAAACGCTTTCAATCCCTCTCCAGTGAAGACAAATACAATCAAGTCCAGCTCATGACCATGAGCGCGGTTGATTATCTCGACCAGTGGTTCGAAACCGATGTGCTCAAAGCCACGATGTCCGCTTCGGGAATCATCGGGACATTTCTCGGCGTGCGCTCGCCGGGAACAGCCTACGTGCTGCTGCATCATTATATGGGCGAGATTGATGGCGCATTTCGCTCCTGGGGGTTCGCCCGCGGAGGAACGGGCGCAATCTCTAATGCCATCGCCGCCGCAGCCCGGGAGGCCGGCGTTGAGATCAGGACCAAGGCTGCAATCGCCAGCATCGCGGTCAAAGATGGTAAGGCCACCGGGGTGGTCCTGCAGAACGGTGACGAAATTTCCGGCCAGGTCATTTCTTCCAGTGTTGACCCCAACCTGACATTCCTGAAGATGATCGATGCTAAACATCTTCCGGGTGAATTTCTCGACGAGGTGCGCCGCTACAAATTCCGCGGATCGTCGGGCAAAGTAAACCTGGCGCTCGATGCGCTGCCCAATTTCAAATGCCTGCCCGGAGAAGGAGCGCACCTGCGTGGTGCGGTTTCAATCTCGCCCAGCGTTGAGTATATGGAGCGTGCCTACGACGAAGCCAAGTACGGGAACTTCTCGAGCCATCCATACATTGACATTGTTATCCCCAGCCTCACCGATCCATCGGTCGCGCCCGCGGGCAAGCATGTGATGTCGTGCTTCGTACAGTACGCGCCCTACAAGCTCAAGAACGGCACCTGGGACGAAAAACGCGAAGCCTTCGGCGATGCCGTGATCAACACGCTGGCTGAATATGCGCCCAACCTGAAACAAATCATTGTCGGAAGGCAAATCGTCACGCCCCTCGACCTGGAACGGGAATGGGGATTGACCGAGGGCAACATCTTTCAAGGCGAACTGTCGCTCGAACAATTGTTCTTCCTTCGTCCGGTTCCTGGATGGTCGCAATACCGCACCCCAATCAAAAACCTTTATATGTGCGGATCGGCAACCCATCCGGGCGGTGGCATCATGGGTGCTCCCGGCCGCCTGGCCGCAACGCAAATTTTGAAGGATTGGGGGCTGGGAATTCACTAACCCAACTCGCTTTATCTAAACTTCATATGCCGCAAAAGCACGACGTCATCATCATCGGTGGTGGACACAATGGCCTCGTCACCGCCTTCTATCTCGCCCAGGCCGGGTTCAAGCCGTTAATTCTCGAGCGCCGTCCGCAGTTGGGCGGAGCCGCGCTCACCGAAGAAATCATTCCTGGCTTTCGTTGCTCAACGCTCGCCCACTCGGCCGGTCCACTCAGTCCAGGCATCGTGCGCGACATGCAACTTGAAAAGCACGGACTGAAGATGCTTCGGCCCGAGACCACGCTCTTCGCTCCCACTCCCGACGGACGCGCGCTACTGCTGTACGATGACCCAGCCAGATCGGCGGAAGCCATCACGAAGTTCTCCGGCAAAGACGCCGCCAACTACCGTGAGTTCGCTCGTGCTCTGGCCCGCATCGCGTCGGTGTTGGGCAAGGTTCTGCAGCAGGCGCCGCCAGACATCGAAGATCCCGGCGCCGGAGACCTGTGGAATCTTTTGAAGACTGGCAAGGCTCTCCGCGGTTTGGGTAAGACAGATATTTTCCGGCTTCTACGTTGGGGACCGATGGCGGTTGCCGATCTGGCGGCGGAGTGGTTTGAAAGTGAGCCGCTGCGTGCGATCATCGCCGCTCGCGGAATCTTTGGCGCATTCCTTGGCCCGTGGTCGGCGGGAAGCAGCCTGCTGCTGCTCATACGCGCTGCCGCTGATGCACATCCTGCCGGCAGCGCTGCATTTGTTGCCGGCGGGCTGGGCGCTTTGGCCGCGGCTATGGGCGCAGCAGCCAAACAAGCCGGTGTGGAAACGCGCACCGGCGCCGACGTCGCTCGCATCATCATTAAAGACAACAGAGCTGTCGGAGTTGTTCTGGCGGATGGCACAGAGATCGCAGCCGGCACAGTGGTTTCCAACGCCGATCCCAAACGCACGTTGCTGGGCCTGGTGGATGCATCGTACTTGCAACCCGAGTTCCTGCTCAAGCTGCAAAATTACCGATGCTCAGGAGTCACAGCCAAAATCAATCTGGCGCTCTCCGGACTTCCTACGTTTACCGCTCTCCGGAATCAAAATTCCTCTGACAGCTCGGCCCTCAATGGAAGAATTCATATCGGCCCTGAGATTGACTATCTTGAGCGTGCCTTCGACCACGCTAAATACGGCGAGTTTTCGCAGAATCCATACCTCGATGTCACTATCCCATCCGTCTCCGATCCATCTCTTGCGACGCCCGGCCAGCATGTCATGTCTATCTACATGCAGTTCGCACCCTTCAAGCTGAAAGAAGGAACATGGAGCAGCCGGCGCGATGCCCTGGCGGATACTGTCATCAAAACTTTGTCCACATACGCGCCCGATTTGCCGCAGCTTATCTTGCATCGGCAAGTTATCACGCCTGAAGATCTGGAGAAAACCTATGGCCTCAGCGGCGGACATATCTTTCACGGCGAACTGGCTCTCGACCAGTTTTACGCCACGCGCCCGCTGCTGGGTTGGTCACGCTACCACACCCCCATCGCAGGACTCTATCTATGTGGATCCGGCACCCACCCCGGCTCCGGCCTGAACGGCCTTTCCGGCGTCAATGCAGCAAAGGAAATCCTTAAGGATCTGCGCAAGCAATAGGGAATCCTGGGGCGAGCCATTTATAAAGGAAATATGGTGGACCTGGTCGGGATCGAACCGACGACCTCTTCCATGCCATGGAAGCGCGCTCCCAGCTGCGCCACAGGCCCACGGTTTAAGGCGGGACAATTATTTATTCTCGCAGCCGTTTGCCAGTTAGTCAAACGACGGTTGTTAGTTGCTGGCTTCCGGTCCCCGGTTGCCAGTGGCTCTTTAGGACTTGTCTCCGGCGGTTTTTTTCGCAGCGAGCTTCTTTCTCAAACCTTCCGGACCAAATCCGTAAGGGCAATGCCGGCATCCGCTCTCACAGCAATATCCGCGCCGGAGCAGGAAATCTGCAGTAAAGACCATGCTCGACCCTTCAAGATAATAGTCCTTTCCCAGAATGAGCTCCGATTGCGGCGCTGGCTGATCTGGCGGCATAAATAAACTGACCTCAGAGAACGCGGAGTAACGCAGAGTCAGAAATTAGATTCACCAATTCTGCCTGAAATTCTGTCAATTGAAGATGCCGCGAATGAAGATATTGCAAACCGGTTGCGGGTGCAAATTACAAAATTACCCGATTCCCCAATCTCCTTACGGCTTGATCTCCACCGGCGTACCGTCAGGAACCAGCTTCCATATCTCTTCAATCTCATCGTCGGTGACCGCGATGCAGCCGTCGGTCCAATCGCGCGCAAGGTGTGCGCTGCCTACCCAGCCCATGCCGTTAGGCAGGCCATGAATCATGATATCGCCGCCCGGTGAGACCCTCAGCTTGCGGGCGCGGGCAACGTCTTCAACGCCCGGATAAGAAACATGCAGAGCCCGGTGATATTGGCTGTGGCTGTTTCTGCGATCGATGATGTACGTGCCCTCAGGAGTCTTGTGATCTCCGCGCTGCGCTTTAGGGCCGACCGGCTCGCCTCCCAAGGCAACTTTGTAGGTCTTGAACGCCTGGCCGTCGTGCAGCAGCATCAGCTTGCGTTCGCTCTTGAGGACTACGATGCGGTCCGCTTTTATCGGTGACGGCAGGGTTGCGGGATGATCTGCGGCGTGTGAAGAAAAAGCAGCCAAGAAAAGGACAGCAACAATGCAAAAGATTTTAGCCGCAGATGGACGCAGATGAGCGCAGATGTTCAAAAATAGTTCTCAGTTCCCAACCTGTTGATTTCGCCGCGATGCCGCCAGAGGCTAACATCAACCTACAGAAGTACAGACACCACAAGCAGCTCCGAAGTTCCCACAAACAATTACCCAATTCCCCAATGACCCAATGATTCAATGACTCAATGACCCGATCCCATCACCCGATGCCCCAATGGCTCCATCGTCTCCGCTTCGGCCGCAACCCCATTGCGGAAGCTGACGAATCGTCCTGAAATCGCAGGCACGCGCTCGCCGGGCACAATGATACCTACCAGGTTCAGCGGATCGGCGGCTGAGATGGTAATAATTTCTTCTTCCGCTGGGGGCGCATTACGCATGGCGCGCAGCGATTCTACGGCAACCGGCAGCGCAAACTGTTCCCCAATGAATCCGCTGACAAAGCGGCCGCCGCGCACGTCGCCGCGATCTTCGAGGCGGCGGAATGCCATCAGCAGCTCGCGCCATTTTGGGGCAAGCGCTTCGCGCACCAGCAGCTCGCGGAAGACCACGCCATAACGCTCGAGCAGCATTTTGCATGTGGCCTCGACAGCCTGCGCGCGCGCGCTTTCGTTGGCCGGGTGTCCGGCGGCGTAGAGCAGCGCCCAGCGGCCCGCGCTGTGCCGCGGACGGGCAGTGCGCCCTCTTCCCTGTCCGGTGCGGCGGCGCGGATCAATCAATGCCCGCAAATTATCGAAGCCATCAGCGGTGATCATGCCGGCGGCGACCAGCTCCCACAGCCCAGTTTCTACTTCAGATTTAAGGCGGCCGGTGGCGCGCACAATGTCAGTGAAGAACGATGCCCCACGCGTGCGTAAAAATTCCAGCACCTCGCGCGCAGCAGGACTCAAGCCGCTGGCTTCGCGCTTCCCATGAGAATCCGCTCCATCGGCCGGCAGGTTGTGCAGCGCCATCCACTCAGCCTCTTCGCGCACGAAGAATGTAATGGGAGCAACACTGGTAGGGATAACCCGGCGGCGTCCGTCGCTGGAATCTTCCAGGGTTGCCGGATGCGGCGAGAGCCTGCCCCACCCGATGGCGCCGGTGAGCGAGAGCTGATCCAGGATTTGAGGATCGTAGCTTGTCATGCGCCGCGACAGCACTTCACGCTCCCACGCGCTGGCCGGAATTTCAAAGCCCTGCAGTTGCCGCAAGACTTCCAGCGTGCTGTGCTCAGGGTTGCCGCCAACCTGCGTTCCTGGCGCAACATGCTGCCAGCGCAGCAGCCAGCGCATGAACTGCGCCGCAGTTACAGGTTCGATTTGCTTGCGCAATCCACCCAGCGTGAGCCGATGGATTCGCGCCAGCAGCCGCCGCTCGCACCACTCTAGTTCGTTGTTGGCGGTTCCCGCGAATTGCCCGCGCAGGATGCTGCCGGTAGATTCAATGCGCAGCAGCGTCTTCTCGATTTCGCTTGCGGGAATGCCGAGCAGCGCAGCAAGTTGGCTGGCGGTGGTGGGGCCAATGTGCGCCATCCAACCGTTGAGCGCGGCCAGCAGCGCGTCAGAGAACGAAGGCTGAGTTTTTTCTACGACCGGCAGCGGGTCTTCAAACTGCGCGTCAGGATAAAGCGCCAAAAAGGTCTGGCTGCGTTCGGCGGCAACCCAGAAAGTCTTGTTGCTAATGGTTGCAGGTGTTGCACGATGCTGGGTTCGTAGCACCTCAAAATATCTGTTCCATTCCGGCCTGGCACAGCCGGGGACGGCTGTGGGGCACGGTTCTGAGTCGGGCTCGTGTGGCACAGCCGTCCCCGGCTGTGCGGGCAGTGCAATGAATGTATGCAGCACATCCGCCAGCTCATCGGCATCGCGCACATCGGGCCAGGCTTCTTCCCTCACCTGAGCAATAGCCGCGGGATCGAGCTTGCCCACCTCCTGCAAGACCGATTCGGGAAGCATGCGACGCATCTCGACAGCGCGGGCGCGGCGTTCTTCCAGCGGCGCATCGTCCAGATAGGCATAAGGATTGGCGTTCAGAATCTCGTGCGAAAAGACGCTGGGCACAGGCGTATCCACTGCTAAGCAACGAATGCTGCCATCGGCGATGCCGCGCAGCACATTTTGCAAGCCGTGCAGATCCATGGCCTCGTGAAACACATCTTTCATTACCTCGTTCACTAAAGGATGGTTGGGCAGCTCAATGGGGCCATCCACATTTTCCTGGCAGGCGGCAACGTCAGGAAATACTGAGGCGAGAAGATCATCGGAGCGTATGCGCTGAATCTGCGGAGGAACTTTCTTGCCCCCCTGAAAGCGCAGCAGGGCAAGCGAGCGGTTGGCGTCCCAACGCCAGCGCGTTCCGAAAATGGGAGAAAGCAGCGCCGCCTGCTGCAGCACCGGCTGCACGGTATCGGCGTGCAGGAACTGAAAAACATCGGCCAGGGGGAAGCTGTGCTGCTCAGCCAGAGAGATGTTCAATCCATTATCGGTTGCCGCCGCCTGTAACTCGAAGTTGAATGAAACACAGAAGCGCTTGCGAAGCGAGAGTCCCCAGGCCTTGTTGATGCGCGCACCAAAAGGAGCGTGAATCACAAGCTGCATGCCGCCGCCTTCATCGAAGAATCTTTCAGCGATGATGCAGTCCTGCGTGGGTACAGCGCCCAGCACGGCGCGGCCGGTGACAATGTATTCCACCATCTGCTCGGCGCCCGAGCGATCGAGCCCGCATTCCTGCTGCAGCCAACTCACAGCCGCCGCAACTTCGGGAGAAGGTGTGCCCGCAAAATTTTGCGTCAGCGTGATGGGTGAGACGTTGGGCGTCATCTCGCTGATCTTCTGCCGCAGGTTGGCGATCTCGGCTGAGAGCTCGGTGGTGCGCGCCGGAGCCTCGCCCAGCCAGAACGGAACGCTGGGAGGCGCGCCATGCGCATCTTCTACGATCACGCGTCCGGCAGATTCGATGCGGCGAATGCGCCACGATGTATTTCCCAGCAGGACAATATCGCCTTTGTTGCTCTCTACGGCAAAGTCTTCATCGAGAGTTCCAATCACTGCGCCTTCCGGTTCAGCGACAACGGTAAACAAAGCATTTTCCGGAATCGCGCCACCGCTGGTAATGGCCGCCAAGCGCGCTCCCCTGCGCGGGCGCAGCACGCCATGCACGCGATCGCGGTGCAAGTATGCTCCATAGCGTCCCCGCCGCGCGGCAATGCCCTCGGAAAGCATTTCCACGATATCGTCAAAATCCGACCGCGCCAGTTCGCGGTAAGGATACGCCCGACGCACCAGGGAATAGAGTTCATCTTCTTTCCAGGCCGCGGTATCAGCAAGCCCATCGCTTCCATTCGATAGTTCCTTTGCAGGCCATGGCTGCTTTAGCGGCGAGGTAACACAGGTCGCCACAATCTGCTGTGCCAGAATATCGAGCGGCGCGTCAGGAATAATCAGCCGATCGAGTTCGCCCTGCCGAATGGAGTGCACCAGCGCAGAAGTTTCCACCAGTTCATCGCGCGTGGTCGGGAAGATGCGGCCCTTGGGAATTGCGCCGCGCCAGTGGCCGGCGCGGCCAATGCGCTGCAGCATCACCGCGATCGAGCGCGGCGAGCTGATGTGGCAAACCAGGTCAATCGTGCCCACATCAATTCCGAGTTCCAAAGAAGCAGTGGCGACCAGCGCCTGCACTTCGCCGGCTTTGAGGCGGCGCTCGGCGTTGAGGCGTAGCTTGCGCGAGAGGCTGCCATGATGGGCGGCAACGGCATCTTCTCCCAGGCGCTCGATCAGGTTGTGGGCCACGCGCTCGGCCAGCCGCCGCGTGTTGACGAAGATGAGCGTAGAACGGTGTGCGCGTACCAGTTCGGCGATGCGGTCATAAATTTCGTCCCACATCTCGTTGGTGGCAATGGGGCCAAGGGGAATTCCTGGCACTTCAATGGCAACGTCGAGGGTGCGCTTGTGGCCGATGTTGACGATAGCTGGCGCGGGCCGTCCATTGCCGGTAAGGAAGTGCGCGACTTCTTCTATAGGCTTCTGCGTGGCTGAAAGTCCGATGCGCACCGGAGACTTATACGTAATCGCCTCCAACCGCTCGAGTGAAAGCGTGAGGTGAGCGCCGCGTTTGTCATCGGCCATGGCGTGGATCTCGTCCACGATTACGGTCTCAACATCGCGCAGGTTGGCTCGGCTTCGCTCCGCAGTGAGCAGAATGTACAAGGACTCCGGCGTGGTCACCAGGATATGCGGCGGCCTCCTGAGCATCTGCCGGCGCTCATGCGCCTGCGTATCCCCGGTACGCACCGCAGTGCGGATCTCAGGCATCAGCAGCCCGCGCTCGGCAGCAAGCTGAAGGATCTCACCCAGCGGAGCCTCCAAGTTTTTCTGAATGTCATTGCCCAGCGCCTTCAACGGAGAAACGTAAAGCACTTCAGTGCGGTCTTCCAAGTGGCCGGCAAGCGCCTTACGCACCAGCCGGTCAATGCAAGCCAGAAAAGCCGAGAGGGTCTTGCCCGAACCGGTGGGCGCGGAGATGAGAGTAGCCCGCCCGCTCAGAATGTGCGGCCAGCCCAACTCCTGCGGCTCGGTAGGCGTCCCAAAGCGGCCCACGAACCACTCCTGCACCACGGGATGGGCCCAGGCAAGAGATTCGGGGACGGTCAGGGCAGGCATATTAAGTTATTCTAAGCCGAATTTGTGTTTTCGTAAAATATTCGCCTATAATAACCTGTTGCCGATTCTCATGATCGGCATTCGGCCATGGTCAAGGACGATAATACAAGGCTCATGCCCAGCAACGCTCTCAATCCACTTGAAATAATTAACGCTTTCTTTCAGTGGTTTAAGGGACGTTATCAGGCAATGTTTGCTCTCTTCGTGTTGTCCGGCGCTGGATTGTTCATGCCGGAATGGTTGCTACAGAGATGGCATGTCAGTACCCCTCTCCACAATGAATATTTGCGGTTTGGACTACTTTTTCTGTTTGGATTTTCGTTTCTCTACCTCACGATTGGTGGATGGGGATGGTGCGTTCTTTTCGTGGCGAAATTGTGGCATCTTCATCATCTACCGAGTGATGAACGCAATATTGTGCTCAGCTTCATAGATCATGATCAGAGAACAACTGGCTTTTCGTTGCATTCACCTTCTGCACATGCATTGGAAAGAAAAGGTATTCTCTCATCGTGCGATCGAGCGTTTAACCCGGTTGCCAGAGGCGGAGCAGGCTGTTTCTTTACAATGCCCAGATGGATATTTACCTATATTAAGAAAAGACCGCACCTCTACAAAGACTTTTGAGAACCTGATGCGGGCGGAGAGAGATACAGTGAATGTCAGTTCCGATTGAGAAAAATTACGGCTTGTACACAAAATCGGATGGCGGTGCTGGCGGCGGTTCTACAGTCTTTAGGGATAGTTTATCCGTCTCAACTTCTGGTTGTTGCGAAAGTCTCTGTTTAAGTATTTCCTTCGTGATCATATCCGCATTGGCATAGATTTCTTTAGAAATGTCTTCCTTAATAATATTGCTGTAGGCGTGGATTTCTTTCAACTTCTCATTGGTAGAGTGCGCGTGTTCAAGAATTTTACTTAGAGTCCATGTTAACGGCGGATATTGCGTGTCGTCTGCAAAGTCAGCACCACGCAACGTGTCACGAATTTCCGTGAGTCGACTAGATATGTGAAGGAGCTTCCATACTGCAAGGAAAGCAAGACATGCAAAACCGGTAAACCATTCACCGATGAATAGAAAATAACCACCGCCTACAAGTAATCCACCGCGAATGAGCCATCCGATGATGGCTGGTATTGAGCGAAATATTATGATTCCCCAACGAATTCCGTCATCAGCCATGGTTGGCCATTCTAGTTTTACCAATCCCGCATCTTCTATAGCTTTTCAGTTACGAGAATGAAAGACGAATATTCCTCGGCTGAGTTCGCTCCCTGCTTCTGGTAATTCTTGCTAGTATCGAGAATCGAAAATGCGGTTCCTGGCAAGACGGGTAGGTTGGGAGCTAAGAGCTAAAGGCTAAAAGCTAAGAGCTAACCGCCAAAGTACCCGGATTCTCCACCAAAATCAGCTTGCCTGGGTGCCCCACACAGGCGGCCAAGCCTGTGTGGGAACTCCGCGACGAATTAACCCCAAGAATTACATACAGCAAATCTCGAAATATCAAGCCATTTGTGCGAAGTGATATCAAAAGATTCCATGCCGTTCATTCCATGTCATTCTATTTTATGTATTCACGAGGTGGATGATGAACAACGGCGAAGCTCCCAATAAAAAGCCGCGCTGCCAGCACATCAGCAAGATTGGCGCCCGCTGCCAGGCCGATCCCCAGACCGGCAAGGACTATTGTTTTTTCCACGACCCCGATCAGAAGAAGAAACAGTCCGAGGCTCGCCGCCAGGGCGGAGAAGCTCGCAGCCGTCAGATGGAACCCGAGATTACCCTGCTGCCCAATCTCCCCACAATCTGCCTGCAGAAAACTTCAGATGTATACGAACTGTTGACTCGAACCGTCAATCACCTTCGCCGTGACGAGATAGACCTCCACGCCGCCAAAGCCATCGGCTATCTCTCCTCGCTCCTGCTGCGCGCCCTGAAATCCAATACTCAGCCCGACATGATTGAAATACTGGCCGATACCATCAACCGCTTCTGCCATGGCCAGATGGATATCCGCACCGCCAAAGCCGTCGGCCATCTCACCTCTCTCATGATCGGGGCCTTAAAGCAAATCGCTGTTGAGGAACAAGCAGCCTCCGAAAATGAAGCTGCTCGCCCCGCCGCAACCATACGCGCCCAAGCTCAGCGCCAGAAGCTTGCAGCTGGGATTACCCAGATGATCACCGCCAAACCGGCGAAGGATCATGAACTGCATCCTGCCGCGTTCAACATGGCCTCTGCGAACACAGCCCGCCCCGAAACCAGCCACGCCTGACAGCATCCCTTGTTCTGTTAATTCCAAAACGAACACAATCTGCTTTTCCTGCGCTCTACAGCAACGAGTCAAATAACCGCCAGCGGATAAGTACCCGAACCTCTGCGTAACTCAGCGTTCTCTGCGGTAAACCCTTGTTCAGCCAACCTCAAAATTGCAGCCATTCCAACTCGAAACTAGAAACTTGAAACTGCCTTTTTCTACCCAAGCTAGCAAGGGGGGGACCCTTGGCGCGAAGATTCCCACACAGGCTTGGCCGCCTGTGTGGGGCACCCAGGTTCCGTTAAGAAGTACGTTGGCAGGTAAGAGCTAAGAGCTAAAGTACAACCTGCCCGGATTTTCCACCAGAATCAGCTTGCGCGTGGCGGCGTCGGGGACCCAAGTAGGGAGCAGGTTGAAGATATGGCCATCGTCAATAGGGAGTCCTGGCACAATGTCTGCGGGCTTGCGGCCTGGCGCTGGGGCTGAATCCACATGGGGCCAGTCGCTGGCCCACAAGATGCGTTGAGGATTGGCGGCGATGAGCGCTTTGGCGAAGGGAACAATATCGGGAAAATCGGGCGCCTGGGTCGAGCTGCGATAAGGCGCGGATATTTTGACGTAGGCTTTGCCCGCTTTTACCAGCTGCAGGACACCATCAAAACCGGGCTGGCCGACTCCGAACGAGGCCTCCACGCCGGCAAAGTGGTCTAACACTACGGGGACGGGAGCTGCCATAATCTCATCTTTGAGGCCGTCAATCACAACAGGCCGGGCATAGACCTGCACCAGCCAGTTGCGCTTCTTCACTCTCTCCACAGTATTTTGAAAATGCCGGCGCATCTCCACCAGGTTCGCTGGCGCTTCCAGCGATGGCTGAAAAAAGATGAGCCGCACGCCGCGAACGCCGGCCTTGTGCATGGCGTCGAGATCGCTGTCCGGCGTCTTATCGTCAATCATGGCCACCCCGCGGGCGCTCGAGCCCAGTTGCTTCAGGGCGTCGAGCACGCAGGCATTATCGGCGCCATAGATGCTGATTTGAGCGACTACCGTGCGGCTGATGTGCAGCGCGCGATGCATGGCTTGCAGCCCGCTGACAGGCGCAGTTTCCGGCGTGTAGGTGCGCGAGGTCGACATGGGAAAAGGTTTCGGGTCGCCAACGATATGCACATGGCAGTCGCATGCACCTGCCGGAACTTTGAAATTGACCGGCGTGAGATTCGTCGCCACCTTCGGTGAGTCCTTGGCAAAAGTTGAGAGCATGGGTGCAAGCGCTCCTGTGATGGCTGCTCCAATCAGAATATCGCGTCGTGTGGGCACGGGAAGCCTCCTGTGGCAGCCATGGATAATACAAAAAGCACTCAGCACTCAGCAATCAGCATTCAGCCTGTATTCTTTCATCACCGCAGGAGCAGTGAGATCAAGTCGTTATTAGCCTTTTTCAGGTAGACAATTTTCATGGGTTAACAGAGTTTTAACGTGGATTATTTCATCCATATGCACAATGTGTCATTAGGCGTGTTGCCCTCGGGGCTCGCGATCTTTTCCAACTTATTCTCGAATTTCGGGTCGTCGCGATTCTGTCAGCGCGAGGGAAAAAATCCTGGCAAAAATCCGATGGAAGCCGCAGGTGATTCCTATCGCCATCGGAGATCCTTCGCCACGGGGCTCAGGATGACAGTGCCTAGGTACTTGCCCCGTATCCAAACACATTTATGATTAGATGAATTTCGACCGAAGTTTGCCAACAAGACTAGGAGGCCTGCTTGGAGCCGCTAACCTTCCACATGTCGCCGCAGCAGTTCCGTGAAGAAGCCAAACGGTTGATCGATTGGATCGCCGACTACTACGAGCAAATCGAAAAATTTCCTGTGAAGGCGCAGGTGACGCCCGGCGCGGTGCGTGCCGAGCTGCCGCCCTCGCCGCCTTCGCGCCCGGAGCCCTTTGACGCCGTCCTGCGCGATGTAGAGCAGAAAATACTTCCCGGCATCACCCACTGGCAGTCGCCGAATTTTTACGCATATTTTCCCGGGAACTCCAGCGGGCCTTCCGTCCTCGGAGAGTTGATCTCTGCGGCCTTCGGCGTCCAGGGCATGCTCTGGGTCACCAGCCCCGCTTGCACTGAACTTGAAGCTCAGGTTCTCGACTGGCTCGTAGGAATGCTGGGCCTGCCGCAGCAGTTTCTTTCTTCCAGCGCCGGCGGCGGCGTGATTCAGGATTCGGCTTCCAGTTCTTCCCTGTGTGCAATCCTGGCGGCGCGCGAGCGGGCCACTAATTTCGCCAGCAACGCGCAAGGATGCCGCCAGCCGCTCATAGCCTATACCTCGTCGCAGGCGCACTCTTCGATTGAGAAAGACATCAAGATCGCCGGCATCGGCTCGCAAAATCTGCGGCTGATTGAAGTGGACTCCAAATTCGCCATGCGTCCCGAGCTTCTGGAAAAAGCCATCGAGGCCGACAAGCGCAGCGGCCTGCAGCCATTCTTTGTCTGCGCCACGGTGGGAACAACTTCGACGATGGGGTTCGATCCGCTGCCTGAGATCGGCGCTATCTGCCGCAAACATGGCCTATGGCTCCACGTGGATGCGGCCATGGCCGGCACCGCCGCGCTCTGCCCCGAGTTCCGCCACATTCACCAGGGCATGGAGCTGGCCGACAGCTACGTCTTCGACGCTCACAAGTGGATGTTCACCAACTTCGATTGCAGTTGTTTCTATGTGGCCGACCGCAAGGCCCTGATCAACAGCCTTTCGGTCGTGCCGGAATATCTGCGTACGCAAGCGTCGTCAACAGGCGAGGTCACTGACTACCGCGATTGGCATGTGCCTCTCGGCCGCCGCTTCCGCGCGCTGAAGCTGTGGTTCGTCATCCGGCATTATGGCGTCGAGGGATTGCAATTCCATATCCGGCGGCATATCCAGTGCGCGCAACTGTTCTTAGGCCACATCAAGAACGATTCTGATTTTGAGATCGTTGCCCCGCCCCAGCTCAACCTGGTCTGCTTCCGCCTGAAGGGCACCGACGAACTCAATCAACAGTTCATGGACCGGCTTAACCAGAGCGGCGAGCTCTATCTCTCTCATACAAAATTGGACGGCAAGCTGGTGCTGCGCCTGTGCGTAGGCCAGACCATGACAGAAGAGCGCCACATCGAACGTGCCTGGCAAGCGATCAGGCGAGAAGCGACAAGATTGCAAGAGCTACAAGCAAAAAGTTTAGCCACGGATTGATTGGGATTTACCGCGGAGGCGCGGAGTAATTGAGTAATTTTATTGCCGAACTAGCGGTCGGGAAACAATTACCCAATGACCCAATTACCCAATTACCCGATTACACAATTACTCAATCTACAATGACTCAATGACCCGATGATTCAATGACTCAATCCTTCGTGCCCTTTGTGGTTTAATTATCCAAATGTCTAAAGCCCGCGCAAAAAAAATCAAGCTCCTGCTCTTCGACGTGGATGGCGTCCTGACCGATGGCAAGATCTGGCTCTTCCCTGCTCCTGCCGGCTTCGAGCCGATGGCGGCGGAGAAGAAAGCCGCCGAACACGCCCACATTGGCGGTTATTCCATCGCCAGCAGTTCCATCATGGAAGCCAAAGGCTTCAACGCCCACGATGGCACGGCGATTTCCCTGGCCCGTTTGGGCGGACTCAAGACCGGGCTGATTACCAAGCGCATCTCTGAAACTGTGGCCCTGCGCGCGCGCGACCTGCGGCTTGACCACGTTCACCAGGGCATTGCCAACAAACTGGCTGTCTTCCGTTCGATTCTCGAGCAGGAAAAGCTCCATGCCAGCCAGGCCGCCTTCGTAGGCGATGACATCATTGATCTTCCCGTGATGCGCAACTGCGGACTCGCCATCGCTGTTCCCAACGGCCGCGATGATGTGAAAGAAGAGGCGCACTGGATCACCGAACACTGCGGCGGCGATGGCGCACTGCGCGACGCGGTGGAATACATTCTTCGCGCCCAGGGCAAACTCAAAGACGTGATCGAGGAATACATTCAGGAGCGCAAGGTCAAGGCTGCCAAGCTGACGGATTAGCTCGTTTAGATCGTTCGATCGAATGTTTTATTCCGAGTACCGGAACTGAGAACCAGCAAAACGGGACCAGAAAGCTGCATTTCGCGCGTCTTTCCATCGCATCTAACCGTAAAGAGGAATTCTTTTATGGATAGAAGAGATAACGAAGCACGTCTTGATGAACTCGGGAATGACCCTGGCCAGGTGGGCTCAGACAGCGCCGGGCAATCGGGCGATGTGCAACAACTCTCGTATGTTGAAGATGCTGCCGACGAATCCGTCGAGGAACTTGCAGAGACCGACCAGGCCTTTGAGGCGGCAGCCGTAGAGGGCAGCGAAGATGCAGCCGATCATCCTGAGCGGCCGGTGCACACGCACCTGGAATATGGCCGTCCCGATGATCTGCCGCCCAGACGCGGCTCGGAATAGTGTTTGAAGTTTCAGCGAAATCTTACTGATTCTGATCTGCCGCCGCGTAGAAATAATAGTCGGCCACGTATGCGCTCCTGGATTCGGAGCCTTTGCGGGCGTCACTGCAACTGGCGGCAGAGGGAGCAAGCCCGCCATTGGTGTTGACTCTCTGGATAGTTGTCACTCCGCTGAGAATGCCTTTGCCGGAGTGACTGACGGCGGTGAGCATCAGCCAGGGAATGGAATCGGAATCGGGTGAATCCACCCGCGCCATCATCTTGGCGGTGACTTCGCTTCCGTCGTTGTGCTTCCACGCTGGCATAGGAGGCGGACCTGGGTTCAGATGGTGATGTCCGATGGCCGAGCCCTGATGATCAAACAATCTTGCGTCGGGGCCTTTCAGCGCCCAGACAGGCTTGCCATCGCCGCCCACCTGACATGTGTAAACTTGAAAACCGGAGGCATGCGCCAACAGCACGACTTTTTCCGCGTCCGGGGCCTTGAGGCTATCCGGTACGTCAGGCCGGGGCACTTCCTGGGCGTTTGCCGCGAAAGAAAGCCCTAATACACAAATCATTGCCAGCGGTCGTAATTTCACCCCTACATTCTACACCGCTTGGACGGACCATTCGTATACTGGTTGGGTGCCCATGCGACACCGGCGGACGCCGGCGCTACTTCAAACTGACCCATTACCGGCCAGCAGCAAATTCGTCATCCGCATTCGGGAAGGTGTAACATCTTTAGTTGTGGAGTTGCCAGCCATGAAACCGAAATTCCTTACCATTATCATTACCTCCGTGGTGCTGGGCGCGAGTTGTTGGGCTCAGTCTTCCCAACCTTCTAAAACCGCCCCCCGGCCACGAACCGCGCCTCCGGCGAGAACCAATCCTGCGCCCGCTCCCGCGGTAAACATCACGCAGCTCAATTCGACATTGTCGGCCCTTGAGCAATCAACACGGCAGACCGCGCTCGACCTGGCCAGGCTGCGCATTGATAAATGGAAGACTGATGGCGGCACCCGCGATCAGGCGCAGTCCAATGCTCAATCGCTGATGAGCAACATGACCAATGCGCTGCCGGGCATGCTCACCGCCGCCCGCAACGCGCCCACTTCCCTGACGGCGAATCTAAGACTTTATCGCGATTTGAATGTGCTCTACGAAGTGCTGTCGCCCCTGACTGATTCTGCCGGAGCAGTCGGCAGTAAAGACGAATACCAGGAATTGGCAGCCGATACCCAGTTACTCGAAGCCAGCCGGCGCTCCCTGGCCGACTATATGGAGAGCCTGGCCACCTTCCAGGACGCCGAACTTGCCCGCCTACACAGAGGCAGCGCCCCAGCCAACCAGGGTGCAGCAGCACCTGCTACCACTACCGGCAAGAAATCTGGCCCGGTTATCGTGGTTGGCGAGAACGGAGTGCCCAAGCGAATCGTGGACGCCGATGACGAGCCGAGATCGCCGGTCCGTAAAAAGCCCCCGTCTTCCCCGATGCAGCCGGCTGCTCAAAGCACCATAAAGTCGCAATAGGGTCCCCAAAAAGGGTCTTTACTTTACAAAATTAATCCTTCCGTATCCCCTGTTTTCGGGAACCTTTCAGGGGGTAAGTACGTCTATTTATGCAGTAGCAGGTTTCGTCCCCGGATTTGCCTGTTATAGGTCTAAAGGCATGTTGAAGCAGGCACCGTATCCTGCTAATGTGAGAGGTGACGCCATGAAAACGATGGCGGGAGCAACCACTTTGGCCGAGTTAGCAAGCGCGCTGGCGAATGCCACGGAAGAAAGTTCGATCGTGGCAGAGCTGAAATCCGGCTCGGAAGAGGCGTATTCCTGGCTGATTACGCACTATCACCAGCAGGTGTATAGCCTGGTGTATCGCATTGTCAGCGACCCGGCCGACGCGGCGGATACGACCCAGGAAGTTTTCCTGAAGATCTTCCGGGGAATGCGCCGCTTCAATGGCGCTTCCAGCCTGAAAACGTGGATTTATCGTATTGCCATCCACGAGGCCTGTAACAGCAAACGCTGGTGGTTCCGTCATAAACGGCAAGAAACCAGCATCGAGCCCGCTTTCGAGGAAATGGCCGACGGTTCCCCGAGCCAGGGGCTGGGGGATTTGCTGGAAGACCACGCCGAGTCTCCCTTCGAGAGCCTGGCCCATGAAGAAGTGCGGGCGCGGGTCGAGGAAGAGTTGAGAGGGGTTCCAGAGCCGTTTCGCACCACCGTTGTGCTGCGCGATATTGAAGAGCTCTCGTACGAAGAGATTGCTGAAGTCACGCAGGCATCGCTGGGCACGGTGAAAAGCCGCCTGACTCGCGGCCGTGAAATCCTGAAAAAAAGATTGCAGTCTTATGTCAACGAAGTGGGCGAGGAGCTGGGATTAATGGCGGCATCGAATGCGCCGGGCAAAAGCAGCACAGCAGCAAAGACGAAAAACGTTCCAGCAATGCGGCGTGCGAAGGTAGAGGTGACATCATGAAGTGTGGTGAAGTGCAATCGTTATTTTCGTTGTATCTGGATGGCGCCCTCACCGGCGCGCAGATGCAGCAGGTAACTGCGCACAGCCAGGCGTGTGTCACCTGCAGTGACGAATACCGGAAGCTGCAAAATACCCAGCGCCTGGTGGCCGGGCTGGGAAGACGGCCGGCGCCTCCTGATCTTGCCCTGCAATTGCGGGTAGCGCTTTCGCAGGAGCGCGCGCGAAACCATGGCCACTATTGGCAAGGCTTGTTCGTACGCGTGGAAAATGGCTTTAATGCCTTTATGTTTCCGGCTACGGCCGGCTTGTTAAGCGCGGTGATCTTTTTCGGGTTGATCATCGGCTTCTTCGGCCTGCCGGTGAATAGCTCTGCCTCTTCGGATGTGCCCCTGGCGCTGTATACCCCGCCACAGTTGAACACATCGCCCTTGCCGTTTCTGACCACGATTGGCAATAACGATGGATCGCTCGTCGTAGAAACTTATGTGGATGCCAATGGCCGGGTGGAGGACTACCGCATCATCTCCGCGCCGGCGGGGGCCGAGGACCTGATTCCCCGTCTGGATAATCTGCTTCTGTTTACCACTTTCCGTCCGGCGATGAGCATGGGACGGCCCACACCCAGCCGCGTTGTGCTCTCATTTTCGGGCATGAACGTAAGGGGATAAGAGCAGTTGCCAGTTGCCAGAAGTCAGTTGCCAGTTGTAAACCTAGAGCAATTTTATAACTCACCCAGGAACAGGTGAAGCGCATACCAGCGCTGAAGCGCTCGCCCTTCGGGGTTAGTTGTTTTTCATGTCGGATTATAGAATTACTCGAGGTTTACAACTGGCAACCGGCAACTGACTTCTGGCAACTGTTCTACTTCCCGCCTGCTTTTTCCCGGTAATAAAAAATCAAATCCAGTGGCGGCGGAGTGTGGCCCATTGCGCGCAGAAATCCGGAGACCTGGCCGCGATGGTGGGTTCCGTGATTCACCACATGCAATGTGATCTGCCAGAGCGGGGTCTGATACGGATTGCCCTTCAGATCTTTATAAGCAAGCCTGGTGCACAGCGAATCTTGCGTCTGGCTCGAGGCCCATTCTTTCCATCGTTGATATAGCCCAGGCCAGTCGTTCTGCAGCACTGTCAGGTGCATATCCTGTTCCGGATCCATAAACCGTGCCGGCGGATTCCCCTGAATGCGTCCCAGCCATATCCGGTCAGCAGCATAGACGTGCACAAGCGTGCCCAGCACGCTGTGGTCAGCGGTATGGAAATCTCGAGTCAACTCTTCCGGGCTCAATAAAGCCGCTGCACCCACCAGCCTGTCCGTGGCCCAGGCCGTGTAGTCGAGATGCGTTTGTAACGCTTCCAGCGTGATTGCCATAGATAATCACAAGTTTACACTTAACAATTACACTCGGAAAAATTTGCTATAGGCCTAATTCACCACGGAGACACGGAGAAAAATTAGATTCAAGTTAGAGTTTCCCACTCTGAGTTCGATCTCCGATTGTGCTCGGACGACAAGGCAAACCGGACCCAAACTGGTTAGGCAAGCGTTGCCAACAACAAGACCACGACCCGAGACCGCGACAGAAGTGGGTGACCACTGCACGCAAGCCGATTGACCGCGTTCTTCATTGCCCAGTAAAATAAACGTATTCCCGCCTTGATAATTAAAGAGGAGGCCCGTCTGCGTTTTATCTCATTTTTCTTAAGTTTTGCTGTTTTGTGCACAGTCACGGCTATGCCAGGCGTGGCGCAGGATTCTTCTTCTCACAGCCCAAGTGTGTCGACCGCAGCCACGACTTCCAAAGTCACTTTGGATACCAGCGAAACGCTCTTCAGCCTGCTGGCCGCAATGAATTCGTGCGGATACGACACTGACCTGGCGAACTCGGACCCAGTGCGGGCGAAAATCCGGGAAGAAATTGCGCAAAAGGCCGCGGCTTCACCAGACGCCGCGCAT
This sequence comes from Terriglobales bacterium, assembly GCA_035651775.1. Taxonomy (GTDB): domain Bacteria; phylum Acidobacteriota; class Terriglobia; order Terriglobales; family Acidobacteriaceae; genus QIAW01. The sequence goes on from DASREY010000128.1 coordinate 52,764, forward strand.
GCCAAAGCTGCGTTTTGCACCTTCTACAAAGATCATCAAAATCCCAACCCTGGCCTTGACTTGGCGCAGTATGTCTCACTCGGACTGTATCTTTCCGAGCCGCCGGCGTTCCAGCCCGCCATTAAGGAAGCCGACATGCCTCCCGACGCCACCTATGTTCTTGGCGCGGTCCCCTTACTGCAAAATTTTTATCAGGCCTTGGGATTGCGCGATCTGTGGAAGGAGCACCAAGGTGAGTACGATGCGCTGGTAGAGCGCTTGCACGAGCCAGTCTCGCAGATGATCCTCAAGACCGACCTCTATCTTAAGCTGCAATTGAGCGGCTACGTGGGCCGGCGTTTTACCGTTTTCATAGAACCTTTGGCCGCTCCCCGGGATATTAACGCCCGCAACTACGGCTCAGATTACTTCGTGGTAGTTTCGCCCGCCCAGGGTTCGATCAAATTAGACCAGATCCGGCATACCTATCTGCATTATGTGCTCGACCCCTATGCGCAGAAACGCGGCACGACTCTCAAGCAACTCGAACCCTTGTTGCTTGCCGTCTCCACGGCTCCCATGGATGAAAGCTTCAAAAATGATATCGGCCTGCTGGTGAACGAATCCCTCATCCGGGCTATCGAAGCGCGAACCCTTCTGGTGGCCGGTAAAGACGCTGAAGCGGCGCGGTTGCAAGCCGCCCATGCCGCCGTCAACGAAGGCTTTATTCTCACCCGCTATTTTTATGAAGCCTTGCAGAAATTTGAAAAGGACCCGGTTGGCTTGAAAGACAGCTACTCCGAGTGGCTCTTTCAAATTGATGTAGGAAGAGAAAAAAAGCTGGCGCAGGAGGTCAATTTCTCCAAGGAAGCGGCGCCCGAATTGCTGCGCGCCAGTAAAGCACAGCAGCTTCAATTGCTCGATCTGGCTGAGCAGCGGCTGGCGGCGCGCGATATCCCCGGAGCGGAAAAGCTGGCGCACCAGGCACTGGATGAGAAAAACGAAGACCCGGCCCGCGCCTTGTTTATCCTGGCCAAGGCCGCGTCGCTGAGCGGTGATATGGATGGAGCGCGCACATACTTTGAACGCACGCTGGAAATTGCGCGCGAGCCCCGGGTGGTCGCCTGGTCGCATATTTACCTGGGCAGGATCTTTGATCTTCAGGAGGAGCGCGAGGCGGCCCTGGCGCAGTATCGCGCTGCCTTGAGCGCAGGCGATACGAACCCGCAAACCAAGGATGCAGCCGATCGCGGAATTTCACAGCCTTACGAGCCGCCGCCTACGCGGCCTAAAGATCAGAACTAAACCGCAGAGGACGCGGAGACTGGGAAAGTTGGAAGTTCGATTTACGAAGTGCGATTTTAGGCGGGATTTATCTTAATAACAATATTGTTCGGACAGGAAAGCGCAAGATTCTTTCGCGCCAAAAGATGCAAACAGAAATGGCGGAGAAAATAAAGCGACAGTAAGAATACAGCGACAGTAAGAGTGAAGCGGCATTGCGATGTCGAAGATCAAAGTTGTGCGCCATCGCAGCCGATTGGAGCAGTCCATGAAAAGAATTTTGAGCCTTTCCGCCCTTGTGCTGATAACAGCCAGCCTGCTGCCGGCACAAACCAGCGGCGGGCAGGCTCCGCAACCTCAGCCGGCAAATCCGCAAAGTGGCGCGCCGTCGCAGCCGGCAACTGAAAGCAAAGTTAAAGCAGCGAAGACCCAGCAGGAGTATGCTGCCTACCTGGCGGCTGCAAGCGAGCAGGACATGGCGAAAGCAGATGCGGCCGTGAATGACTTTGCCACCAAGTTCCCCGAGAGCGACCTGCGCTCGATTTTGTACGAGCAGCTTATGCGGCGGTATCAGCAAGCCAACAACGCGGATAAGACCCTGGAAATGGGACACAAAGTGCTTGCGCTCGATCCGGATTCGGTTTTTGCGCTGATCATGGTATCCAGCGTCTTGGCCGAGCGCACCAACGACACCGACCTTGACCTGCAACAACGCCGCGATGAGATCTTGAAAGACTCCAGCAGGGCCATCCAGTTGATCGATTCAGGCGCCTTTAAGCCGGCGCAATTCACCTCGGACCAGTTGAACAGCATCAAATCCATGGCCTACGCCGCCCAGGGTACGGTGGAATTGATTGGGAAAAATGATAAGGCGGCGGAAGATTCTTTGCGCAAGGCCACGGAGCTGAACAGCATGAATCCCGAGCCCGCGGTCTGGTTGCGACTGGCTATTGCCATGGATCATCAAAAGAAGTATGGCGATGCGCTCACAGCGGCCAATCGCGCGGTGCAACTTTCCGCCAATGAGCCTGATGTGCTGAAAATGGCGACACAGGAGCAGACACGGCTGAAACAATTGGCGGATACCAAGGCTGCACCCTGATCCGGCAGGCGGACCATACCAGCGTCTTGAATCTATGGGAGTGGTACAGTTTGGAATATCCTGCACAGGAAAGCGTGGGCAAGATACCGGGGAGACGCCGGCGCTCCTCAAATTGAACCACTACCGAATTTGTTATTTGCGTCCATGACGAATCCTGACACTTCGACTCTTGAAACCGTGCTGGGGCACCGCTTCGAGCGCGCAGGCCTACTGCAGCAGGCCTTGACGCACAGCTCCCACGCCCACGAGACCGCAGATGCGCTGACAGCGCTGGAGAATCCCAACGAAGAAATACCTGTTTCTGCCAGCGACAATGAGATCATGGAATTCCTGGGAGACGCCGTGCTCGGCTTCGTGACCAGCGAGGCATTGTTTGCGCGTTTTCCCGGAAAACATGAAGGCGAGCTGTCTAAAATGCGGGCACACCTGGTAAGCGCGCGGCATCTGGTGCGGGTGGCCAAGCAGATTGATCTGGGAAACTACCTGCGCCTGGGGCGCGGAGAGGAAAAAAGTGGCGGGCGCAACAAGTCAGCCCTGCTGGTAGATGCACTCGAGGCGGTGATCGCCGCGCTTTATCTTGACGGCGGCCTGGAGCTGGCGCGGCAGTTTATTTTCAGCCAGATTGTCGATCCCGAACTGAAGAAGATGCAGCAATCAGGAGAGAGCCTCCCGCTCACCGATTACAAATCGGCGTTGCAGGAGTCGGTGCAGTCTCTGGGGCAGCCGCAGCCCATGTATTTGATCGCCAAAGAAACCGGCCCCGACCACAAGAAAATCTTCACCGCTGAGGTGCGGCTGCACTTGCACAGCGGAGACGAGACTCCGCATCTCGTAGCTCGAGCTGAAGGCCACAGCAAGAAGAGCGCGGAACAACGAGCCGCCCGCCAGGCGCTTGAACATCTTGAGCAGCAGCGCTCTGCCGCGGGAGGAACTGAATGAGCGACGTTTCGCCTCCACCTCTCGACCAGGCGCCTGACTCGCAAACCCAGGCGGGCACGCAGCCGGAAATTCTGCATGGCGCCGACCGCTTTGCTCCCGATGTTGCCGAAGGCGCAACCCCGGCAGTGGTTCCAGCGGCGCAGCCCGACCGGCAGTCGAGACAGCATGAGGGCTGGGGTTCTTTGCTGCAATCGTTATTAATTGTCATCGTGATTGCGCTCTTTGTGGTCACATTTCTGACACAGGCTTTTCAAATTCCCTCCGGATCGATGGAAAGCACGCTGCTGATCGGCGATTACGTGATGGTGGATAAGGTCCACTTCGCCCAGGGCGACCTCTGGCGCGGCATCATGCCCTACTCACCGATCCGGCGCGGAGACATTATTGTTTTCAAATATCCCATCAATCCTTCGCTGCATTACGTGAAACGCGTTATCGGATTGCCTGGTGACCATGTGCGTTTAAGGGATGGCCAACTCTACGTCAATGGCCAACGGCAAATTGAGCCTTATGCCATCCACGATGAAACTTCTTTCGTGCCCTACCGGGACAGCTTTCCCGAAGTGCCGCCGATGATGATGGATGGAGTGCCCTCCGAGTGGCGCACATCCATGACTTCGCATATCCGCAATGGGGAGATCGTTGTGCCACCCAATAGCTATTTCGCCATGGGCGACAATCGCGACAACAGCTCCGACAGCCGCTATTGGGGCTTTGTGCCGCGGGAAAACATCGTAGGACGGCCATGGCTGATTTACCTTTCCCTTGCCGGCGGCCCGGTGGGAACACCGGATGCACAAGCGGCTGATGGTAAA
>DASREY010000129.1:0-10606 GCA_035651775.1 Terriglobales bacterium
ACGCAAATCAGCTTGCCATTAAGCGCCAGATTCTGGGTGAGACCCTGGAGCGCACGGCAAAAATAAAGTGGCAGGGCGAAATTCACCTGCACTCCTCTCCGCCCTGGGGATACCGCAACCGAACGCGCATGAAAGTTACCACCGAGCCCTTTGCCCTGGGATACTACCGGCACAACTCCCACGATCTTCTGCCGGTTGAGAGCTGCCCCATCAGCTCGCCGCTCATCAACCGCGCTATCGCAGCCATCTGGGAGATGGGCCGCAGTGGAGGCTTTACCGGCTATCCTCTTTCTGAAGTTGAATTTTTTTCCGATCACGCCGATGCCAAACTGCTGCTCGAGCTCTATGCCGAAAAACCCATGCCTGAACAGGATTGGCAAAAGCTCACAGAAAGCCTTCGCGCCCGCATGCCGAACATAACATCGCTTTCGGTTCTTTCCAGAGCGAAGCACACCCGGCCTGAGATGCAATGCGAATCCACCGTGAAGGTTGATTATTCTTTTCAGTCCGGCGCGTTCCTTTACCTGGCTGGAGCGGCTCGCTACCAGGTCAGCCCAGGGTCATTTTTTCAAACCAACCGTTTTCTGGTAGAGCGCCTGGTAGAAATTGTCTGCGCTGAGGCGAAAGGGAAGCTGGCGCTCGATCTTTTTGCCGGCGTAGGCTTGTTTTCTGCCCCGCTGGCCAAGGCCTTCGACCGGGTCGAAGCCGTAGAGGTTGCGCCTTCTTCATTTAATGACCTGCGAAAAAACGTGCCCCGCAACGTCCGCGCGCACTGCATGACCACGGCGGAATATCTCAAGACCGCGCCTCTGCCTGCCAACCTGGATTTTATGGTGGTTGATCCTCCCCGCGCCGGTCTGGGAGCCGAAGTCTCGCGCAAGCTGGCCGCGCTTGCCCCCGCGCGGGTGACATATGTCTCTTGCGACCCGGCAACGCTGGCCCGCGATCTCGCCGTATTCCAGCAATCGGGCTACGCCATCGAGCAGATACATTTGCTGGACCTGTTTCCCCAGACATTTCACATCGAAACCGTTGTACATCTCTCACGGAATCGCACAGGATGAGCACCGCCGCCGCAGCTCCCGCGCAACCATTCCCGAACAGGGAAGAAAATGCCGGCATCGAGCCTGTGCCGCATCCCCAAGCTGCGCCGCTGCTCTGGGCCGCGGTCGTCTTTGCTGCCGGGGCTGTGCTCGCTTCCAAAGTATGGCGTCCACCGGTATGGTGGTTGGCCGCGAGTGCGTTATTGCTGGCCACCGCCATACTTTTATTCATACGCAAGCGCCTGCTGGCGCGCCCCTTGTGCCTGCTGGCCCTGGCCTTTCTGGGCGCGCTCAACTTGCAGCTCCAGCAGATCAGCGCCGCACATCCTGAAAACGACGACCGCTTTGCCCGCATCACAGACGGTCGTGAGGTCACGATTGAAGGCTATGCTCTGCGCGACGGCATGCCCCGCACCTCAGCCTTCGGAGGCGAGGCGCAACTGGTAGACGTTGCCGTTGAAAATGCGCTCGACGGCAATGCTTCCTTGCCGCTCAAGTTTTCCATCCGGCTCAACCTTTACGCACAGGAGAGCTACGGGGAGCAGACGGAAGGTGATGCTTCCAACTCCGGCAAAATTCCCCAGCTCCTTTACGGCGAGCGCCTGCGCTTTCCCGTCAAGCTGCGGCAGCCGCGCAACTTCAAAGATCCGGGCGCATTCGATGAGCGCGGATACCTCGCCCAACAAGGCATCGCCGCTCTGGGCTCGGTGCGTGCTGATCGAGTCGAACGCCTGCCGGGAAATTCCGGCAGCCTCTGGAAGTTGCGGCTCAGCGCCGCGCGCCGCAGCCTGCTCGGCAAAATCCACAGGTTGTGGAAGGGTGAGGATGGCGCGCTGCTGGCGGCTTTGCTCATCGGCGACCGCACCGGCCTCGACCGCGAGACCTTGGTGGATTACCAGCGCACCGGCGCTTATCACATCCTGGTGGTCGCCGGTCTCAAAGTGGGAATTCTGGCCTGGGCAGTAATGTGGTTCCTGCGGCGGCTCCGGGTAGGCGATTGGCTGGCGACAACGGCGACCATTCTGGCCACAGTCTTCTATTGCCTGCTCACTGATGGAGGCGCGCCCGTCATCCGCGCCACCGTCATGCTGGTGCTTTATCTGGTGGCCCGGCTGCTCTATCGCGATCGCAATCCGCTGAATGCCATCGGCGCCGCTGCTCTGCTCATGCTCATGTGGGACGCGCGCGCTCTCTTCGACCCCGGCTTTCAACTGAGCTTTCTCTCCGTGCTCGCCATTGCCGGCATTGCGCTGCCGCTGCTGCAGAAGACCGTAGAGCCGTACCGGATCGCATTGCGCCACTTCGATTCCACGGACTATGACCGCGAACTGCCGCCGCGCACCGCGCAGTTCCGCCTCGATGTGCGCATGGTCACCGGGCGTCTGGCTCGCCTGATGGGAAACAAACTCGCCAACTGGACAATGCTGGGCGGCTGGCGTGCTGCGATTTTCGCTGCAGAGGTGATGGCGATATCCGCGATTCTGCAGCTCAGCCTGGCGCTTCCCATGGCAATTTATTTTCACCGCGCCATGACCCTGGGACTTCCGACGAACATGATCATTGTTCCGCTGCACGGAATCCTTCTTCCCGTTGCGGGAATCACGCTGGCGCTGGCTTGCCTCTGGCCGCCCTTGGCGCATCTGCTGGCTGCGGTCACCGTAATACTGGTGCACTGCACCAACGATGTGGTGGCGAGGCTGGCCCACTTTCAGTTCCATGGCATCGCCATCGGTGACCTGCGTGTAGCCGACCCCAGTTGGGGCATGACCGCATTCCTGGTCGCGACACTGCTGCTGGCCTTCGCCGCCATGCGCTGGGGAGATATGTCAGGCCAAGCCTTTCGAGCTTGGGGAAGAACGCGCCATGCGCATGAAGACGTCTCAGGACACGGCTTTAGCCGTGCCGTAAGGGCGCTCATGAAAAAATCTTCTTCGCTGCCGCAGGCCGGTGCGCAGCCAAGCGGAGCGCCAATCAAAGATGAAAGCCGAGCGCCAAAAATCCTGACAGCATGCTCGGTGCTGCTGCTGCTGGCCGGCGCATTCGCCGTCCTGATTCCGCCGCGGCCGCGTCTTCATCCCGGCGTGCTCGAGATTACCGCCATTGACGTTGGCCAGGGAGATTCCATCCTGGTAGTCACGCCCCAGGGCCGCACGCTGCTCATCGACGCCGGCGGCGCGATCGGCAGCGAGAGCCGCTTCGACACCGGCGAAGACGTGGTCTCGCCCTACCTGTGGTCGCGCGGCTTCACGCATCTCGATGCAATTGCGCTCACCCACGCCCACGCCGACCACATCGGCGGCTTGCACAGCGTCATGCTGAACTTCCGACCGCGCGAACTGTGGCTGGGGCCAGAGCCCGCAATCCCACAAGTTGAAGCGTTACTGGCGCAGGCGCGCGCCGAGAGCATGACAATCGTCATCCGCACCGAAGGCGAACAATTTTCCTTCGGTAGAGCCAGCTTCCACGTGCTCGCGCCGCCCCGCGACTGGGCGCTGCATCAGCGCGCCGAAAATAACGACTCGCTGGTGATGAAGGCCGCGTACGGCGAGACTGCCGTGCTGCTCGAAGGCGATGCCGAGAAAAAAATCGAGAACCAACTGGCCGGCGAAGATGTAAGCGCCGGCCTGCTGAAGGTAGGCCATCACGGCAGCTCCACTTCAACCCAGCCCGACCTGCTGGCAGCGGTGCATCCGCGGTTCGCCGTGATCTCGGTAGGCTACAGAAGCCCCTTCGGCCATCCCCGGCCAGATGTTCTGGAACGCCTGGAACAAGCCCACGTCCAAACCTTCCGCACAGACACCATGGGCGCAGTGACGTTCTACCTGGACGGAAAGCAAATCACCCCCGCGCCGCCCATGGAGCATTAGAAGCAGCTCTAACTGCAATCCAGCAGGAAAGAAAAACGCCGACCGAGTTTGGAATTGGAAGATACAAGGGTGTATATTTGCCGGCTACCCAGGGGTCCAAAAACGGAAATCCTGGTTAAGACCTGATGGCATCTCCTGAACAACTTCGGTATAACAACTGGACGCTCCAACGCTGTGTAGCTACGCTGCGCGCTCCGAGCTCTGCCGTCATCCGCATGACGCCGTACACGGCTCTTCTTGCTTCGGTATTGACTTTTCTAATCCTGCTCGCCCAGCGAGTCATTCAGGGAGGGAATCCACGCTCACTGCGCATCGCCATCTGGGCGGGCCTCCTCTGCTTCATCTCCGCAATATGCATCTTGATATGCCGTCTTACCCGCAGATGGCGCACCACACCGCGGTTTGCATCCTCTCGGCTGCATCAGTTCCTCGAATCCGCCGGGAAATCTCTTCCGGCTTATTTCATCCTCGGTGTAAATGCCTGGTTATTGCTGCTGTTGCTTCCGGTCTTCTTTTCCGTGTGGCTTTCCAGTTACGACCGGCAAATATATTTCGGCTATGGCTTCATGGATAAGCGAGGGCTTGTTTATGGCTATCTTGTTACGATTGGCGCGCTCTTCGTTCTGCCGGCTTTCTTTAAACGCCTTACCGACGCGAGCATGAATGGACCCTCAACCTGGGGAGATTTCGTAAAGGCATTTGTAGCCACAGACGCGCGTTCCAGCCCCCGAGCGCAGAGCGAGCCACGCCATTGGATCGTCAGCCTCGCTCTCCACTTTACCAAGGCCCTTCTTGCCGCGTCGCTGGCGGCAATTTTTTTTGCCCCACCCTGGCATATCCGCCTCTACAAAGCTCCCGTAGATCTTCATGAGATGGCGCATTTGGGCGGACTGCAAGCCATACACCGTGGCTCTCTGCCCTATATCGGCCCAGCCTCGGTCCAATACGGACCGGGCTCTCAACTTTTGATGTACCTTTACATGAAGTGCAGCAATCAGTTCAATATAGAAGGCTTCCGCGAATCGTTCGCGGTCATTCATTGGCTGGCAGCTACGGTTTTTATGGTGGCTATATTTCTAAGGTTCAGATTTCTGCTGGCGGCCGCGATAGCCCTCATGGCTGTTAATTTGCCGCCGCTGACGTTCTTTCAGCTCACCCCTACGGGAATGGTGTATGGATTTTTTGGGTGGGGGAATGCTCTTCGCTACCTTGGCGGGTTTCTGCTGCTGCTGTTTCTCCCGTCTGTGTTGACTTCTGAAGCCGGCCGCAGGATCGTTATTGCTAAAAGCGCCGGCCTTGGTTTGATGTTTGCTTTTTTCTGCTACCTGGCACAGGAAAACCTCGTCGCCGGGGGACTCAGCGGGCTGATCTTTCTCGCCGTAGCATGGCTTACTCAAGCCTATACGACCGAGCAGTTGGCCAGGGTGGTATTGGGCCTGGGGCTGGGATTCACGGTTTTCTGGGCGCCGCTGCTTGTGTTTTACGCTTATCACGGTCAGCTCTCAAATTTTCTGGATCTCTACTTTCTGGCGAACAAGCAGTTCGCGCACGGCTATGCGAATACGGCTTTTCTGGGCGGGTTCCAGGATCCATGGGGCAAGGCGTATTACTTCATGCCCGCGCTGGTAGCGGCGCTCGGCGCGCTGGCGCTGTACCGCCCGCGCTTGTCAAGTTTAGAAATGAAGTGGAGCCGGGAACGGTCAGTCATCATCGCAATGGCGGTTTTTTGCCTGGTTGCACACACCGGAGCTATGTTCCGGGCCGATTCCACACACCTCATGAATACCATGATCGGTTTGGCGGTCCTGGGCTCCTGCTCGGTTGTGTATCTGCCGGGGTTGATTGGCCCGGCCCGGGCAGCCACTCGCTGGTCATTGCGCATACTCATCATGGTGGTGTTCATTGTTCTACTCCCTGCTGCCGTTTGGGAAGGAGTCCCATCAAATTTTCGCGCTGTAGCTGAGGCTCGAAAGCTCTACTGGTTGTCGCGGTCCGATGCCCCAGTTGCCGGCGATGCGCAGTTCACGGGCATAACGGCCACAGGGACAACCGAAACATTCCGGCGCGTGGGCCCCGGCTTGGTTGACGGACCACTGTGCTGCTCCGGTCTTTCGGCTTCGATGAGAACTATGACCGAGCTCATGGCTGAGTTAAAGAACATTGCCGGCGAACGGGTTACATATGTGAACGTCTCCGGTTTTGGGCTGCCGCCCGGATATGTGTACTTTTTTGCCGACCTGGTGCCCGCCCCCATCTATGCCGAGCGCGCTTTTATGATCGTCAATTCAGGGTTGTTGAATAAGTTTCTGAAACATCTTAAGGCTGACGCTGGAAGCATCCAGTGCATCATCGTCGATAGCCAGGCCACCCCTGAAATTGAGATTTTCAAGTCAGCCCATCCGGCGTATCGAGTCGTGCAGAGGGAATTTGAGAGCCGGCCAATTTACATTTTCCTGGCCGATTCGTCGCCAAACCAGTAATTTTCAAGTCCGTCATTCTGCTTCCTCCGCAATTTGCTCTCGCTCCCACCATTATGAACAATGGCTGCACAGAGCATCCAATGCCATGGTGGAAAGATCTTCGACGAATCTGGAACTGGCGGCGACCCGCCGTCGCCTCACCCCTCAGCGGTGACCACGATCCGATAACCGGCGAGCCCTATTACCGCATGTTGCCAACCGATGACGGCGGCGAAAGCTATGAGATGGAATGCCTGCTTTTGCAAAGCGCAGGGCAACATCCTGGCAAGCAGGTTTGTGCACGAAGACAAGTGTCCTCTGAAGCCGGCATCAGAATAATTTCGGGTTGCGTCGCGACTAAAATCCGCGTTGCTCCGCGTCAATCCGCGGCGAAAAATTCCTTTTGATATCACATCGTTGATAATTTGCCGATTGCAGGTCATGCTGGATCGGGGGCATTGCTCCTGGGCTCTTTGACAAATTCAAAAACAACTCTCAGTCCGATCGCTGGGGTGCTTGCCGAGAATCTTCTGCTCCTGTTTGCTGAAGGCATTCCAAGTAACCTCCACCTGCACGTCGATTTTCGCCAGTAAATATGAGGCGATTATCGCAAAATGGGCAACTTTTGAGGTTACTTAGTAAGGGGGGAGGGGGCACTACTTCACAGGGATGGAACAACCCAACCTGCTGCTCCGGCACTAGTTGCCATGGAGATGGTTCTTTGAATACTGTTCTTCGGAAAATCTGTTTTAAGCCGCCGAGGGGTCGCGTGGGCTGGGAGTATCCGGCGGTGGCGCGGCTTCGTCGCCGTCACGGCTTGGATGGGCACGGTAATCGGCAATAATCTGGCGGGCCTCTTCCGCCTGCTCTTCCCGCACCAGGACTACCGTGCCGCCCACGCCGGGCAGCACATCCTGCGGGGCCTCGCGCCAGATGACCGTGGATTCGATGCCGGCGCTTTCCAGCAGGCCTCCGATGACCATGGCTTCCGATTCCTGCTTGGTGTCAAAAATCTCGATCAGTTGCTCGTTGGGTTCTCCCTGGTTCTCCATTGAGTTGTTCCCCCTTCATTCGATGCAACTTTCATTGAAGGGCTCCGCAGCCAAAGCAGGCTGCTGCGCCCTCCCACCCCATCAAGCCAAAACCGGGCTTGATGGGGGCCCCGGCTCTCGAAAATTTCGCGCAGCATGGCGCTCAATTTTCGTTCACCCCGGTTCGTTCGGCCCAGCATTTGCTACCACCCATGATATAGCGCAAACTCCACTGCCATCAGGAGAAATTTTCTACGGCGGCCCCGGTAAAGCGTTGTATCATGCCCGCAGCAGACCACAATCCCTTCCCCCCAGGAGAGCGACTATGAAGCGCTGTTTCTTTGCAGCTGTATTGGGCGTGGCATTGATCTTGATGACGATGACTGGATGTTCCAAAAGCTCCAGCGGCGGGGGCAATCTGCTCACCAGCGCGGCCTCGGTGCTGACGCCCTCCGATCCGTGGGCTGAATTTGCCCTGATGGCGGCTGCGCGTTCCAAAGCCACGAGCTGGCGCTCCAAGATGGTCTCAGACCAGGCCGGAAGGTCCTTTGAAATGGATAGCGAAGTCATGTGTCCCGATAAGTCACATAACAAGATGACCCAGGGCGGCAAGGTGACCATGGAAAGCTACATTATCGGCGGCACCATGTACGTGAACGCGGGCGGCCGCATGATGAAGGTCCCCAACCAGATGCCGGCAGCGGCACTACAGTGCGGCGGCACCGCTCCGGGCAGCGCTTCCTCTTCGTCTCCCAAGTTTTCCATGGGCTCGTTGCCCAGCATGAAGGATATTTCCAACGGCCTGCAAGAGATGGAAAAGATGAAGGAGAACGTGACCATCACCAAGGGCGCTGTCACGGTAGTTGAGGGCTCGCCCTGCCAGGAATGGAACATCGTTTATAACAATCCCCAGACCAAGCAGAGTTACAACTCCAATTACTGCGTAGGCGTGGCCGACCACCTGCCCCGCCGCATGACCGTAGACAGCGGCGCCCAGGGAAAGATGGAAATGACCTACTGGGATTGGAACAGCAACATCAGCATTAATCCGCCCACAACGTAGCTGAGGTTTTGAAACAAAGCCTGCAACGGGGCGGCATGGGGCGCATCTAAATTAAGTAGAAATTTCCGAAAGCACGCAAAGCAATTTAGTACGCAAGTTTTTGGGGCCACATACCTATGGATATTCCGGAACGGCAAGCCGCGAACCCGGGTTCGGAAGCAGCAAAATCAGATGCCGATCCCAACCACTCCACCCTCAGTCGAGAAGAAATCGAAGACGAAAACAAGCGCATCCGCCGCCTGCAGATCATGATGAATATGGTCATGGCGGTGATTTCGCAGGAAGAGATGTCGCTGGAAGAAGCCTCGGAGATGGTCGCCAACGCCAAGCGCGCCGCCCTGGCCATGTTTCCCGATAAGGAACTCGCCTACGATCTGATCTACAAACCGCGCCTGCAGCGCCTGCTGCGCGAGCGCTTCCGCCTGCAATAAAATTATTTTTCGCCGCGGATGCACGCGGATCAACGCAGATTGGGTCTTAAGCGCACCAGCTTTATTATTCCTCTGCGATCCTTCGCGTCCTCTGCGGTTTAATTTTTTACTTTTCTGCTTCGTGCGCCAGCTCCGCCACCGGTCTGCGTATAAGGAAATAGATCACAGCGACGACGGCAATCCCCACGAAGATTGCGACAAACTTCAGCTGCGGATGCTGATGAAAGAGCACGGGCAGCCGCTCGACGATGGCAGGGCCAAAAGAGACCACAAGTTTCGCCAGAATGATCCAGCGGACCAGGCGTCCCAGAAAGATGGCCAGCAGAAAGTCGCGGACCTTCATCTTAAGCGCGCCCGCGGCGAAGACGAAAAGTTTGAACGGGGTCGGCGGCGGCAGCATGGAAGGAATCATGAGCGCCAGAAACTCCCGGCTCTCAAAGCGCTCGCTGATGGCGTCAAACTTGGCCTGTGAGATGCGTTTGCGCAGCGCCACCTCTCCGCCTTTGCGTCCGATGATATAAATCAGCAGGCTGCCCACGGCAGAACCCAGCGCCGCCAATGCGGGATACAAAAGATACAACGCCACCAGCCAATGCAGCGACGCCGGCTGCACCCCGCCTGCCTGCAGCCAGCGCAGCATGGCATAGATATACGTCGCGAGTATCAGGTCCATGGGCAGGCCAAGCGCGGCCGAATCCACGGCGGCGATGCCGAATGCCCCCCACGGACCGAGCGGAGCAAGCACCTTCAGCAGGAAGGCAGTGTATTTTTTCAGGAGATTTTTCAAAACTTAAGCGGCGCGGCCTTTTCCCTTTTGTGAATCTTCAATTGTACGCGAAGAACCGCAGCGCGTTCCCATTTATGGGCGTTGCTTCTCTGAATTCGACATGGGCATCAGGTGCGACCCCTGGTGCTCCATGCCATGGTGCTTGGCCAGTTCCTCGGTCTTGGGCAAGTCGCCAAAGTAATCTTCATTCACGCTGATCATCACCGCCGCGCGCAGATCGCGAATGCGGTCCTGCAACCGCTGGCTCTGCAACCGTCCGCGGATCTCGTCTGCCACAACTTCCAGCGGAATCCTCGTCTTCGATTCCAGCTTGTAAATAACGTAGCCGGAGTCTTCGCTCTGCACGGCAGATACATCGCCGGTGTTTGACTCAAACATCTTCTGTTGGGTTGCGGGCAGCACCGACCTGCGCACCGGTCCGATGCGCGTGGACGGCCGGTCTGTAATGCGTCCCTGTGCCGACCAGACTTCGCCCTGCAATGAATCGAAGTCCTCTCCCTTGGCCGCGCGTTTTTGTATCTCCTCCGCCTTGGCCAGTTCGCCTGCGCTTCCGGTTTTAGGAATAAACAATCTTCGCAGCGAACCCTCTTCATAATTCGCGGCATTCTGTTTGTAGTATTGCTCCACATCCTCTTTCGAAACCGTGGAAGCCTCTGCACCCAGGGCGCGCACCAGTTGCCGCTCCAGCAATTGCAGCCTGGCGAACTCTACCAACTCTTTGAATTGTGGTTGCTGGTCCAGCTTGAGTCTTCGGGCCTCTTCTGCCAGCACCAGCAATCGCGCGTATTCGGTTGCCAGGTTCAGCCGGTTGGAGTCAGGCATGGCCGGATCAAGCGCCGCAACCAGGTTGTCAAACTCGGCGCGGGTGATCACGGTTTCACACGGTTTGGCGGCCGGGTTCGCACTGCCTGATTCTTGGCACAGA
>DASREY010000130.1:0-6380 GCA_035651775.1 Terriglobales bacterium
GGTGCCTGACTTATCGTTGCGGGCGTAGACATTCACCGGTCCGCTCGAGCCGCCGACCTGGGCCCAGTTGGTGATTTCCCCGGTAAATAACTGCGCCACCTGGCTCTTGCTGAGCGCGGCTACCGGATTGTTTTTACTGACGATCACCGCGATTCCATCAAGTCCCAGGACATGCTCGGAAGCCGGCGCCGTCATGTCTCCGAAATTTGCGAGCTGGCCTGCTTCGGCCGGCTTGATCTTGCGCGAGGCCATGCCGACATCGCATGCATTCTTTTGCAGATCCTCGAATGCAGTTGCCGAGCCATGGGCATGGACCTCAATCACCCACGGAATAGCTTCCCCGGGCACCGTGCCCTGCACGCGCACTTCATCTTCTTTGTTTCCGGGAACAGTCTTAACGTCCGTCGCTCCCTGCTGCTTGAGGAACGCCTCGGCCAGCGAGGGCGCCAGGGCGGCGCCGATGGTGTTGGAGCCGCTCAACCGAAGAATAATTTTTGCCGTTGACGGAGCGGCCGCGACGGTGTGGTCTTTGCCGGGCTTCCACAGCGAGAATAGATAAAACAACAAGACAGCGAGCAGTGCGGCTGCGAAAACGCCAGCCACCGCCTTTACCGGCAACTTACGGGCGGGCGTCCCGATGTTGCTCAAAGCCTTGCCGCATTCCGGACATGCGAATGCGCGCCCTTCGGCGATTGTTATAAGTTCACGGCTGTCGGCCTTGTTGCACAAGCCGAAGTTGGTGCATTTCCCAGTGCGTGCAGGCATAATCTGTTTTCTCGATTGTGTTTTAAATTGCTCTATTGTCTTGTGCCCAGGAGAACCACAGCAGCTTCTCCTGCCTTGTAGAACATGCGATAAACCTTATCCAGCGGGTTCTTGCGCTTGGCTTTGATTTCATCGATCTGCGCCTGAACCGAGGCGCTCAGCGCCTCTCTTTTCTGGACGTTTAAATATTCATTTTTCAGCAAAGGCTGAATGGTCGAAACCAGCGCATCGAAGGTGAGCAGGTTCGATTCACCCACGGCGTCGTTGACGTCTCTGCCCAGTGGCACCGGGTTCTCGTGGCCGTTGCCATTCTTGCTGATGAGATAGAGGTTCTTCAGGCCGGTATCGGGATCCTCCAGCGTTTGAACCACTTCCATGGCCTTGCCGATCATCAGGTAAGCCAGGAACTTTTTCGGTTCGACCTCGCCGACATAGAGATTGGGCAGGGCCGAGCCGTCTCCTTCGAGATGGAGTTCCATCCTGGCCTGCGCGGAATCGCTGGCCATGATTCGTTGCAGGTATTGCTCGCGCAGGAATTCGGCTTGCTGCACGAAACGAACCGGGAACAGATTGGTGATCTTTACCAGCGTGATGACATCAGGTTTGCCCTTGCTGGTCACCTCGTCGTGAGCGCACGTGGCCGCATTCCGAAGTTCGGTGCGCAATAACTCACGGAAATCCGCAAGATCAGGGGCCTCGGGAAGAATGATGGAAAGATATGACGTAAGCTCGCTCCCGTCAAAGGCGCCCGGTCCGTGGCGGCTAACCTCGGTCTCGTTGAAGCAGAGATA
Source organism: Terriglobales bacterium (assembly GCA_035651775.1). Classification (GTDB taxonomy): domain Bacteria; phylum Acidobacteriota; class Terriglobia; order Terriglobales; family Acidobacteriaceae; genus QIAW01. Next base: position 1,557 of record DASREY010000130.1, read on the forward strand.
GCTCCTGGTCTGGTAGACAATATCTTTAACGTAGGCGTGCAATGCCTCGGGGTTGGCGTCGTACTCGCGGCGAAATCGTTCCATCAGGCTTACCTGCAGCATCGGGGCACGTTCAGGATGGGTGGCCACATAGTTGTCGTGCGCGGCGGCGGCATTCTTCGCGGACATGCTTTCCAGCACGCCGGTGAATTGCTCTTTCGAAATGCTGAGATTGAAATTGGCGAAGTTCTGATTTCCCCCGAGCAGGGGAGCCAAAGCCGCGCGCACCGTGGCGCTGTGCTTCTGCTGTTCTATGCGGTCACGAACCAGTGACTTGGCGAGGTCTTTTACAGCATCGGGCTTGTAGAAACGAACCACCGGTTTCTGCAAGTCCGTCTGGCCTGGGTCGGCGCAACGCTCGGCAATGCGTCCGCTGAAATCTTTGCTGACCTCAACCATCATGGCCGCGCACCGGCTCACATCGGCAGCCAGCAATGCCAGGTCGGCGACGAGGGCTTTGAGCAGGTTCTTCGCAAAGCCCAGACCTTCAAGGCGAGTGCGGTAAATGTAGAGCTGCCGCAGACACTCCCCTTGTTCGTTCAGCAGGTTCTGGCGCTTGCCCAGCCAGCCTGAAATTTTCCCCAGCCTCGACCATTCGGCGGCGTTGGAGACAGTCCTGATAGCAGCCGCTTCTTCCATCTGCCGATGTTTGGCGATCTTCTCTTCCATCTGCTTCTGGCGTTCTTCGAGTGAAGCCAAAAGCGCCGCCAGCAGACGCGAGACGTCATACACGGACTTCTGCCCCGTTATCCAGTCCTGAAACAGGTCCTTTTCGATCCTGCCCTGCAGCTCGCAAACGTAGTTTTGCATCTCGCCGCGCCTGCTCTCATAGAACCTGCGGACGCCAAGATCGCGATAGTTTTCTGAATAGGCGGTCTCGCACAGCTTTGACAGTTCGTCGAGCCAGAGCCGGTCATCGCTGGGGAACGACTCGCGGACATGAGTCTCGAAATTGGCGATCAAGTCGAGCCAGAAAGTATTAATGGGTTTCCAGCGTTTGTTCTTGACCTCATCCGGCAAAATACCTTCTGAGAGGTTCAGATGCTCATCGGTCAGGTACCACTTCTGCTGGGTTTCCTTCAGGCGAACGAAGTCGCCGAAGCTTCGGTTGCCGCGGTCTTCGCAATAGCCCAACCCATCGGTCCAGCGGTTGAACTGTAGCTGCAGAACCGCCTGGCGCGCGAAGGTATAGGTCAAATACTCCTGAATCTCCTGTTCCGGGTAGATAATCTGCTTGATGCCGAAGGTAAAAAAACGGCGGGAGCGCTCAGGGTTGTTGTTGAACGGCGACTGCTCGGGCCCGCAGTCCATATTCTCGAAGCTCTCCTGGCGGCGGAGCGAATCCCAGACCATGTCATTGACCGCGACAATCTTCTGATAAAGGAACGCGGCTACGAGATCAGGCACATCTTTATCTGCGTCAACTTTATGGTGGTCCTCATTTTCGCTGGAAAACAGGTAGCAGCCGTTGAATGGGTCCTGCAGTTCAAGACGATCGTGTGTCTCGCCGGAAAGGTCGTGAGGCCGCAGTGCCCCGATGCTGAGCGCGTTCAGCTCCATCAGCGCCGCATAGCCGTTGGCGTGGTAATTTGCGCCGGCGCGGTTTGCGCCCGGCGTCCGCTCGGGAAGGAAGGCATAAATCAGGATGCGATAATTTTTTCCCGGGTACAGCGCCCGGATCTGGGAAACCGCATCCACCAGAGAACCGCCGCCGGTGCCGCCCGCGAGGCCGCAGCAAACGTGGAAGGTCACCGAGGCCGTGCCTGCAACTTCTATTTCTTTCACCAGCGTCTGCACCTGTTCGCGGAACTGGGTTACCCGGCAGGCGAACAGCAACCTTCCCAAACGCCGTTTCTGGCCGCCGCTGATGTTGGCGGCATCGACCGAACTCAATAAATTGAGGGAGACTGCGCCATTGCCGATCCATGGCGTAATTCCCGGATAATGGTCGAGGTTTTCCAGCACCGAAGCTGCCGCCAGGTCCATTCCTGAAATTTTCAACTGGCTGGCCTTGTTGAGCTGAACGCTGTGTCCCGCAATCTTCCACGTGGGATCGTCAGCGGCCATCATCTCGTCGCTGGAATCGACGTAGAGGTAGCGAACATTGACGCAGGCAGGGTCTTCATTTTGGAAATTCTCATAGATCGTCTTGCGCAGAGATCGCAGAATCTTTCCGCCGGTGCCACCCAGTCCTAAGATGAAGTGACTATGAGTCATGGGTCATGGCTGCCAATCGTCATGGTTCATCGCACACTGCTCCTATGGGCAATGTGCGAAAAAAATCTTTACGCTGCTTCGGCTACAAAGCAGCTCCACCATACAGCCACAGAAAAGGGAATGAGACGTCTTGCAGAAAGCTTACAAATCTTTCGACAATTGACCCTGCATTGAACCCGAAACAATGCGGGTACCACTTCCATTGTCGTGTTTGGTGCTCATTATATCCGAGGGACGTGCAGACAGAACAAGATTGCGGTGCGCTATTCATCAAATTTTAACAATCACAATGCGGTATGGTCCGATATGGCTTTCCCGATCTGGTACAGCTTGGCAGTTATGTTCCCGAATTGAAACTGCTATTTGCCGATTCTGAAAACCGGTTTCTAAACGGTTGCGGCTGATTGCTGCGTTTTTTGCATCTGTCCCGCGGCTATGTGAGACATTGGCTGGAGAGGCGCGGTGGGGCGGGGAGTTTCCAGGGGAAGAAATACGTTGACGCAGGTATAACTGCCTTCGTCGCCGTGGCGGCTGCGGACGCGGATCAGGCCAAGCTGTTTTTCTACGATGCTGCGCACCATCCACAGTCCCAGGCCGGTTCCTTTGGCTTTTTTCGTGGTAAAGAATGGCTCGAAGATCTTATCCCGGTTTTCAGGCGCTATGCCGCAGCCGGAATCGACCACGGTAATGCGGATTCCTTTGCGGCCAGACCGTCCGGTCCGCCAATCCTGCGACTTGGCGATACGAAAGCGCAGCTTGCCGTTCTTCGGCATGGCTTCCAGCGCATTCAGGATCAGATTCGAGAACATTTGCCGGAACTCACTGGGAAATCCCTGGTAAGTGCCTTCATAGAGGAATTTTCGTTCCAGGCCAATGTGCTGCTGGCGGAAGCGGTGCTTGTGAAATTCGAGCACCTCTTCGGCAATCTGCACCGGATCGAATTCGGTTTTCACGTATTCGTGATACAAGCCGAGAGTCTGTTGCACGATGCGCACAACGCGCTCCAGTTCACCCTGGGCCATCTTGGCATAGTTGCGGCTGGCTTCATCGAGGTCGCGGCTTAGCACCATGAGGTTGATGAGGTTTGAAACGGCCTGCAGCGGATTGTTAATCTCATGGGCCATGGCTGAAGCCATTTGCCCGGTGGCCGCCAGCTTCTCAGAGGCCACCAGCGCCTGTTCACGCTCCTGGCGGGCGGTGATATCCACAAAGGTCACGATCGCGCCCCAGATGGTCCCCTTGTAGGTCATAGGATAAGAGGAACACTCCACCGGGATGGATTTGCCATCGCGGCGCCAGAAAAGCTCATCGAGCGCCCGCGGACTCTTCTTGCCGCGCAACGCCTGTTCAATGGGGCACTCTTCCACAGGATAAAAATTTCCGTCAGGCCGGCGGCTGTGCACGAGTTCGTGGATTTTTTTGCCGAGGATCTCTTCCCGGGCATAACCCAGCATCTCGGCGGCAATACCATTGACCAGGAAGCAGGTGCCGCTTGCATCCACGGCGTAGATGCCGTGATCGCTGGAGTGCAGCAGCAACTCGATCTGCTGCAGCAGGAGCACACGCTCTTCGACCTGCCGGCGGTGCTCGCTTACATCGCGGTAGACCAGCACCGCTCCGGTGATCCTGCCTTGATCGTTGCGGATGGGGGCAGCGCAGCCGTCGATGGGAACTTTGCGGCCATCGGTAGCGAGCAACAGGCCGGGGCCTTCCATTTCCGCATATGCGCCTGTGGTCAGGGCGCGTTGAACGGTCTCATCGATGGGCTCCAGATTATCTTCCCGCACCACGCGGTAAGCCTCTTTCAGCGGACGGCCAAAGGCATCTTCCATGCGCCAGCCGGTAAGCCGCTCCGACACCGGATTCATGAACACGATTGTGCCGCGATCGTCGGTGGCGATCACGGCATCGCCGATGCTGCGCAAGGTGGTGGCATAACGCTGGCGGCTCTCCTGCAGTTCCATATTTTTCTGCTGCGCGCTGGCCAGGGCTTCACGATAATTGCTGGAAAGCTGCAGCAATAAACGGCGCGAGAAGAGCAGCAACACCGTTCCCAGAAAAATTGCGCTGCCAATTCCGATCCAAAGCGTCGCCCGCGTCTCATAACGGGCCAGGGCTTCACGCTCAGCCCGCAGCACAGTTTCCATGGCGATCAAGGTACGAAATTGCTCGCGCATGGAATCGAGCAGAAAATGGCCATGTCCCTGGTTCTCGAGTTGCAGATAATTTCCGTGGTTCTGCTTCAGCTCCAAGCCCTGATCGCTGAATTGCTGCCACTCTGCCGCCAGCTTGCGGATTTCATGCACCTTTTGAACTTCGAGGAAATTACCCGCCACCAGGGATTCAAGTTTATCCAGGGCCTGGGGCAGCCGTTGATCGGAGCGCCGCGCCGGTTCCAGAAGTAAGGGATCTCCCGTGAGAAGAAAGCCGCGATAGGCAGTTTCACGTTCGACCAGTAATTCTTCCGCCGAATGAGCGGCGGCAATGACTTCGTCAGAGCGGTCGATTGCCTGGTTGAAGACCTGCAACCGGTAGATTTGCCATAACAAACCGGCCGTAAGCAGAACA
>DASREY010000131.1:0-5632 GCA_035651775.1 Terriglobales bacterium
GGCGGCGCTGGGGTCCATTTCTTCGACGATGTTGGCGGCGCGGTCGTAATCCAGCGATTCCAGGATCGAAGCTTGCAGCTTAGGATCAACTTCTTCCAGCGCTCCGGCCGCCACTTCTTCGTTGAGGGTCTCAAAGACGGCCTCGCGCTCGGCAGGCGCCAGCTCTTCCAGAATGTCGGCAATGTCGGCAGGATGGAGCTTGGAGAGCCGCGAGTGCTCGATGCGCAGCTTGACCCGGCGGGCAGGATCGGTCTCGATGAGGTCCACGAACTCCCAGGGAATGATGCGGGGCGGGACCTTTTCCAGCAAAGAGCGCAATGCCGTCCAGGGCAGCCCTTTCAGCAAACGGCGCACAGCGCCGCGCGCGCCCACGTCAACTCCCGTGATTCTCAGAGCAACATGATGGTTGACGGAGACCGGCTCCAATTCAACGTCGTTGACGCGCACAACCTTGCGTCCGTGGACATCAATGATCTGCTGGTCGAGCAGGTCGCGCTCGAGAAGAAAGTATCCTTCCGCGCCATTCCGCGAGAATTCCTGCCAGCCGCTGGGCGCCAGCGAAGAACGCACAGCGCGGCCTTCTACGGCTTGCAGGGCGTCGCGCAGAAGCAGGCGATCTCCGCTGCTGGTGCGCACCACCACGCCCGCGATGCGGGTCCGGTCTTCCTGGGGAGCGATGGCCAGCTCGCGCACACGTCCGGCAACTGCGCCCGAAGGGTCTACCACGGGCGCGCCCAACAGCTCAGTGAGCGCAACATTGGCCATAATTTGAGGATACCTTGATTCGAGACTACCGGGGAGCTATTCCAGAATACCGTGGAGCAATGTAAACAGACCAGATATTTTCGATGCAGGGAGTGAGTACTTTAGTAATGAAATTGAGTCATAGAATAATTTGTCCATTGCGACGGAAGATGATTCGATAATTCAATCACCCATGAATTAGTAACTCAATTCTTCTTCTCTACCACCAGCTCTCCATTTTCGATGCGGAGGCCTTGGACGAACTCCGGCAATTTGAGCTTTTCCCGGTTCTCGGGCTCAGCAAGCTTTTTCTGAAGGGCGTCGTTTACGAGGGAAACCGGGATGGTCAAATCGCCTATTTTAAAACTGGTAGGCTCGAAGGTTGCGTAGCCGTCTTTACTGCCCAGACGTCCCGAGATGGTGACGAAAACGTCCTTGCCATGAACATTGACGGTGGCTTGTCCGGTGAATTCATTGCCGTGAAAATCCACATCCACATTGCGAACAGGGGTATCTTCGGCAACCTGGGAGTCAGGTGCAAGCTCTGGCGCTTTTGGCTGACCGGCGCCATTCGCAGCCGCGGAAGCTGGCCCGGCAAGCTGTTGGTTGATGCCGGCAGTTATCTCGTCGGAGGTAAAATGGGCCTTTGCACCTTCAGTGCCCGGCGCAGAAAGGGCCAACTGATCCCATTTTTGCTCGTACGATTGGGCCTGTTGCTTGGCGTCCTCTTTGGACATGGGCAGCGATGGGCGAGGCGGCTTCCCCAGCATCATAAAGATCAGCAGGATAGCCACTACCAGCACCACCCAGCGGAAAACCTTGTAAAAACTCACAAAAAGGTTAGGTTTATCGGGCATGGGGGCATTCTAATGCAGGTTTTGATGGGGAATACTTTAAAATAGCACTCAGCGTTGACATTTGCGGGTTCGACAGGCAAACTGTCGCCTTCCGCTGCTTTGCAGGATGCAACAGGTTCTAACGGGTTCTATAGTCATACAGATTGCCGGTCCAACTTAAGGTTGACAGCAAACGTGAAAATAGCCGGAAACCGGGTTTCGTACACGCTGGATTCCACACTGGAAAGCGTGAACCGTGCGGAACAGACTGCCGAAGGGATGGCGGCCAAGGCGGGATTTTCTGAAGACGACCGGCATCGCATTGCCATGGCGGTGCGCGAGGCGGCGGTAAACGCGGTGTTGCATGGGAACGCTTACGACCCGAGCAAGAAGGTGCGGGTCTCGTTCGAGAACACGGGCGAGGCGCTGGTCATCACCATTGCCGATGAGGGTCCGGGGTTGTGCGAAGAGGACGTTCCCAATCCGCTGGCGCCTGAGAATTTGCTGAAGCAATCGGGCCGTGGTATTTTCCTCATCCGTTCCTTTATGGATGAGGTGCAGTTTCGTACCCTGGCGCCCGGCACAGAGATTAGGTTAATCAAGCTTGTCCCCGGAAATTCCGGGGCACACACGGAGGAAGCAAAGTGACCATGAAGTCCAGTACGCGACAGGTGGATGGCGTGACGGTGGTGGACCTGAGCGGAAGAATCACGCTCGGCGAAGGCAGCGTCGTGCTGCGCGATACGGTGCGCGATCTAATCTCCAAGGGAGACAAGAGAATCCTCTTGAATCTGGGAGACGTCACCTACATTGACAGTTCGGGAATCGGCGAACTGGTGAGTGCGTTTACCACTGTTCGCAACCAGGGCGGCGAGTTGAAGCTGCTCAAACTCACCAAGAAGGTCCATGACCTGCTGCAAATCACCAAACTGTACACTGTCTTTGATGTCAGGGACGACGAAGCCCAAGCCATCAGCTCATTCAAAAAATAATTTGGTAATTGGGTAATTGTAAAATCGGGTAATTGAGAATTGAATTTATTTCAATTGCAAAATTACTCAATTACCCAATTACTCAATGACCCAATGACTCCATGCGCATTACACGCTTAGATCGCTCCCAGGTTGACGCCGAATCGCAGGCCGTCTACGACGACTTCATGCGCGAACGCGGTAACGTGCCCAACATGTTCCGCAGCGTGGCCCACCGGCCCGAGATCATGCGCACCATGGTGGCGCATTTTCGCGCGGTCATGAATACCGGTACGGTGCCCAAAAAGCTGAAAGAGCTGGTAATCCTGCGGACCACTCAACTCAACCGCTGCGAATATTGACTGGCCTCGCATACCGTCTTGGCAAGACGGCTGGGCTGGAGCGACGATCAGATTACCAATCTCGCCGAGTTCGAGAAGCGGGCTGACTTTACCGATGCGGAAAAGGCGGCGCTGCGCCTGGCGGAGCGCATGACCCTGGACGCTCATAAAGTGGAGGAAGATTTGTGGAAACAATTGCGGCAACATTTCAATGAAGGCGAAGTCGTGGAGTTATGCGCCGCAATTGGGCTGTTTAATTACTTCAATCGCTTCAACGATGCGCTGAGAATGGAACCCACCAAGTGAAGTTAGAAGGAAGAAGCAGGAAGGAAGAAGTCCTAACTTCTAAGTTCTGACTTCTTGCTTCTTGCTTCTTACTTCCTGCTTCTTACTTCCTGCTTCTACGTTCCTAAACCAGCCCTTTCTTCAATTCTTCCAACGGATACTTGGTTCCCCGCCAGGTCACGCCGCCGTTCCACAGCGTCACGCAGGCGGAGCGCAGCATGGCGTAGATCAGCAGCACTGCCCCGATGGGATGAGTCAGAACATAAAGCGGCGAAATCGGAGCATGGAACGACATTCCCAGGTAAAAGCAAAAGATCGATGCTAAGGCCACGAGGAACCCCAGCTTGCTCCAACCGGGAGCGAAAATAGCGCCAACATAGGGCAGGAGCAATACAAAAATGAGGCCGACAACGGCAAGCAGCGCACGCCACCATTGAAACTGCGAGAAGGCAAAGAAGTTCTTGGTCACGTTGCGGACAAAGCCCAGCGCCCCAGTCACCCAATGGAGTCTGAGAAGACCCGGGCTAAAGGCGCAGCGTTGGGAGAATCCGTTCTGCTTGACCAGTTTGCCCAGCTTCATGTCTTCGATCACCTCCATGCGTAGCGCCTTGAAAGTTCCAATGCGCTCATAGACGGAGCGGCGGATCATGTTAAATACTCCGCCCCCCATGTATTCGTGGGAAGCAGGATCAGCAACCTTCCAGGGGCGATATTGCAGGATAAAAAAAGTTGAAAAGAGCGCGAGCATCATACGCTCACCGGGGTTTCGCATTTCCATATCAGGAATCAAAGTCAGGTGATCGGTCGGCACTGACTCGGCATAGGCCACGGCACGCCGGAGGGCGTCAGGGCGGAAGATAACGTCAGCATCGGTGAATAGCAGCCAATCACCGCACGCCTGTTGTGCAGCCTTCCACATAGCGTGTGGCTTGCCTAACCAGCCGGCAGGAAGCTGCGTAATATGAAGCACGCCGAGTCTGCCATGGGAGCTGGCGCAGAGACGGTCCATGATCTCGCCGGTGCGGTCGGTGGAGCGATCGTTAACAGCAATGACCTCGTAGTCCGGATAATCGAGTTGCAGCAACGAAGTCAACCCGGCTTCGATGTCTGCTTCTTCATTGAGAGCAGGGACAATAATGCTGATTTTTGGCTGCGGTGTTTTCAGGTCCCATTGTGGCTGGCTGATATCGGCGATCTTGGCCATCCCCCAGGCCGTTTCCAGCAGACGTGAGAGCCACATAAAGCCGAGAATGCTGCCGGTGATCCAATAAAGCCAATGAGCATAGAACGGCTGCAGGCTCATGCTGGTCCTATTCCCCCTGAGTTGGCGTAGGCAGGGACTACCTCCTGGTTCATAGGCACGGAGGGTGCGAAGCGCATCCCATAAAACAGGATCGCGCCCGAAAACAAGCAGGCCACCATGGCAGGGACGAAGGCGATTTGTAGCGAGCTATGGTCTGAGATGAATCCCATCAGTGGCGGCGAGGGAACGTCTCCCAGGATGTGGATGATAAACAAGTTTAACGCCAGTGCCGTAGAGCGGATGGGAGCAGCCACCGAGTTCACCACCGCGGCGTTCAGCGGACCGGTATTGGCCAGCAGGAAGAAAATAGCGAGCAGCATAGCGGGATACATGAGCGCTCCGGCGTGAAAAATTGCCACTCCCATAAAGGGAATAGCCAGCAGCATGCTCCAGGCCGAGAGCCGGTAATAACCGCCCTTGTGACGGCGAAGCATCCAGTCACCCAGCCAGCCGCCCACTAGAGTAGCCACCAGGCCGTCGAAGCAGAGGATGCCGCCGAAGATCTGGTTGGCTTGGGTGAGCGGGATGCCGCGAACGCGGGAGAGAAAGGTCGGCATCCATACTCCTAACCCGCCGAGGGCGAAGATATACATTGCCTGCCCAACGGTGGCGGTCCAATATGCTGGATTGCGCCTTAAGCCCAGCACGGTAGCTCGCTCTGGGGTGGCGAAAAGGCGATCGGCGCTGCCTCGTTGTGGCTCAGGAATCAGCATCACGAGAAAGGCCAGCAAGAATCCGGGCAGAGCCGCGACATAAAAGGGCGTGCGCCAGCCGTGCGCGGGTCCCAGATACCCGCCCAGCACATAACCGGCCGCGGTTCCGACGGGAAGAGCGGAGTTGAGAACGGCGAGCATGCGTCCGCGCTGGTGTTCAGGAAAAAGATCGGAGACGAGTGAAGGCGCAATGACTACAAAGCTGGCTTCACCGATGCCGACGATCGTGTGCCGCACCAGTAATGACTGATAATCGCGGGTCACGGCGGTCAGCAGCGTAGCGCCACTCCAGACCAGAGCACCGCCGCCAACCAGCCATTTGCGCGGGTAACGGTCGGCCAGCACCCCCATGATGGGCGAAGTCAACATGTAGCAGAGGAAGAAGACGCTCGTTAGCCAGCCTATCTCGACGTCTTTAAGGTGAAACTCATGCTGAATC
>DASREY010000132.1:0-42187 GCA_035651775.1 Terriglobales bacterium
AGGGAAATGACATTTGCGGCCCATGCGGTTGTCAACGTCGAGGAGTTGCCACAACCGGAAAAACTGGCTCCGGCGATGGCGCATCCGCAGACGGTTGCTATCCCACAGATGAGCCACCCTGCTCTGCCTATAGCGGCGGGAGCGGCTGCCATTCACCTGCACAGCAGTAGAGGGGCCACGCCTGAGGTTTCATCGACACAATCCTCCTCGTCCGCGCCGTTCTCGTCTCTACCAACCTCCCCTGCGCCGTCGCAAAGCTTTACCGCTCTCCTTGACAACGGTCTATTCGTTCCACCCGACACTCAGGGAGCAGTGAGCCCAACTCAACTGCTGGTGGTTGAGAATGGCACATTCTTGGTACAAACTCGCACTGGTGGCTTTGTACAATCCAAGTCACTCGACAATTTTTGGAGTCCATTGGGCGCCGGCATGGTTCCGAATAATTCCAGAGTGCTCTATGACCCTTACAACAATCGCTGGATCATGGTAGCCGAGGCGAACGCGCAAATGAGCACCTCAGCGTTCTTGATTGCAGTGTCGAAAACATCAGACGCTACCGGGCTTTGGTCCGAGTGGAAGGTGAATTCCGATGCGGGATATTGGGCGAATTTTCCTGCCTTGGGTTTCAACGCCAACTGGATCGCCGTGGGTATGGATATGGTTCCCTTAAGCGGATGCGGATGCAGCTTCAAGGAAAACATCTATGTCTTTAACAAGGCGCAATTGTATTCCGGAGCATCGGATCCGTTTGTCACCTTTACCGACACTACCGGCGCATTTGGATTTGTGCCGGCAGTAACCTTTGACAACAACGCGAGTACGCCGCTCTACCTGCTTCAGACCTGGAATGGCAATCAAATCGATGGCTTCGGATATCTGAGAATGGCCTGGATTACGGGAACCCCCGCCTCGCCTGTTTTCAACAATGGGTCCGACTGCTCCTCTGTCTTTTGCATCCAGTTCAGCACTCCATGGGGACAGTTCGGTACTGGCACCAACGCGGGGTTTGCGCCGCAATCTGGAACCTCGACCTTGATCGACACGCTGGACGACAGAATGCGAAGTTTGATTTTTCGCAACGGGAATTTATGGGGTGCGCAGACCGTATTTCTGCCCGCGTCGGCGCCGACGCATAGTGCCGTACAGTGGTTTGAATTTGATACCAGCGGCAATGGTTTTTTTCAGCGTATTGATGATGTCAACGCCGCCGAATTCCGGGCCTACCCTACCATTTCCGTCAACAAGTTTGATGATGCTCTCATTGGTTACTCTACTTTTTCAGCCAGTACCTTTGTCAGCGCTGCCTATTCCTTTGAGTCACACACCGATCCCGGTGTTGCGGCCGAAGGAGAAAGGCAATTGATTGCCGGCAGCGGACCCTACGTTAAATTCTTCGGAAGCACGATCAATAAATGGGGCTTTTACAGCAATACGGTTGTGGATCCTATCAATGACACAGACCTGTGGACCATTCAGGAATTTGCCAGCACTAACGTCGGCTCGACCGGAGATTTTGGAAGGTGGGGAACATGGTGGGGCAAGATTTCGGTGCCCACCAATCTTTTGGTGACGGCTCCGGCCACTGCGGTCGCGGGAGTTCCTTTTACTGTAACCGTGACTGCCAAAGATGCCTCCAATAACACCGACGCGCCTTACACCGGCACGGTCCACTTCACAGCCACCGGCTCATTCACGGTTCCCCCCGACTACACCTTTGTTCCCGGCGATAACGGGGTGCATACATTTTCCAATGGCTTTACTCTGACTACCGCGGGCAGCCAGACCGTAACTGCAACCGACACTGTTTCAGGTATCAACGGAAATGCAACGGTGGCGGTGACAGCTGCCGCCGCCAAGAGTTTCACCTGGAGCAATGTGCCGCTCACGGCTACAATCGGCGTTGCCTTCCCAGCGACGCTTACGGCATTCGATAATTTCAACAATATTGCGACCACTTATACGGGTTCTGTGCAGTTAAGCACTACCGGGACACCCACCGTTACTCCGTCCGGGCCTAATCCTTATACCTTTACTTCGGGAGCGAGTTCCGATAATGGTGTTCATACCTTTTCGTTCACAGCCAACACTGGGGTCGGCAGCACCTTCACCATCACCGGTAACGACGCTGGGAACGTGATCACCGCAACCTCGCCCTCCATTCGCGTGACCGCCGACCTGCCCATCGCCGGTGCCGGGCACAGAATTCGCATGTTCCGCTCCAATGTGCCCGTTGTTCTCGCCACCTTCACCGATAGTGACTCGGCCGAGACGGGGACGAATCTCTCTGCCACTATCAACTGGGGCGACGGTACCCCCACAGTGGGAGCTGGTGTAGTCCGGGTTGGCAGCACAAATGTGTTTAATGTAATGGGCGCGCACAACTACGCGAAGAAGAGTATGTACACAGTAACCGTCACCTTGAACGATAACAACAATGGCGCCGGCAATGGAAGCTCCGCGATTGCCATAAGCACGGTCACATTCTTGCCGCGAAATTTTTCTCGCTAGGGAATTGAAAACGGACACTTTGTTTGCCTGTGTCATGAATCTGCTTGCGTCAGTCGCACGACAAGCTGATTACAGATGCTTCTCAATTTTTGAGATGACTCTGATATCACTTCATTTATTTTTGTGTCATCACTTCATCGCCTGAGAGCCGTATAGAATAAAATGTTCCTCGAAAAATATTTCTGAACTGAGTACTGAGGACCGAGTACTGAGTACTGCTTTTGGCAAATCCTGAAAAACTTCGCATAGCAGTCATAGGCGTGGGCGCTTTCGGACGCAACCATGCCCGCGTCTATCACGACCTAGCCAAAGAAGGCGCGGTTGAATTTGTTGGCGTGGTCGATTCCAACTCCGCTCGCGCGGTCCAGGTTGCCGCCGAGTTCGGTGTCCAGGCTTTTGCTTCGCTCCCGGAGCTGCTGCAGCGTGGCAAGCCGCAGGCGGCTTCCGTCGCTGTGCCCACCCAGGCGCATCTGCAGGTAATGCGTGAGCTCGTGCAGAACGGCGTTGACGTGCTCATTGAGAAACCCGTGGCTCCCACACTGGCAGATGCCGACGAGATGCTGCATCTGGCGCAGCAGCATAACCGCATCGCTCAAGCCGGCCAGCTGGAGCGCTTCAACCCGGCCGTGCGCGCCACATTGCCTTTACTGACCAAGCCCATGTTCTTTGAGGTGCACCGTTTGAGCGTGTTCACTCCGCGCTCCCTTGACGTGGATGTCGTGCTCGATCTGATGATCCACGATATTGACGTGGTGCTTTCCTTCGTGCAGTCACCGGTCAAAGAAATTCGCGCGGTGGGCCTGCCCATCCTCACTCCCAAAGTGGATATCGCCAACGTGCGCATGGAATTCGACTCTGGTTGCGTGGCCAACTTTACCGCCAGCCGGGTAAGCACCGAACGCGTGCGCAAGCTGCGCTTCTTTCAGCCGCAGCAATACATCTCGCTCGACTACACGCGCCAGGATGTTGTGGCATTCACCGTCTCGAACGATGGCACAGGCTCGGGTGGTTTATCAGGGCTGCTGGCTGCTATGGGAGAAGATGAATCAGAGCACCCCTCCAGCCCACAGATCAAGATTGCCAAACCCGAAGTGGTGCGCGAAGAGCCTCTGCGCGCAGAAATTTGCGCCTTCCTGCATTCGGTGCGGACGCGCAGCTCTCCCGTAGTTCCACTTACAGATGGCCGGCGTGCCCTGGCCGTAGCGCTTGAGATCCTGGATGTAATCCGGGAGCATTCGCGCAACGTCAAGCTCGATAAGCTGCTGTAAAAACAGCTGCAAGCCCCCCAGCTTTCAAGATGCAAGTTGAAGGCTCCGCAACGTTCTTAAAGTTAATACTGGTTACGACTGATTACGCAGGTATGTAAAGTTTTGTACATAAGTATTTCTTACGGGGCGCGAATCTCTAAAACAATGAGAAAATAGTAAACGGGTGAGAGCTTTCAGCATCTAAGTAGCAACAAGCCTCACATTGTGATTTCCGCGAGATGCCGACCATTATCCAAATTCCGCTGCTGGAGGAGATGCGCAAATCTGAGCAGAATGGCTCTGCCGATGGCAGCGGCGACTCCGGCGCGCAAGGCTCGCTTTTTCCTTCTCCCAAAGAGCCCGCGTTTGACGATCGTCTCCACAAAACTCCGTTTGCCTTGTTGGAAGATGATTTGGAGTTGCAACTCGAGCGCTCGAAGCTGCGCGAGGCCTTCTGGATTTCGCTGACTATTCATGCTATTGCCATAGCCATCATTGCGTTGCTGCTTCCCAGGATATTGGCGCGTTATCCGGCTACGCCCAGCCGTTTAGCGCAGATTCTGCAAGACCATCAAATAACGTTCCTTGAGATGCCGCCCGCGCCTGTGCAAAAACCTCTGGACACCAACAAAATATCTGACCAGGACAGGCGTGCGGCCCTGCGCCACCCTGACCTGCAGCAATTGCGCGAACTGGAGGAGGCGCGGCGCGCTGGCTCTCCAGGGGCAATTCCGGCGCCGGCAGTAAAGACTCCGCCTCCGGGCCAGCCCGCGCAACAAAACCAGCAATCCGCCCAGGCGCAGCAGCCCCAGCCCACGCAGCAACAGCAAAAGCCTGACAACATGGCGCGCTTAGAGCAGCCACCGCCACCCGCACAGGGCAGCGGAAGAAATAACCCCTTTGCTGCAGCCGCCTCTCCTGGGTCTGCGATTGAACAGGCGGCGCGAGCTTCGGCCGAGCAGCGCAGTTATGGCAGCGCCGGCGACTATGGAGCCGGCCCCTCAGCGCAGCCTACAAAATTGCGCAGCGATATTGACATCATGAGTGACACCATGGGAGTAGATTTCGGCCCTTACCTGTCACGAGCCTTAGAGACCATCCGCCAGAACTGGTATAACGTGATTCCAGAAGAGGCCCGCCCTCCGCTGATGAAATCGGGCAATGTTTCTATTGAGTTCGCCATCCTGAAAGATGGTTCCATTGCCGGCATGCGCGTGCTTCCCCCAGGGTCGGGTGACGTAGCCCTCGACCGTGCGGCCTGGGGCGGAATCACAGGCTCCAATCCCTTCCAGCGTTTGCCGCAGGAATTTCACGGACAATATCTCGCATTACGTATCCACTTCTTTTACAATCCGCAAAAGAGCGACCTTCGCTAGTAAGCACATTTAAGGTTCGGCTTCATCTATGCCTGCCGCCAAACGCCAGAATACGCTCGGCCTCATGCTCATTGCGCTGCTTATCCTTCTGTTCACCCTGGCGCGCTTCTGGAAGGCGATTCACTGGAAAAATTTCTGATGGCAGAGAGCGAGAGGGCATTGCAGCATTCATCGCCCCGGCGCCTGCCGTTGCTGGTGGTCGTCCTGGGACCAACCGCGTCAGGCAAAACCGCGCTCTCTTTGGCATTGGCCGCGCGCTTTCATGGCGAGATTGTCAACTGCGACTCCGTGGCGGTCTACCGCGATTTTGAAATCGGGACTGCTAAGCCCACACCGCAAGAGCGCGCTCTTGTTCCACATCACCTGCTGGACATCGTTTCGCCCCCCGATCCGTTCACTGCAGGTGATTACTCGCGCTGCGCGCGTACTGCCTTGCGCCAAATCCAGCAACGCGGCAGTTTGCCCATTGTTGTGGGCGGCACCGGACTCTATCTGCGCGCGCTTCTGGAAGGGCTTTTCGCCGGCCCACCGCGTTCTGAGGAGCTGAGGGAACGGCTGCGGCAGCGAGCGGCTGAAAAAGGCTCGGCGCACCTGCATCGCGTCCTGCAAAAACTCGATTCCAGATCGGCCGTGAAGATTCATCCCAACGATGCTTCCAAGCTGGTGCGCGCCATTGAAGTATGCCTTTCGGCACAGCAGCGCATGAGCGACCTGTGGCAGCGCGGCCGCGACCCGCTCATTGGTTTTCGCGTGCTGCGCCTGGGGCTTGACCCCGAGCGCAGCGCTCTCTATGAGCGCATCAATGACCGCGCCCGCCGCATGTTTGCCGCCGGCTTGGTCGAAGAGACCCGGCACTTGCACCGGAAATATGGCGATACCGCCGTGCCCCTGGCTTCCCTGGGGTACAAGCAGGCCATGCAGTTTATTCGCGGTGAAATTGAGTATGAGCAGGCCTTAGCCGCAGCGCAGCAAGCCCACCGCAACTATGCCAAGCGACAGATGACCTGGTTCCGTCGCGAACCAGATGTTCACTGGTTCAAGAGTTTTGGTGATGATCCCCAAGCGCAAAGCGACACATTGCTGCTTGTGGAAAACCATCTCGAAACTACCGGGGTTGTAGACCTTTCGTAATCCCCGTTTGTACACCGAACCTGTAAAAATGGCATCTTACTCTGTAACGGTTTTAATTTAAGGCCACTTCAATGAATCTTATCGCCACTGCTATTCCGAACCCAGATGACTTTACAATCCGACTACGGCGGGTTACGGAAGAATTACGAGCAATCGAGAAAGACATTTGTCAGATGGCGGCTTCCAAATCTCTGGGTTCAGGTCCTCTGGATAAAGAGGAGCATCTGCAATTCGTGAACTTGTTGCTTGATATGACCTTGCTGGGAGAACTCAAAGTTGTGGTCGACCATTTGCGCCTGCTGCTACGCACCTACATGGATGGTCTGGCTGAGCGCGGAGGCGACAATAAAGAATATGCCCGCCAAGTCTGCCGCATCCAGGATGCCACCGAGGCCCTCCGTCTGCTGCATGACCAAGCCCAGGGGCTCGCCGAAGGCGAGTTGGCCAAGAAGCGCTCTTTCATCGACCGCATTGAATCACTGGTCGAACATCGTCTGCAACATCCTGAAGCCTCCAGCCATACCCCAGCAGCCGCCTTAATCACACGTTAATCGCAAATTCCCCGATGACGGCATGCAGTAATTCTGCTATTGTCGCCATCATGTATAAGTGCCTGCTTCTTCTGCTAGTGCTGGCCATCCCTTCTTTCGCCAAAGATTTTCAAAAACCTGGGCCTATTCAGACCACATCCGACGCCCAAAAATGGGCCGACAAGACTCTGCGTAAACTCAACCTCGAAGAAAAAATAGGGCAGATGTTCATGATGCGTGGCCGCGCCGAGTTCCTGAACGTCACCAGCCCTGATTACCTGCAGCTTCGCGACCAGATTCGCCGCTACCACATCGGCGGCGTGCTGCTGACCGTGCGTACCGATGGTCCCTTTCTGTTGCGAAACCAACCTTACGAAGCGGCCACGTTTACCAATCATCTGCAAGGCGAGTCGCGCCTGCCCCTGATCTTTGCCGCCGACTTTGAGCGCGGCCTCTCCACACGGCTGAACGGCGCCACGGTGTTCCCTCATGCCATGGCCTTCGGCGCAACCGGAAACCCGCAATACGTTGAGGACTTCGCGCAGATTGTTGCCCAGGAGGCCCGTGCCATCGGCGTGCAGTGGAACCTTTTTCCCATTGCCGACGTGAATTCCAATCCCGCCAATCCCATCATTAACACCCGCTCGTTTGGCGAAGACCCCAAGCAGGTTTCAGAGATGGTGACGGCTTACATCCGGGCGGCGCGCGATGCCGGCATGATGACCACGGCCAAGCATTTTCCCGGACACGGCGACACCGAATCGGATTCGCACTTGGAACTGGCGCGTGTGGGCGGCGACATGCAGCATCTTCAAAACATCGAGTTGCCGCCCTTCGAGCAGGCCATTGCCGCTGGGGTTGACTCGGTGATGGTGGCGCATGTCACGGTGCCAACCCTGGACCCTGATCCCGGGCGCGTGGCTTCGACCTCGCCCTTGGTCATCGAAAATTTATTGAAAGGCCAGCTTGGCTTCAAGGGGCTGGTTGTTCCTGATGCCATGGATATGAACGCGCTCATGCGGCTGTTCGTTGGGCACGATGCCAATCCCAGCGCCCGCGCGGCGGTCGAGGCGATTAAAGCGGGCAATGATATGATCTTGATCCCTGCCGACCTGGACGCGGCCTACAATGGCCTCCTGACAGCGGTGCGCAGCGGTGAGATTTCAGAGGCGCGTATCGACGATTCCGTGCGCAAGATCCTCGTTACCAAGGCCACCCTCGGCCTCGCCAAGACGCGATTGGTGGATATTAACGCCCTGCCCAACCTGATTGCCACCCCGGAACACGTTGCCTTTGGGCAACTGGTGGCAGACTCAGCCATTACCTTGGTACGCGACAATGGCCAGGTACTGCCTCTCAAAAAGATGGCGCCCGCCAGTGGAACTTCTGCCCCTGCACTTTCGTATCATGCAGAACAGGAGGCCGGAAAGCGGATCTTGGCGGTGATATTTTCCGACGATATACGCACAGATTCGGGCCGCACGCTGGAACGTGAACTGCGGGCGCGCATTCCCGATGTGAATGTCATTTACGTTGACCCGAGAATTGCGGCAGCTATGTCAACGCAGGTGATGCAGGCCGTAAATGACGCCCAAAGTATTGTTGCCGCCGTCTATTTAATTCCAACCGCCGGCAAGGCTGTGCGCGTGCAGGGTACGGTGCAGAATGCAATCGGCTTAACCGAGGCCCCCGCCGACCTGTTGCGACAAATCCTGGAACACGCTGCGGCCCGCACCGTGGTGGTGGCCGTGGGTACGCCCTATGTAGCCGCCGAATTCCCCGATGTGCAAACTTACCTGTGCACCTTTTCCGCCGCCAGCATCTCCGAGTTCAGCGCGGTAAAAGCATTGTTTGGTGAAATTCCCATCCGCGGCCATCTGCCGGTCACAATTCCTAATATTGCTCAAAGGGGAGCGGGCATTGAAAAACCATCCGCTGCTCCTCCGGTTCCACCAGTCGAAGGAGGCTTACTGCAACATGCGCAAGGAAAATAAATTCTCTCTTCCAGCAATCGTTAGTGCCGTTGTTCTGCTCCTGGTGCTTGCAGGATGCAACGCGGTCGTCACTAAATCCGATGACAACGGCAAGCAGGAAAAGAAGGTGGAGATCAGTACTCCGCTCGGCGGGCTCCAGGTACGCAAAGACGTTGACCCCAAAGAACTCGGCCTGACCCCTTATCCTAATGCGCGCTTGCTTCCCGAGGAGCAGGGCTCCGGCGATTCGAGCGCAAACGTCAACATCTCCACGCCGTTCTTCGCGTTAAAGGTCATTGCAGCAAAATACGAATCCGATGACCCGCCCGAGAAGATTATCGATTTCTATCGCAAAGACATGACCCGTTATGGAAAGGTGGTCCAATGCAAAGGGTCGGGCCACAATGGATCCCAAGCAGGAAGCGGCAAAGATGACGACATCAAACTGACACTTACTTGCGATGATTCAGGCAGTGAGGACAAGAACATAACGTTGAAAGCTGGCCAGGGAGAAAGCCAACACATGGTAGAAATCGAGCCCCAGTCCAAGGGAGCGCACATAGGCTTGGTCTACATCCAGATGCGCGGCAAGGCAGAAAGCATGTAAGGCAGTCTTCAAGTTTCGAGTTTCAAGTCAATAAGCTCAAGCTAGACCCTTATCTTAAACAGAGATTTCGGAGCCACCGAGCGTTGCAGGAGGATAGATGATCACTTTAGCTTTAATGTTCCTGGCCTACTGGCTTCCCTCATTGCTGGCCTTTCACTGGAACCATAAGAACCGTGTAGCTATCCTGGCGGTCAATTTTTTCCTGGGATGGACGGTATTTGGATGGGTCGTAATTCTCATCTGGGCCTGTACCAACAACCGGGAGCCGAAAACCGTTACCGCATATTAATCCGCCGGAGCTGGACCTACCAGCCCCAGCAAAAAATCGTTTAACCTGCTACCATTGTGTCTCTTCCGGCGTCTATAATGAGATGCCTTTCAGAGCGGCCCGTTGGCCGCGTGGTTCCGGCCTTAAAGGTATTTCCCCAATGCCTTCGCTGACATTGAGTCCGTTCAAATCGATTGAATTCTCGAGGAGTTCCAATATGCGCCTGACAACACTGTTGAGCCTTGCGTTGCTCATGGTTACACTGGCAACAGCGCAAGAGCCAAAATCTTCAACAAACTTTTCCTCGGATGAGATGCCAAATCTCTCCCTGGGTTTCAGCATTCATGCCATGGATACGACCGCGAACCCCTGCCAGGATTTCTATCAATATGCCTGCGGCACCTGGATGAAGGAAAATGATATTCCCGCTGACAAATCCACCTGGGGGCGCTTCAGCCAATTAGATCAAAGGAACCTGGCGGTCTTGCACGACATCCTGGAAAAAGTTTCAGCGAATGACCCGAAACGCACCCCGGTCGAACAGCAAATCGGCGACTATTACACCGCATGCATGGACAAGAGGGCCATTGACAAAAAGGGGCTGGCCCCGATCCAGGCGGAGTTGGATAGCATTGCTCAATTGAAAGATAAATCTCAGCTTGCGGGCGAAATTGCCCGCCTGCACAATCTTGGCGCGATTTCGCGTTTACACAACCTTGGGGGAAACCTATTTTCTCTCTTTCATTTTGACTCCGATGCAGATTTCAAAGACGCCAGCAAGATAATCGCCTCGGTCGATCAGGGCGGGCTGGGTCTTCCTGACCGCGATTACTATTTCAAGGACGATCCTACTTCGCAGAAACAGCGCGAGCAGTACAAACAGCACGTCCAAAACATGTTCCAGCTTTTGGGAGATAAGCCCGAAGTAGCGGCAAAAGAGGCGCAAACAGTCTTCGAGATCGAAAGCGCATTGGCAAGCGCCTCGATGAAACGAGTAGACCGGCGCGAGCCCGCTAACATTTACCACAAAATGACGACAGCCGATCTGGCAAAACTCAGCCCATCGTTCAATTGGGATGAATACTTCAAAACAGTTGGCGCGCCCGGGTTCAAGGAACTGAATGTCGCAGTCCCTGATTTCATCAAAAAAATGCAGGTATTGATTGAAGAACAACCACTGGAAAACTGGAAGACCTACCTGCGTTGGCACCTGGTTCATAACAACGCTATTTTGCTGCCCAGTCAATTCAGCGACGAAGATTTCAATTTTTACAACCGCACCTTGGGCGGCCAGAAAGAGGAGGAACCCCGCTGGCAGCGCTGCACCCGTCTGGCAGACGGCGCACTGGGTGAAGCCCTGGGACAAGAGTATGTGAGCGAAACCTTCGGCAAAGAAGGCAAAGAGCGCACTTTAAAAATGATCCACGCTCTGGAGGACGCGCTCAAAGAAGACATCAAGAACGTGCCCTGGATGACTGACGCCACCAAGCAGGCGGCGCTGGAAAAATTGACAGCTATCACCAACAAGATCGGCTATCCCGAGCACTGGCGTGACTACAGCTCGATCAAAATTGTTCGGGAGGATGCGCTCGGAAACCAGCAACGGGCTGACGCTTTTGAATTTCAGCGCGAACTGCAAAAGATCGGCAAAGACCTGGACAAGAGGGAGTGGGGCATGACTCCGCCCACAGTCAATGCTTATTACAGCCCGCTGGAAAACAATGTTAACTTCCCAGCGGGAATCTTGCAGCCGCCGTTCTACGACATCAAGATGGATGAGGGAGTAAACTTCGGCGGCATCGGCGCGGTCATTGGACACGAACTCACCCACGGATTTGACGATGAAGGCCACAAATTTGACGGTCAGGGGAACCTGCGCAACTGGTGGGCGCCGGAAGACGAGAAGGCCTTCAACCAGCGTGCTCAATGCCTGATCGACGAATACAACGACTTTGTTGCCGTAAAGGACGAAAAAGATCCCAAGAATGATGTCCACCTCAACGGGAAGCTGACGCTGGGCGAAAATACCGCCGACAACGGCGGCTTGCGCCTGGCTTACATGGCGCTGCTGCATGAACTCGCCGGCAAGGAGCCTCAGAAAATTGACGGCTTCACTCCCCAGCAGCGTTTCTTCCTCGGCTTCGGACAGATCTGGTGCACCAAGATGCGGCCGGAAGCGGCCCGGCAACTGGCGTTGACGAATCCGCACTCGCCCGGACAATTTCGCGTGAATGGGGTAGTCAGCAACATGCCCGAGTTCCAGCAAGCCTTCGGTTGCAAAAAGGGGGACGCCATGGTGCGCGAGAACGCTTGCCGTGTGTGGTAGTCGTTCCTGAATTAATCAAGAAAGGCACAGCCTCGGCTGTGCCTTAATTTTTGAATGGGGAGACGCAGCATGCCGCGACTTCACCAGTGACCGATTATCTGGCTGGATTCACTGACTCCGCCTGCTCATGGGCATGATAGCTGGAGCGCACCAGCGGCCCCGATTCAACATGGCGGAACCCCATTTTGAGAGCTTCATTCTTCAAGTAGGCAAATTCATCGGGCGTGTAGTAACGCGTCATGGGCAAATGGTCTTTGGATGGCCGCAAATATTGTCCCACCGTCAGGATATCCACTTTGCGCGCAGCCAGATCATGGAAGACATTCAGCAGCTCATCCATTTCCTCGCCCAGACCCACCATCACGCCGGTCTTGCTTACAGTCTGCGGAGAAAATTTCTTTACGTTGGCCAGCAGTTGCAGCGTACGCTCGTAGCGCGCCCCGGAGCGCACCGCGCGATACAGCCGGGGCACGGACTCGGTATTGTGATTCAGAATGTTGGGTTGGGCATCGAGCACGATCTTAAGACACTCATCAATGCCCTGGAAGTCGGGGATGAGAACCTCCACGCTGCACCCCGGCACCTGCTGCCGTATCTGGCGGATGGTTTCGGCAAACACCTGGGCGCTGCCCAGGTTGTCGTCATCGCGGTTCACGCTGGTGACGACTGCAAATTTAAGTCCGAGAGTCTTGACTGCCTCGGCCACGCGCCGGGGTTCATCATAATCAATGGGCAGCGGCTTGCCCTTGGGTACGGCGCAGAAGCCACAGCGGCGCGTGCACAAGTTGCCCAGCAGCATGAAGGTAGCAGTCTTGTGGTTCCAGCACTCGCCAATATTCGGACACTGCGCTGACTCGCAGACCGTATGCAGTCCCAGCCCGCGCGCCAGTCTCTTGAGGTCATGATAGTTCTCACCTATCGGCGCCCGCGCCTTCAGCCACTCCGGCTTGGAACGGGGAACACGCGGCGAGAGGTCAATCTGGACGAGTTCGACAGCGCTGGCCATGAAGCTTAATTCTACTAGAGTGCAGCGGAGACAATGAAGCTCTCAATTCCGAGCTTTTGGACTGAGTTCTCCACGACAATCGTCGGAACCGGGTTTCTTCGTACATTTGGTTCAACCCATTGAGTTTGGCTCAACCATTAAGTGAGTTGGTTCCGTGACTCTGAGAACAGAGAACTGAAAACCGAGAGCTGCTTTTTACAGCGTATGCAAAAATGCGAGCAGGTCACTGAGTTGCTGGTCATCCAGAACATTTTGCATTGGCGGCATGTTGCTGCGGCCAGACATGATCGCATCGCGAGCGCGGTCGTCGTTGGCGGGAGCGCCGCTGGGCAGATATTTCTTGCGGAATATTCCTTGTAATCCCGGCCCCTGGCGTGGGCGGCTGGAATAGGCATCGTGACATGCTATACAGCGCGCCTCGAAGACGCGCCGGCCGCGCTCTTCCTGCGGAGTTAATGGGCGGCTGGCGGCGTCGGGGGATGAATTGCATCCAATGGATACAAGCAATACCATGAGGCCGGCAAAGATGCCGACCCTGGAGCTGCCGCACAGCAGGCGGGATTTCCGAAACCTGAGCAAATGTTTATTATGTTAGAGAACACCTAGATTTTGCAAAGCCGTTGCCAGAGGCAAGCTGGAATGTCGGTGGAGATCAAGCGCGTCTACGAACCGCCCTCGCTTAGCGATGGGGAGAGGGTCCTCGTAGACCGGCTCTGGCCGCGCGGGCTCAAAAAAGCTGCGGCCCGCATTGACGTCTGGCTCAAGGAACTTGCTCCTTCGCACGAACTGCGTCGTTGGTTCCATGAGCGTCCTGAATATTTTTCGGTTTTTCGCAAGCGGTATTTGCAGGAGATGGCCGCTCCGGCCGCCTCGCAAGCGTTGCAGCAGCTCTATGAGATTGCGCAGAAGAAGAAAACTGTAACCCTGGTTTACGCCGCTAAAGACGAAGCGCACAACAACGCAGTCGTACTGCGTGATTTGCTGCAGGGAATGCGTAAGCCGCCTTCCAGCTCAGGTCCGGCAAGAGCAGCGGCAGCAAGGGTCCGCGCGCGTATGCCGAGAGGACGATCCTAAGTTACTCTGTGGGCAGGAGCCGGTATTCAGGATTAGAATTCCAACTGGGAGATTCCCATGAGCACATCCGCTCCAAATCCAATGCCTGTTTCCACTTCTGAAACTGAACCTGTGCTCTCGGAAGGCGAGCGGCTTGTCAACGTTTTCATCGCTCCTTCCAAAACTTTCTCTGATTTGAGACGCAAAGCAAACTGGTTTGTCCCCTGGCTGGTGCTGGCCATTGCCAGTTGGTCATTTATCGGCGTGGTATCGCAAAAGATAGGTTTCAAGCAGGTATCGGAAAACCAGATGCGCATGAACCCCAAGGCTCAGGAGCGTTTGGCCCAGCTTCCGGCTGACCGGCGGGAGCGTGGCATGGAAATCAGCACAATGATTACGAAGACGTTTGCCTTCGCCTTTCCTGTACTCGCCTTGTTGATCTACTTGGTTATTGCTGCGGTGTTAATGGGCACCTTTAACTTCGCCCTGGGTACGGAGGTCCCCTTTCATACTTCGCTGGCAATTGTCATTTATGCGCAACTGCCACGAATTATCAGGCTGGTGCTGGCTATTATTTCTCTTTTCGCAGGAGCTGATCCCGAGAGCTTTATTCTTTCTAATCCGGTGGCTAGTAATCCGGGCTTCCTGGTGGATGCAAGCGCTCATCCGGCTTTGTACGTGCTGGCTTCTTCCTTTGACATATTCACCCTCTGGACCATTGTGTTGATCGGCATTGGCTTTGCCTGCGTCAGCAAAGTAAAAAGATCAACTGCCATCGTGACCGTCTTTGGGTGGTATGTATTGATCACATTGGTAACAGTGGGTTTTACTGCCGCATTTTCGTGAAGGTGAGAGCACGCTCTAGTGGATCTTCTCCCACACGAATAGCACGCTGTGTTCCTCGCCGTGGTTGTCAAATTGGGTGCGCAGATTGAGCCGCTTGCCGTCGAGATCGAAGCGCTGCGTCGTCATCTGGTTATTGAGATAAGGCTGGTTGCTTGCCCTGATATTTTCCAGAATGACGCTATGGGTCTCGTCTACCGTCCAGCTTCCGTAATAGGCAAGGTAGGCCTCGATCACGGCCTTGGCCTGCTCCGCCGTGGCGTGTTCATAGCCGGCAGGAAAGCTTACGCGTGGAATCTTCATGATCTGCAGGGAGACATATCCTCCGGGCTCAAAAATAGCAATGCCCTGCGGCGTTTCGCCAAACGGATTCACAACACTGCCATCCAGTAATTTTTCCTGATATGAAACCAGCCGCCACGTTCCAGAGATTTGCTCGGCAATGGAAGCGCGCATGGCCGCTGTAGGCGAGACATCCTGAATCTCCTTCCTTTTTTGTGCGGGGCTGGCCGAAGGAGCGGATTGCGTGGGTGCGCTTTGTGCGCCGGCGCTTTCCCAGGCAAAAGCTAAAATTAGAACAGCAAATAACAGGCATTTCTTGCGGCCCAGATTCATGCATCCTCCATTGTTCAGGGGGTCTGGCTAACATCATAAACGATAGCCCTGAGTTGAAAGTGGGCGGTAGGGGGGAGGGCGATTATGAAGGCTTCAGGGTCTCAGCCGCGGTGCTGAGCGTTTCTTCTTTGCTCGGCTCTTCGTCTCCCTTATTCATCATCTGCGGAATGGTGACGAATTCATATCCCTGGTCGTGATAGCGTCGAATCAGGCGTTCGGTCGCTTCTACTGTGTGACTGCGGTCAGCGCCCATCTGGGCATGATCGCCATCATGCATCAGGATCAAATCGCCTCCACGAATCTGCCGGACGGCGTGCTGCTCAACCCGGTCGGCCGTGGTCGCCTTCCAGTCATAGCAGGTCACGCTCCACTTGATGGGCATGAAGCCCATATTGTGCACTGTGCGCATGACCGCCGGACGCTTCGCGCCAAAAGGCGCACGGAACAATCGCGCATGATCGCCAATGGTCTCTGTCAGCACGCGTTCGCAAATTTCCAGTTCGCGGCGGAGTCTTTGCAGGGAGGTAAAAACCAGGTTGGGATGCGAATAGGTATGATTGCCGACGGCATGACCTGCCTCGGCAATCCGCCGGGCAATAGCCGGCCGTGAATGCACATAGCGGCCAATCAGGAAAAAAGTGGCTTTAACTCCATGCTTGGCGAGCACTTCCAGCAGACGCAACGTACAGGAATCGTTGGGGCCGTCATCATAGGTCAGGGCAAGTTGCCGGGGATTATCTCCGCGGGCAAAGCTTGCGCCAAAAAGCTGGGACTGTGGCGCCATCGCGCCATAACTGTACGCTCCCGCGCCGCCCAAGACGGCTGCTCCTGTAAGCCAACCAAGCATAAAGGCTAATTCTAAACGAAGTTCCTCGAATTCAATGTAATTTTGCTGGTTACCATCGGACAATCCTTTCGGAGAATATCCCTCTACGTAACTTGATCAAAACCTGCCATTCCGCCGAAAATCCAACGTTTACTCTTTCTGCAATTGCATCGCGGGGCAAGGCGGGTTATTCTGCCATGAATCAGCGAACCCATGGCGAACCTTTTCGAGCCTCCCCGCTACATAGCAATCGAAGGGCCTATCCGAGTCGGCAAGAGCACGCTGGCCCGCATCCTGTCAGAGCGGATGAATGCCCAGAGAGTCATTGAACCGGAAGATAACCCTTTTCTCACAGCTTTTTACGAGGGCGAGCGCGGCGCTGCCTTCCAGACGCAGTTTACCTTTCTCATCCAGCGCTATGAGCAATTGCGAGCCCTGGAAGCCGGCCCCAGCTCGCGCAAGACCATTGTGGCGGACTATATCTTTGAAAAGGACAAGATCTTTGCCTGCATCAACCTCAACGACCCTGAACTCGGGGTCTATAACCGCTACTACCATATTTTTCGCGAACAGCTTCCCACCCCTGACTTGGTGATCTATCTGCAGGCATCTCCCGAGGTGCTCAAGAAGCGACTGCGTAAAAAGAATGCTCCCGGCGAGCGCGCCATCAGCGATGACTACATCGAAGAAGTCGCCAGGGCCTACGAGCATTTTTTCTTTCATTACACCGCATCGGACCTGCTGGTGGTCAACACTTCGGATATTGATTTCGTGGACCGCAACGAAGACCTGCAGGAGTTGCTGCGCCGGCTGGGCGAACCTATCCACGGAACGCAGTACTTTCTGCCCCTCGGGTCGGAGGCGGCCAACGCGTAAGGCAGTTCTCAACTTAACAGTTCTCGGTTATGCCGTTGGATCCAAGTAATTCCGGGGAATGTGCCTTGCCGTCAAAGAGTGTTAAAAAGAAGGAGGCTAAGTCGCCTTCCCCTGGGTATCGAGTATTTCCCGCACCTTGTTTGTGAGGGCCGGAGGAGTGAATGGTTTTTGCAGGAAGTAAGTGCCAGGTTCAAGAACTCCGTGCTGTCCGATTGTGTTCTCCGTGTAGCCCGACATGTATAACACTTTGATCTCAGGATTGCGGCCGAGCAACTGGCGGGCCAGCTCGCGGCCGTTGATTCCCGGCATAATGACGTCCGTAAGCAGCAAGCATATCTTCGATGCATCTTGTTCCACCATGGACAGCGCGGCCTGCGCATCCGCGGGAGCCAGCACCATGTAACCGCGGGCAGTCAGGATGGAGCGCGTAAGATCCCGCACCTGGCTGTCGTCTTCCACCAGCAGGATCGTTTCGCTGCCCCGGCTGGTGGAAACCACTGGGGGCTCCCCGATCATGGGCTCATCCGTCTCGTGCGTCTGCGGCAGATAGATCTTGAAAGTGCTCCCGTGGCCCACTTCGCTGTAAACCCATATGTGGCCGCCGCTTTGTTTCACGATGCCATAAACCGTTGACAGTCCGAGGCCGGTGCCTCTGCCCATCTCCTTGGTTGTAAAAAAGGGATCGAAGATCTGCGCTTGTGTTTCGGCCGACATGCCTACGCCGGTGTCGCTCACCGCCAGCATGACATAAGCGCCCGGGATCACACCCGCGTGCGCTGCAGCGTAGTTTTCGTCCAGGTCAACATTCGCAGTCTCCAATGTCATTGTGCCGCCCTCGGGCATGGCGTCACGAGCGTTGACCACGAGGTTCATCACTACTTGCTCGATTTGTCCGGGGTCGGCCTTCACCGGCCTCAGTTCCGGCGTTGTCCTGGTGATCAGCTCGATATCTTCTCCAATCAGCCGGTGCAGCATCTTCTCAAGATTGACCACGAGGTTGTTAAGGTTGATGACCCTGGCCTCGAGCAGTTGCATGCGGCTGAAGGCGAGCAACTGTCGCGTGAGAGCGGCAGCTTTGTCTGCCGCCTGCGCAACTCGCTTGGCTTGCTCGCGGGCTTCATCGTCGTGCTTGAGCCGGTCATGCAGAACCCCACTGTATCCCAGGATCACCGTGAGCAGGTTGTTGAAGTCGTGCGCGATACCGCCGGCAAGCCTGCCCACGGCCTCCATTTTTTGGGATTGACGCAGCATCTCTTCCAGCCGGTGCCGCTCGGTGATGTCCACTACCGTGCCCTCAATGACGTCGTTGCCCTCTGCATCCTTGACCAGCACCACATTCTGAATTGCCCACACCAGGCCGCCATTCTTGTGGCGGTAGCAAATCTCAAAATCTTTCAGTTGCCCGGTTTTGCGAAACTCGGCAATCCGCGAGTCCCGCTCTTCCTTGCCGCCCACGTAGAGCACGTGAGGCGGCAGCTTGAGAAGCTCTTCGCGCTCATAGCCAAACATCTGGGCAAAAGCGTCGTTGCAATCAAGAAAGCCCCCTCCCGGAACGCTGCGAAATACGCCCGCCTTATTGCGCTCGAAAAGGGAACGATAGCGCGCTTCCGACTGCTCAAGGGCTTTGCTCACCCACTCGCGCTTGTTGATGTCTTCCTGCAATTGCCGGTTCAGCTCGAGCAATCTTTTTCCGATGAAGTATGCCGTTAATGTCGCCAGAATGGTGGTGAAACAAATGGTCACCACATGCGATTGCCAGATTGTGATGCGAGGAAAGAGAAGTTGTTTGAGTGCTTCATAACCGGCCATCAGCACGGCTACGGTGACGGCGGCCAGGAATAATGACCGCGCCAACTCCACGCGATGGGACCGGTCGGGCATTTCACGTTCACCGACAAATTGGGCCGGAACATCTCTGGAGTGGTCGGGCTAGACCACGTACTTCAACATAAATTATATACACGATATACACGCTCGCCGCGTCGACTGGCGATTGAGAAAACTTAGGAATCCTGTCTTAACGCCACGGATGTTAGAATCAAGATTTACCTGCCTGCATGGATCGCGCACACATACGCAACTTTGCCATCATCGCGCATATCGATCATGGCAAATCGACCCTCTCTGACCGGCTCCTGGAGCTGACGGGAGCGTTGTCGGCGCGCGAGATGCAGGCCCAGGTTCTCGACGCCATGGATCTGGAGCGCGAGCGTGGCATTACCATCAAAGCCCATGCCGTGCGCATGAAGTACTTGGCGAAAGACGGGCAGGAATATCAGCTCAACCTGATTGACACTCCCGGCCACGTGGATTTTTCCTACGAGGTCTCGCGCGCACTGGCCTCCTGCGAAGGCGCTCTGCTGGTCGTGGATGCCTCCCAGGGCGTCGAGGCCCAGACCCTGGCCAACGCCTACCTGGCCGTCAACAACGGGCTTGAGATCATTCCTGTCATCAACAAGATCGATCTGCCCAGCGCCGACATCGAGCGTTCCAAAGAGATGATTGAGCAGGCCATCGGGCTTGACGCTTCGCAGGCCATCCCTATTTCCGCCAAGACCGGCGTCGGGGTGCCCGAAGTTCTGGAAGCCATCGTAAAACGTCTGCCTCCACCTAAGGGCTCGCCCAACTCGCACCTCCAGGCGCTGATCTTCGACTCATGGTTTGATTCTTACCGCGGCGTCATCGTGCTGGTGCGCGTCTTCCAGGGAACACTGAAGCGCGGACAGAAAGTTCGCCTGTGGTGGAACGGAAAAACCTTCGACGTGGAAACCCTGGGCGTGCTCACCCCCAAACCCGTAGAGATCGATGAGCTCGTCGCCGGCGAGGTTGGTTTCATCATCGCCAATATCAAGAACGTTGCCGACAGCAAGATCGGCGACACCATCACGGACGAAGCCCGCCCTGCGATCGAACCCCTCTCCGGATTCCAGGAAATCAAGCCCATGGTCTTCGCCGGGCTCTACACGGTAGAGGCGCACGAGCACACGCAATTGCGCGAAGCCCTGGAAAAACTGCGTTTGAATGATTCCTCGTTTTTCTTCGAGCCGGAGAGTTCCGTCGCTCTGGGCTTTGGTTTTCGCTGTGGTTTTCTCGGGTTGCTGCACATGGAAATCATCCAGGAACGCCTCGAGCGCGAGTTCAATCTTGCTCTCATCACCACCGCTCCGGGCGTGCGCTTCAGGGTGACCAAGACCGACGGAGAGGTGGTTGAAATTGATAATCCCTCGCGCTGGCCGGGCACCAGCGAAATTGCCAGGGTGGAAGAGCCCATCATCATGGCCACGATTATCACGAATGAGGAATATGTCGGCAACATTCTCAAGTTGGTGGAAGAGAAGCGGGGCAAGCAGAAGGGATTTGAATACGTCAGCTCTACACGCGTCATGCTGACCTATGAGCTGCCGCTGAATGAAATCGTGCTCGATTTCTATGACCGTTTGAAATCCGTGTCGCGCGGGTACGCCTCGCTCGATTACCACCTCTCCGGCCATTGGGAATCACCCATGGTGAAACTCGATATTCTCGTGGCCGGCGATCCTGTGGATGCCCTCTCTCTTATCGTACACAGCGACTTCGCCTACGAGCGCGGCAAGGCGCTGGTCTCCAAGATGAGGCAACTCATCCCGCGTCAGATGTTTGAAGTCGCCATCCAGGCGGCCATCGGAGGCAAAATCATCGCTCGCGAAACCGTGGCTGCCATCCGCAAAAATGTTCTCGCCAAGTGCTACGGCGGCGACATCAGCCGCAAGCGCAAACTGCTGGAGAAGCAAAAAGAAGGCAAGCGCCGCATGAAGCGCGTGGGCCGTGTGGATATCCCGCAGGAAGCCTTTCTGGCTGTGCTGCGGGTCAACGAAGAATCTTAGGGTTTACGATTTACGGATACAAATATGAAATACGAACAGAAGTGCAAATGAGACACCCACTCAAAGAAATAAATTTTCTCCAATCGAAAATCTGCGATCTCAAATCGTAAATCGAAAATCGTACTTCCTTTCACGCGGCATCGCGCAAAAAGCCCTTTTGCTTCTTTCGGTTCTTTCGAGTACGTTTCGGCGGCGCGAAATCAGCATCCTCGTGGATATAAGCAGCCGCCCGTTCCAGGCAGAATGCAAGTGCATGATTGCAATCGGGACAATACGGCAGTGTCGTGCCGCGCAGAATTATCACCTCGAGCGATTTCGTCTCTCGTGGATGAACCACCGTGAAAACCCCGGTTTCTTGCGCAACTTCTCCGGAGCGATACACCGGTAAGGCAGGGAATTGATAAGGACCACTTTCATACTCCGTGTGGCTGTTGCTCACAGAACCGTTCATGAATGACCTCCGGGAATGAAGCGGCGCGACCCTGGGCCTGACATGAAAGATTCAATGCAAGAACGATGCCGAATTAAATTATTGAAAACAGACGACTTATGGTAATTCTCCTGGTCGGTTCAACCTCCCGAAAATTTCTCTCTCACGAAATTTTTACCAATTGAATAAAAGGTTGCCTCTATGAAATTTATGATTTACGAATTACGATTTGCGATTTTTGGAAACAAGAGGAAATTAAGCAAATTGTAATTCGTAAATCGACAATCGCAAATCTCATGCTTCCGCCACCACCGTCTTCATATTCCGCATTCTTCGTAAAAACGCCCGCACCACGGCCGGATCGAATTGCGTTCCGCTCATGGCTTCCACCTCGGCCAGGGCCTGCGCTGGATTCCTGCGCGCGGCATAGGAGCGTTCGCTGGTCTGTTGCACGTAAGCTTCGGCCACGGCAATGATGCGCGCCCCCAGGGGAATGTCTTCGCTCCGCAGTTTGTCGGGGTATCCGGCGCCATCAAAGCGTTCATGATGATGGCGGACCAATGCGGCCACTCTCAGACTGCCGGGAATGAGTTCCGCGATGCGCGCGCCCAGCACCGAATGTTGCTGCACCTGCCGGAATTCGTCGCGGGTCAGCTTGCCCGCTTTATTCAGAATAGACTCTGCCACCAGCACTTTGCCGATATCGTGAATACGGGCGGCGCGCAGCATATCAGCAAGCTCTTCGTCGGGAAGCGCCATTTCGTTGGCGATCATCTCCGCATAATGGGCTACCGCCGCGCCGTGTCCAGCCGTGGCCACCTCGCGCGACTCGGCTGCCCGGTTCAGGATATTCACCGCCTCCAGCAGCGCATCTACGCCGCTGCCATCGGGGATGGCGTAAGCCAATTCCTGCATGGTATCCACCAGCTCTTCCACCGATTCCGGGCCGATATTTTCCCGCTGCAAAAATAATTCGACATACTGGCTGACGGCATTTTTGCTGGCCAGTATCTCCGAACCGGCAAAATCCTGCGGGGTGGAAACGCGGTTGCCGCCGCCGCGTTTGGAGTTGTACATTCCCATATCGGCAATGTGAAGAACCTCATCGGGAGAAACTCCGTGCACCGGAAATGTAGCCACGCCGAAGCTGCCTGTAATCTGTCGTTCGTTCAGCATGGTATCGGTCGCTATCCACAGCCGCAGGCGCTCGCACAGGATTTGCGCCTGCTCAATGCTGGTTTCCGGCATCAGGACCACGAATTCATCGCCGCCGTAGCGGGCCACAATGTTCGATTGTCGCGACTTCTGCTCCAGAATCCTGCCCACTCGCGCCAGCACCAGGTCCCCCTCAAGGTGACCCTTGGTATCGTTGATATTCTTGAATTTATCGAGATCAACGAGCACGACTGAGAACGGCCTTCTGGTGCGCCGGGCGCGCTTCCACTCCGACTGCAAGGCTTCGTTGAAAAATCGCCGCGTCTTGATGCCGGTCAATCCATCGGTAATGGATTGCTGCTGCATGTTTTTAAATATGAATGCGTTATGCAGGGCGGTTGCCAGCAAGTCGGCCAGGGTCCGCAAGATCAGGACCTCCTGCTGCTCGAATGCATTTTCGCGCAGGCTCTCGACGTTAAGCACGCCCAGCAGCGTCTCGCCATAGGTAATGGGAATGCAGAGTACGGACCTGGCCTCGGGAAGAATACCCAGCAGCCGCCCTCCGCCTCCTTTCTGTACCAGCGCCATCTCGTTACTGCGCGCCACCCGTCCCAGGATGCCCACGCCCAGGGGAATCCGCCGGCCCAGGTTTTTTTCCGCGCCGCCGGCTTCGGCTTTGATCTCAATTTCTTTGCTGGCATAGGCCAGAATGCCGATACCGATATGGTCAAAGTGAAAATTCTTTTCAATTTCGCCCACAATCTCCGCCATCATGGCTTCCGGTTCCTGGCTTGAGATTGCCGAGCGCGACACGCTATTCAGGAATTCCAGGTAGCGCGAGCGCCGCTGCTCTTCCGCGAAAAGCCGGGCATTGCTTACCGCCACCGCCACCTGACCGGCAGCCGTCTTCAGCACGTTGAGATCGCGTTCTTCGTATACGAATTCGCGTTCATAGTTGAGGGCTGCCATCACGCCCACGGCCCGTCCCATCATGAAAATAGGTACGCCACACAGGCAACGCGACCTTCGTCCTGTGGGAATGAGTCCCAGGTGCGCGCGTGTTTTTTCCATCTCCGAGCGAATCAGGAGCGGTTTGCCGTTTTCGATAATGTATTCGGTAATGCCATTGGTCCAGCGCCGCGAACGTTTGGGCTGCAACTCGCCATCCACGGCCTCTAACTCAAAACGGATTTCGTCCTCTTCCTGGAATGCGATGTAGAAATTGCGGGTGTCGAACAGCCTTCCCAGTTCGCGTTGAACCGTGCGCAGCACCTCATCGGAATCGAGCCTTGCGCTCACCGCCTGGCCAATGTCGGTGAGCAGTTCATACTCTTGCGTGCGGCGAATGGCCTCTTGCATGAGCACATAATTTTCGAGCGCCATGCTCAACTGCCGGATCACCGCCCCCAGCAAACGAATCTGCGAGCCGCTCAACCCGGCGCGATCATGGTGCGGCAAAATCACGATGCCGAAGTTGTTCTCCTGCGTGCGCAGGCTCACCACCGTAAGCCCGGGCTGTCTTTGTTCTTCGAGCATTTGGCATAGCTTCACCGCGCGCAGGTCCGCGGAGTTTTCTTCCAGCAGCAAGTCAAGCCGCTTCTTGATCCATGGTCCTTCGCACGCTGCTGCGCGCTCCGCCAGAAACTCCGCTGCCACATCTCCGTTCAGTTTGCGCAGGAATTCCACCCCCAGCCCTCGTTGCACGCTGGGCAGCACACGCCGCCACTCCGGCGCAATCCAAATAGAGCCCTGCCGGGCGTGCATCGCTTCCAGCACTCGCTGCAGCATGTCGCCGATGGGTTCTTCAATGTCGGCCGAATCCATCAGGCGGCGGTGGTCGAGTTGCAGGCGTGAGAATTCCAGCAGGCTCTCTCGCATATGGCGGCGTTCATTTTCATACAATGCCATCATCATGGCGAAGGCCAGCAGGAGTTGGGGAATAAGAATCGGGAACTTGCCATACTCGGCAAAAAACCAGTCCCGTGCCACGGGAGAGTGCCCCAGCAGCAACAATCCTGCCCATAGAAAGAGAGAAAAACCGATCAGCCGAAAGGGCAAAGAGCCGCGCTCACGGCCGTATACCACCAGCCGCCAGGCGCAAAAGGCCAGCAGAAGGGCAATGCCAACGTCTACTTCGAAAAAAATCAGGATCGGATGACTATTGGCAAATCCTGCGAGGCCCCATAACTGTACATTTGCCAGTATCTTCGCTGTGGCAAACGCCCAACCCAAGGCAACCACCAGCAGAGCAGCGTCTGACTTTCGCCAGGTAAAATCCTGCCGTACCCAGCGGGTCGAGACGTAAACGCAAAATGCGGCCAGCGCCAGCGCCATCTTTTCGCAGAAAGCAGCAAAGACGGTACGCCCGCTCTCATTGAAAATAAGCAATTGGCATAGACTATGAACAGTGAGAAGCCCCCACGCAATTTGCCAGGCAAAGAAGTATCGCTCCCGTGCCTCGGCGTGAAGGTAGTGGAATATCAGGAACAGGACCAAAGCGCTTGTGGCCTGCACCAGCAGGATGGAATTAAGCACGCTCGAATTAAGCACATTCTGGTCCATCTGCCTCGGCATGGTTCGAATGCCGGAAAGGAGGGGTTCCCACAAAGCCACGCTGGATAGTGGGGTGGAAATTAAATTGTATGGCTTTAAACCGCAGACGGTCAATTCCTTCCCATTATGGTCGAGGGTGGTCAACTTGAGTCATTAGCGGCATCTAAGGTTAAAGAACACTTTTTGTGGGCTTCCGGCGTTATAATGCCATCCGCTAAACGGATATCTTTGCAACAATGGAGCCGACAAGCCCTCATAAAAATAAGGCAGGGTGTGCGTTTCGGCTTTTATAAACGATTATCTGATTGATTTTAAGGAACTGGGGACTGAGAACTGCCAATGAAACTGGCGTCCAGATCGTCAGAAAGCGGCCTGCGCAATTGGCGGCTGCGAATCTTAGTCGGGCTTGTGACTATTTTCAGCATTGTGGGCTTGTGGATCGTTAACAGGCTGCACGATCCAGGGCGTGCCTCCAAGCCGTTCCTTGTTGGTTATCAGCAGGCGCCTCCATATCAGTATGTCGCAGCGGACGGATCAGCCGCCGGCCCCGCCATTGAAATTTTCAACGAAGCGGCGCGTCGCAAGCACATTCCCATCAAATGGGTTCCAGGCCCTGAGGGACCGGAAGTTAATTTGGTAAATGGCAAAGTAGACATATGGCCATTGATCGGTGACCTGCCGGAACGAAGAAAATTTCTGTACATTTCCGACCCCTGGGTCACCATCAGTTTTTGGATGGTCACATTGGAATCCAGCGGAATTGCTGGCCCCAAAGATGCCGCTGGACACGCGGTGTGGCATGTCGATGTGCCTATTTTTACGCGTTTGGGCCATGCCAACTTTCCGGGCGCCCAGTTATTACCTCAGCCCGATAACCAGACGGTGCTGGCGGGAGTTTGTACCGGGAAGGCAGATGTAGGCATGATCTCCGGAAGCAAGGCAGATGCCGCCGAGCTACGGGCTGTGCCCGCATGCCAAAATGCCCGCCTGAAGTTTTATCCTCTTCCCAACGGAAACATATTCTTTGGTATTGGCGCCACTCTCAAGCGGCCAACTGCGATCCGGGCTGCGGATGCCATTCGCGCTGAAATCGGCAAAATGGCTTACGACGGCTCCTTGTCGTCCATCTATTACCGCTCATTTCTCGATCCCAGTAACGAAGCCATGATCGTCTACTATCTCACCGAGGCGCGGCAGCGCAATTTCTACATGAGCGTCGGCCTCTGTCTGTTGGCGGTGGTGCTTGCGCTGCTCGCCTGGCAAACCGTGCGTGTCCGGGCGGCAAGGCGAGCCGCTGATGCCGCCAATGTGGATTTGGAAGAACAGGTGGCTGAGCGCACCATTGAGCTTACGCGCGCGAACCGGCAACTGCGCCAGGAGATGGTTGAGCGCAGGCGGGCGGAAGAAAGCCTGCGTCATGCCCAAAAGATGGAAGCTGTCGGACGGCTCGCGGGCGGCATTGCCCATGACTTTAATAACCTGCTCACGATCATCACCGGCTACAGCCAGCTTTTGCGTGACTCTTTGGGCCCCGATCCTTTGGTGCTGGAAAAAGTAAATGCCATCAGCAAGGCGGGCGAACGGGCCAGCGCGCTCACCCGGCAACTACTTGCCTTCAGCCGCCGCCAGGTCACGCAACCAAAAAATCTGAGCCTTAACGATGTCCTCTCCGATATGGGCAAGATGTTGCAACGGTTGCTGCGCGAAGATATTGATTTGACCATCATCACCGATCCTGCTCTGGGTCTGATTCATGCCGACCCGGGTCAGATCGAACAAGTGATCATGAACCTGGTCATTAATGCGCGCGACGCTATGCCTCAAGGCGGCAAGCTGGTTCTGGCAACGGCCAACATCAATTTGCAGGAAGAGTTTACTGGCCAGCATCCGGCAATCCCGCCGGGCTCCTATGTTCGGCTGACCGTCACCGATACCGGTTCAGGAATGGATGCCGATACCCAGGCCCACATCTTCGAACCGTTCTTTACTACGAAGGGACAGGGAAAAGGAACGGGGTTGGGATTGGCCACCGTCTATGGAATCGCCGAACAGGCTGGGGGGCATATTACGCTGAAGAGTGAAGTCGGCCGCGGCACGACTTTTTATCTATACATGCCAAGAATTGAGGCTGGCGATGAAGTGATTTCTGGTGAGTCACACATGAGTGGCACCGACGTCCCCGCGCGCGGATGGGAAACTATTCTCGTCGTCGAAGACCAGGACGCAGTACGCACTCTGGTCTGCGAGATTTTACGCAAGAGCGGTTATACGGTTCTGCTTGCCCGCGACGGCCGCGAGGCTCTTCTGGTTTCACAGAACAATGGCGGCCGCATTGATCTCATCATTACCGATGTCGTCATGCCGCAAATGGGCGGCCGCGAATTGGCCAGCGCCCTGGCTTCTGCCCATCCCGAAACTAAAGTTTTGTATATGTCTGGCTACGTCGACAAAGAAGCAAGCCAAAAAGAGCTGTCGGGTCTCGCTTTTATCCATAAACCCTTTACACCAGAAGCCTTGACCCAAAAAGTCCGTGAGGTCCTGGGCCACCCCGCCGCATTTTAGAAGCTGCCGAGCCAGTTGCCCGGGCAAAACCGCTTGCCCGGGCAACTGATCTCATCCTCACTGCGTTGCAAAGTTACACACGTTCAGCGTGCCGCCTGGCGATGCGTTCACCAGCGCTCCCCAGGTGTCCAGACTGGTCACCGTGTTCTGTGTGGAACGGAAGAGGAAATTAGAGCCCACCGTCTGCTCTGTGCCTCCCGGCGGCGTCACGAAGATCGAGTAGGTATGCGCCGGGACGTTCACCGTCAAGCGGAAGTGATACGGCTGGCCTGCTACTGAATACGGCATTGTGCCTTGATACCCCGTGCCGTTATACGCCTGAATCACACCCGAGGCGGCAAAGACAACCAGGTTTGCGAATCCTGAATAGGCAGTCTGCGCTCCCTGCGAGATGCCAACCCCCGCGCTGAGCGGAACGATAGAGGGCGTAGCATCGAACGTCGCTGTAAACGTCCCGGTTTCAGCCACACCGATCGGCGTGTCGTGCCATGCGCCATCCGCCGGAGCCAGCACGCAAACCGGAGCGACTGGATTCACTACCAGCGTCACCGTCGTAGAGTGCATCAGGCTGCTATTCACTGAATCCGTACCTGTGATGGTGATCGTGTACGTACCAGTTGGGGTAGAACCCGATGTTGTCACCTTCAGCGTGGAAGAGCCCGAACCCCCGCTGATTGCAGCAGGACTAAAGCTCGTAGTCACCCCTGCCGGCGATCCGCTCACCGTCGCGCCCAGATTCGCCGTGCCGGAGTAACCGTTCACAGGCGTTATCGTGGCCGTGTAACTCGTGTTGCCACCCACAGTCACCGTTTGTGAAGATGGACTCGCCGCGATCGAGAAATCAGGCGCGGGTGTGGTTACAGTGACATTGTCGAAGGTTGAAGTATTGAGCGCGGTGTTGTTGTGCGCCGTTACCGACAAGCCCTCGAGCGTGTTGCTCGCCATGCTCACGCTGATCGTGCCCACCTGCGTCCAGCTCACGCCATCGGCTGATGAGAACCCAGTGAACGTACTTCCTGAGCGCACCAGCCGCACCCAGTAGGGCGCGACTGGCCCGGCGATTTGCGCCAGTTGCACCGCGCTGGTTCCAGACCCGGAGCGGTACTGCATGTTGACTCCGTGCCCCGGTGTAACGAACACGTGCACAAAGCTGGAGCCGGCCGCGGTGCTCTCGCGAATCATGACCCCGGACTTCGCCCATAGATTCGTGTTCTGCTGGCTGGCTACCCGCGCCGTAATGGTCACATCGCCGGAGACCGATTCGGAGGCATAATTGAAGTTATCGGAAGTGCCCCAGATATCGGCTCCGCTGCCGTTCACAGTGAAGGTGCCCGAGCTAAACGTGGCGCTGCCCGCAAGACCTGGAGCGCCTACATCGGTATCGCTCCAGCCCGAGGGTAGACCTGTACTCGGGTTGACTGTCAGCGTTACCGTGCTTGAATGCGTGAGACTGCCGCTCGTGCCCGTGATGGTAACCGTGAAAGAACCAGTAGATGTCGAGCTCACGGTTGAAATGCTCAGCGTCGACGAACCTGAGCCGTTGATTGAAGCAGGATTGAGTGTTCCTGTTGCCCCGTTAGGCAGTCCGCTCACGTTTAAGCTGACCGTGCCGGCGAATCCATTCAGGGATGTCACCGAAACCGTGTAGCTCGTGTTGCCGCCCGCCATAACGGTTTGCGAACCGGGGGCTGCAGAAATCGAAAAGTCCGGCGGCGGTGGCGGATTAACCGTCAGGCTTACTGTGGTCGAGTGTGTCAGGCTTCCACTTGTGCCCGTGACGGTTAACGCAAACGTGCCGGTCGAGGCTGTGGTCAAGGTCGCACAAGTCAGCGTTGACGAACCCGAGCCGCCGCTGATCGAGGTTGGATTCAAGCTGCAGGTCACGCCAGTGGGCGCGCCGCTCACGCTCAAATTGACGGTACCGTTGAAGCTATTGAGAGATGACACCGAAGCGGTGTAGCTCGCGCTCCCGCCTGCTGTGACCGTCTGTGAACCAGGCGTCGCTGAAATCGAAAAGTCAGGCGGAGAATTGACGACCAGTGTCACTGTGGCCGAATGCGTCAAGTTGCCGCTGGTGCCTGTGATCGTTATGGTGTAAGTGCCAGCCGGTGTCGAGCTCGACGTGGTTACGTTCATAGCCGAGGAACCCGATCCGCTGATCGAGGCCGGATTGAACGTCGCGCCGGCTCCCGTTGGCAATCCGCTGGCGCCGAGGCTTACAGTCCCCAGAAAGCAGTTGGTCGCGCCTACGTTGACCGTGTAACTGGTTCCACTTCCAACAATCACGGTGTTCGATGAGGGCGAGGCTGAGATCGTGAAGTCGCTCGCAGGCGGGTTCACGACCAGAGTCACCGTCGCGCTATGGCTGAGGCTGCCGCTGGCGCCGGTAATGGTCAACGAGTAGGTACCGGCAGGGGTCGAACAACTGGTGGAGATAGTCAGCGTCGAGGATCCCGATCCGCCGGTGATCGAAGCCGGACTGAAGCTGGCCGTTGCTCCGCTGGGCACGCCGCTCACGTTCAGGCTGACCGCGCCGGTGAATCCGTTGAGCGCGCCTACACTTACTGTGTAGCTGGTGCCGCCGTTTGCCGTCACCGTTTGCGACGCCGGTCCGGCTGAAAAAGTGAAGTCCGGTGGCTGGGAATGAGCAAAGATCCAGTGCTTGGCCCAGAGAATATCCGACGTCAGGCCCGGAGAGCCCGCCTGACGTCCGGAATTGATGTCGGCATTGGCGAACGGCTTGTAGATGTCGGTGTTGTACGGTGTCAGGAAAACAAAGCCGGTGGGAAGATAGTTGTATGTTGCGGTGCTGCAGCAGCGGTCATTGAAACTGGCGTAGGTGGCTGCGCCTGCCGAGTCTATGGAAAGCGTAATTTCGTGGACCACGGTATCGGCATAGGTTTTCATCTGCTGCGCCGTGGGCACAGTGGCGTATCCGGTGCTGTAGTTCCGTGTGAGACCCCACATATCGTATGCACCGTGGACCCCGATCTGCTCACCTGTCAAATGCCCGGTGCAATCGCCGAAGTTACAGTAGCCCCAGTCATATACCGCGGTGCCATCGGGAGCCGTCACAGGCTGGGCATTTTGCACGAACATATCTGTGGAATTCTGCACAATGGTCTTATACATGGCCGCCAAGCCGGGGTTGTCTCCCAGGATGACGTGGCACTGCGCCAGCCGCCAGTAGGCATTCAGCAACATCATCTGCACGTTCCAGGCATTGACGTTGTGAAAGGTAGACTGATACCCCAAGGAAGTGCTGGGCCGCATAATCAGCAGCGTATTGGGATCAATGAAATACTTCGTAAAGGAATTGCTCATGCTGAATTCCAGCATCGAGACGTATGTCTTCGCCCGAGCTAAGTAAGTCGTGCCGAAATTGTTGGGATCACCGTCGGGCACGGTGTTGTTCCAGATGGAGGGCGAGTTCAAGATGTTGTAGGCGGTAAAGGCCATGTGCCCGATCGTGTCGCCCACCTCGCTCTCGTAGTAGGTGGGGCTGGTGCAGGTGGGGCAGTTTGGCGGCCAGACCGGCTCGACGTTGCCGGTCCACATGACTCGCCCTTCGCCAAGCGGCAAATCATTGCGGTGGGTCAGCCAGGCATCGTTCCATTTGATGGCAAGGTCAAGCAGTTGAGCGTGCTCGGCGCTTAAGCTGGGGATATCGCCAGTAATCTGGTACATGTAGTTGATCGCTTCCAGGGTCTGCCCCCCGTTGCCGTCAGCCAACTGGTTATGGGTTATGGTTGCAGTCCACTCCGCAGTCGGGATCGTAGTGGCGGATACAACGTTGATGAACGTATCTACTTCGTGCTGCGTTACCTCGCCATCCAAACTGTCAATTACCAACTGAGCGTGGCAGGTATTGACGGCAAAGCAGGCCAGCAGGAACGAAAATGCCCAACTCAGGATCCGTGACATCTTATTCATTGATATCTCCTTTTAATATCTCTCAACACTCCTCTGCCCATCTCATGCCATATATCGAACATTTCGACCCCAGGGCCTACCAGGTGTTGTTATCTGGTGAAAAAAATCTTACAGCTTGCCTTCTGCATACCCTGACTGAAAGAGCTTCCGATCATGCTCCAGTATGAAAACTTCTGCACATGAGCCCTTTTCACGTTTTTACTCCTTCGAGTCTTCCGACGAAGGGCCGAACTCTCCCTTAATAGAGACACACATTGACGGGCGCTACGGTGCAATCAACTGGACTTTCTAATTTTTAAGGTTTCCATTAAGAGAGATTGGACTTGCGAAAGTCTTGGACAGTTCAACCTGGGTAGGGATTAACCCCGATTCACGCCGTTAAACTCGGAGATTCTCAGAGACTCTCGCGCATGTTTAGCCCTGCTTTTTGAGCTAAACCAGACGAACACGGTAAGATGTAAATGAACCTTAACGTCCTATGCCTGTAGAACCAAAAAAAGAAGTCATGAATCCGGCGAAGCCCGATGTGGAAACCGCTGCTCCCCCGGCCGAAGCAGCGGCCGGTCCCTCGAATTTCGTTCGCGATATTGTTCTCGACGACCTGAAAACCAATAAGTACGGTGGCCGGGTATGGACCCGCTTTCCTCCCGAGCCCAACGGCTACCTGCACATCGGGCACGCCAAGGCCATCTGCCTCGATTTTGGCCTGGCCGATGAGTTCGGCGGCGGCACCAACCTGCGCTTTGACGATACCAATCCGGAAAAAGAAGAGACCGAATACGTTGACTCCATCATGGCGGATGTCCGCTGGCTCGGCTTTGAGTGGGAAAACCTCTACTACGCCTCCGACTACTTCGAGCAGCTCTACAAATGGGCCATGCAACTGATCAAGGCCGGCAAAGCTTACGTCTGCGATCTAAGCGCAGACCAGGTGCGGCAATATCGCGGCACCCTGACCGAACCCGGCAAAGAGAGCCCTTACCGCAACCGCTCGATGGAAGAAAACCTTGATTTGTTTGAGCGCATGCGCGCTGGCGAGTTTCCCGATGGCTCCCGTACCCTGCGCGCCAAAATCAACATGGCCTCGCCCAACCTGAACATGCGCGACCCGGTGATGTATCGCATTCTGCACGCCGAGCACCATCGCACGGGCAATAAATGGTGTATCTATCCTATGTACGATTACGCCCATGGGCAGTCCGACTCGCTGGAGAAGATCACGCATTCTGTCTGCACCCTCGAGTTTGAAGACCATCGTCCGCTCTACAACTGGTTCATCGAACAGCTGGGCATCTTCCCCTCACAGCAAATTGAGTTCGACCGGCTTAACCTGACTTATACCCTGTTAAGCAAACGTAAATTGCTGCAGCTCGTGCAGGAGCGGCGCGTGAGTGGTTGGGACGACCCCCGCATGCCCACCCTCTCCGGCATCCGCCGCCGCGGCTATACCCCTGAGGCGATCCGCAACTTCTGTGCCG
This sequence comes from Terriglobales bacterium, assembly GCA_035651775.1. Taxonomy (GTDB): domain Bacteria; phylum Acidobacteriota; class Terriglobia; order Terriglobales; family Acidobacteriaceae; genus QIAW01. The sequence continues at coordinate 33,160 of DASREY010000132.1, forward strand.
CTATCGGCCTTTCCAAGACGAACGGCAGCATCGAACTCGCCATGCTCGAGCACTTCGTTCGCGAGAACCTGAACAAGCGCGTCCTCCGCGTTATGGCTGTCCTGCGGCCTCTCAAGGTCGTGATTGATAACTACCCCGAAGGGCAAGTCGAAGAGATGGATGCAATCAACAATCCCGAAGACCCGACTGCGGGAACACGCAAAGTTCCATTCTCTCGTGTTCTTTATATAGAACAGGATGATTTCCGCGAAGAGCCGCCCAAGGGATACTATCGCCTCTCACCCGGCCGCGAGGTTCGCTTGCGTTACGGCTACCTGGTCACCTGCACCAGCGTGGTGAAAGATGAAAAGACCGGCGAGGTTCTCGAGGTCCATTGCACCTACGATCCAGCGACGCGAGGAGGCAACACTCCCGATGGAAGAAAAGTAAAATCTACCATCCACTGGGTTTCAGCCGCCCATGCCCTCAATGCCGAGGTGCGGATCTATGAAAACCTGTTCACAAAAGAGAATCCAAGCGATGTCCCCGAGGGCCAGGACTTCACCGCCAACCTCAACCCGCACTCCCTTGAAGTAGTGAACAACGCCAAGCTCGAACCATCGCTGGCGGGCGCGGCCGATGGCAACCGCTACCAGTTCGAGCGCCTGGGATATTTCTGCGTTGATCCCGATTCCTCTTCCGGGAAATTAGTCTTCAACCGGACAGTCGCTCTGAAAGACACCTGGGCAAAAATCGAAAAACGCGAAAAATCCGGCTAGAGTTGATTACGAGCAGCAAAGTTATCAATGGCGTGACTCGCTACAACTGAGTACTGAGTACTTCTTCCAAATCTTCGGCCTTGCGAACTTTTTCGACTCGAGTCTGCTTGATTTCAGCAAACGTCGCCAGGCGCTCCAGCATCTCCGCCGTCTGGCTCGCAGCCGGCGTGCCCGAGAGTCCCAAAGCATGGGCGGCATCAAGCAACTCGCGGAGTACGCCAAATTCGCCGCGGCTGACTTTCCGGCGAAAGGCGATATTGAGCAGCAGCCCTGCAATCGCATCGCGTTCCGGCTCTGTTAGCTTCTCCAGTTCATCGCGCCAATGTGCGCTTCGTGGATCGGTATCCAGGAAGCGCAGAAGCATTTTGGCGCTTCCCGGCACGACCGTGCCGATTGGAATGCGTGAGGGTGGCGTTCTTCCTGGCTGTAATGCTGTGGCGCATAACAAACCCATCACATAAATCGTGTGATACGCGGTTGCCAGCAAGTAGTGTGTGCGATGGCTGCCTTTCAATTTCTCCAGACGCGCCAGCCGTGTGCTTGACGCGGGAAGAAACCCGGCTTGGTCTTCAACCTGCGTGAGAACGCGGAAACCAAAGACAGAAGCTGCGTTCCATGATCTTCCAGTAAGCGGCCATGCCAGCAGCACTTCGCCGCCGGTGTCATAATCTTGTTCGTCGAGGCAGCGGGCCAGCAGAGCTTCGGCTTCTGCCATGATTTCGGCCCTTCGGCGCGGCAGACGCCGTGGCGCGATATTGAAATCTCTCACGTACATGAGCGCATGGGTGAGCGCGTAAATATCTTCCCGGCTGCAATTCAGCAAATCCATGGAGTGGTTCAGCACGGAGCCGGGCGCCGATGGCAGAGTATGCGGGCGTGAACCCGCCGCGGGGTTCTCCCATACCGCGGTGAGCCACTCCTGTTCGAGCATGCGATGTGGCACCCTTTCGCGCCCGTATCGTGCTTGCGAACCCATGCTTTGCCGCAGCAGCAAATCGAAGTTTGCATCCGGATAGCCGAGCCTCGCCAGGCATAGGTGTGCCTGGGCATAGTCCAATGCCATCGCCGGATGCAGGCACATGCCCAGCAGCATGCGCTCGCTGCGGGCATGGGGAATCAAAAGTCGTGCCAGGTCTTCGATGCGCTTTCTAATGTCGCTGGTATCTGCCGCCGTAGAAGCGGCGAGCAAGAGAAAAGCGGTCTCTGAGATCAGCTTTTCAGGCCTGATATTATTGCCCGGTTCTTCAGGATCGGTGTATCCCTTCTCGGCAAGTTCTTCCACTGCTTGCCTGCCAATATCGAGAGCATGACAGAGACGCCGCGCCAGATCTTCTTTGTTCCACGCCTGCTTTTGGACACTCATGGTGAATTCTTTCGTGCCGGTCTGTCCTGCTCCCGCATGTTGGCTGGGTATTGTTACTTCAATTGTCCGGCAACATTGGCCAGCCCACCTAGCTCCTCTACCGGAACCTCCGGATTGAAGATTTGATAGATGTGGATAAACCTGCGCATGGTTCCGCAGAAGCCTTCCCAGGGTTCCTCGGCTATCGCAAGCGATGGACCAAGTTCGGCAACCGCTTTGCCGATGGCCGTGAAATCTACTGCTTTGCTGTCAAGAAGTCTCTTGACGATTTCCTGATGACGATTTCCATTTGCACTCATTGTGAATTCCTTTCCTTTTCGAACAACTTTGGCGCTCGCGTGCCTCGGACCCAGATGGTCCGGATGCGCTACGCTTTTCGCCCTTCTCGAAATTGTGACTTCGGGAGTGCTTCCGTTTCAGCAGTTGGAAAAAGAGTTACCGATTGTGCTCGCGGGCGCGGCTATCAGGAACTGGACGTTCCGGTTTTGGGTTTTCCCAAATTGACCCGCCTTGAATTCCGGAGCTCGACGTGCTGTCATATCTCCTGCTAGTGGGCCACAGCTTTGAGACCGGTAGGCGGATTTGGCGATCCCACGGCGTTGGAAACAACTTCAAAAGCTCCCACATCAAATGCCACCCCTGAGGGCCGCGGATTTCCGTCGAAGTCATGACTAATGAGAACGGGTGGAGTGACTCCGCCGTCGATCGCCGTGCTGCCGCTCAACAAATGGAAATTTGCGACAGCGGCGCCTGCGAATTTTGGATCGGCGGTGATGTTATTGGTGAATTGAGGAATGCCGGCCCCCGCTCCAGGCACTCCGTTCAGCACATTGCCAAACACGTTGTGACTTCCGCTGATAAGTGTGGTATCTGTGCTGGAACCCAGGTTGATTTCTCCCGGCAGCGTTACGATGATGTTATCGACAAACTGTACGTGCGGAGAGCCTCCCTGAACCGATATGGCCCCGGCGGCGCTGCTGCCCGCCGATACTCCCCACGGGCCGCAATCGTACAAAGTATTGTTAAAAATTTGGGCTGTTCCCGTGCCAACAGGTCCGGCGTTGGTAATTCCTGCCGAGTAGATACAGGAATAATTCGATCCACCATCCGGTGGATCAGGTCCCAGGCCCACGCTATAAACAATATTGTTATAGGCAAGCACCGGTCCTTTGGAGGGATCGATGGTCGCAAAATTGATTCCATCGCATACTTGCCCGTGGATAAGATTGTCATGCACATTCAGGTCGAACTGGTTGTTGCTGCCGGTAGAGTGGAATTGGATGCCGCGGCAGGAATGGTTGTTGGCAACCACATTCCAGCCCACTTCAATATGATTGCTGTCGGTGCTGAAGTACATGGAGTGATAGGTCTTGGAGCTGCCGATTGCGCCAGAGTCGTGAACGGTGTTGCCCAGAACAACCAGATTGCTGGCATTCTCGGTGGCAAGGCAGGCGGTTTCCCCATCTCCGGTTGGGCACGACATATCGTTGGCCACAATGCGCCAGTTCGTTACCTGGACCAGATCCAGGCTTTCGTTATTGCCTCTGAGCACAAATCCCGCGAGTGTCCAGTAACTGAACGGTCCGCCCGAAATCGCCGGAGTGCGTACCGCAAACTCCGGTCCGGTTACAGACCCAATGACGACAGTAGCACCTGGGTACGCCACCAACGCCTTAGGATTGCCCGGCGCGCCGGCTGAAAAAACGTCCAATGAAGCATTGTTATCGTCTACCGCAGTCTGGCTGACGCCGTTCATGATGTAGGCAATGTCCCCGGCCGCAATAGTGTTCTTTGCGTGCACAATAGTTTTCCACGGAGCAGCGAAACTACCGTTGTTACTGTCATTGCCTGCATTCGACACAAAAAAGATGTTCCCTGGCCTCACCGTAAATGGAACGCTGTTGCTGGCAGCATTGTTTGCAGCCTTCACAGAAATAGTGGTCGCCCCCCCGGGCGCGCCCGCGCCCGGCTGAAACGAAATTTTGCCGTCACTCCATTGTTTGTAAGCGGCAGCAGGTTGGCCGCCGATCAGTACCGTTCCTTGGCTGACTCCAAAGCCTTTGCCATAGAGAGTGATCCATGCGCCATTGTTGTTTTCGCCGCCATTGCTGGGCCCGCTATCAAGATCGCTATAAAAAATCGCGGGCGATGATTGCGCCCACAAAACTGTTCCCCACACCAGGAAGAAGCACAAAAATATCTGCCGCGCTGCTGATTTTTTCATTTTTATTTTCCTCTGAGTTGTGGCCGCATGCCTGGTGCCTGGTTATGGCGTAGGTACGGTGCTGTTCGCTTCGCCTGAAAACGCGCTTTCCACATTGGACACATTCACCGCGGTAACTACATAGAAGTATGTCGTGCCGGCCTTTACGTTGTTGTCGGTAAAACTGTTGCCCGGGACATTTCCCATCTTGGTATAAGGCCCCCCCGAGACGGTGGATCGATAAACGTTATAGCTCGCCACTCCACTCGAAGTGCTGGTCAACCAGGACAGGTCGACATGGTGAGCCATGGCTGGACTGGGACTTGGGCTGGGACTGGGATGGGGGCCGGGATTGGGGTTGGGATGAGGACTCGGGTTGGAATTGGAACCAAGGCTGAAATTTCCAATGGAGGGTGCTCCAGATCCGTTGGGTCCGGCTCCCAGTTGTGTGGTGGCCATAGGTCCCGCAATTTGACCGGTTCCACATCCACACAATAAAAATACGAGAAAAGACAGGCCGAAGCACAAGATGATCATGCAGCGGCTATGAACAAATATCTTCACCATGCACCTCCGGTCGCAGCGACTTGTTTGTTTGCGTGAGGATACAAGACTTCTCCTGGCATGGAAAAACTCGCGCAGGAGCGGTGACGAATGCGTACCCACAATACGCAATCTTCGGGATAACAGCTTTAGAGCTGCCCCGATGTATGCGAAGAGTGTGTCAATCTCACGGTAATCCGGCAAGATAACGAAATCTGCGGATATTCGGGCCGCTTGGCCTTCCCATATTGGAACAATCGGCCTTGCCCAACCGGACATCCGGCCCTGAACTATCGGAATGAGATGAACGACTTAGGAAAATCGCGGAATTTACTGACTATTGAGCGCGACTGCTGAGTGCGAATCGCTGTATGATTACCTTCGGTCAATTCCCCATGTAAGCGAGCGGCTGGTCGAAAGTTCCGCCAATTTTGGAGGATAAGCAATGAGAAGTTATGTTTTAGCGATTTTGCTGGTGACTGCGGTCTCGCCGGGCCTTTGTCGCGCCCAGTCAACTCTCGATGATCTTCTGAAGAAAGCTCAACAGGCTACGCAGTCCACCAATGTCAGTGGCCGCGGCCTTAGCAATGACAAGATCACCGCCGGCCTGAAGCAGGCTTTGCAGATCAGCACTGGCAAAGCGGTGGCGGCAACCGGCAGGCCTGACGGTTTTCTGAAAAATGCCGCCATCAAGATTTTATTGCCTGATAAGTTGCGCACCGTTGGGAATGGATTGCGCATGGTGGGGATGGGCTCTCAAGTGGATGCGCTCGAAGTCGGCATGAACCGCGCCGCCGAGCAGGCCGCCCCCGCCGCCAAACAAATCTTCTTTAATGCTCTCACCAGAATGACCTTTGCCGATGCCCGCCAGATTCTCTCTGGCAGCGATACTGCTGCCACTGATTACTTCAAGCGCTCAAGCACAGATGAACTGACCACCGCCTTCGCCCCCATCGTCCACAAATCAATGGAGAACGTCGGCGTGATTCGACAATATGACCAGATGATGCGGAACCCCATCGCCGCGTCCCTTTCCAAAAGCCAGAACCTGAATCTGGATAATTACGTCGTCGGCAAAACCCTGGATGGGTTGTTCTACATGCTGGGCCAGGAAGAAAAGAATATCCGCCACAATCCTGCTGCTCAAACCACCACCCTGCTCAAACAGGTATTTGGCGGGAAGCTGTAGGCGAAATTTACGTCGAATTAAAATGTTGGCGGAACTGGTTTAATTGGTAGAGACGTAGCTTGCCACGTCTCTACCTTGGCTACTAAACGGCCTTTGCTTTCCGCCATCGCCTCCACGCCGCGCGGACCGGGAAGAACACCAGCCCACCCCACACCAGAATGCTGGGTCCATAAGCAAACAGGAACAGGACCACACTGATCACGCCTTCGGTGACCGAAGTGTATCCTTCCACCGCGGCATTGCGGATGCGGGTGAAGGTTGAAACCGGCACCGCCTGAAGCTGATCTTCGTATTCTTCCGTCAAGGTGGCGTTGAGCGTTGCGAAATCCACCTGGTGCGCCAGGTTCTTTCTCTCCGCCTCCATGCGTTCAATCTCGCCCCGCACCCGGCTTATCTCTTCTTCCACCGCCAGCACGTCAGAAAGTTTGCCGGTTCGGTTGCGCAGAATATCGGTCAATTGCGCTTCGGTATTTCGTGCGTTGACAATTCGTGCCTGCAGGTCTACGTACCGTTGCGTGACTTCCTCTCCATTCTGCGATTCGCCCTCGACTCGTCCGAGCTTCTTCAGCTCTGCCAAGGTGGCATCGAGCTGATCGGAAGGCACCTGCAGAGTCGCAGTGAGAGAACGTCCACTTTCCGACGGTGCGCTCACGTTCAACTGGCCCATGTAGCCGCCGTGCCGCTTTAGGATTTCTTCCATACCGCCGCGCGCCTTATCGAATTCCTTGGTGGTCAGTGAGAGTGCCGCCGTGCGCACGATCATGGGACCGTTGGGCGCCGTCGAACCTCCCATTTCATCCGAGAAATTTTGGCTTCCACTTTTGCTTACAATGCGTGCCCCTTCTTTTTCCTGTTGCAGGGTCTCTAATCTTCCGACCGTTCCCATTCCGGTTCCATAGTCCTGCGGAAAACCGGCATGTGGTACAGCTTTTAGCGTTAGCATTTGAGCGACACGCCGGTTTCGCTTGGGCACCGGCGAGACGAGAAAGTCCGGCGTCAATATCACCAACAGGGCCGCTAATCCTGCTACTGCGATACCCGATTTCCAAATCCATCGCGGGAACCGGGGCACACGCAACGTATTGCGCCAGCTCCGCGCTACGCTCACTGCGGGCCTCTCTTGCGTTCGCTTGCGATCCTCGAGCGCGGTAGTAATAGCTTGGGTCATCCGCAAATCGTCCGATGCCTCTACCTGCCACTCCATCATTCTGCGTGTGACACTTTGCAGATCACCGGCCACGCTCTGGCATTCGCGGCAGCGTTCCAGGTGGGCAGCAGCCGTGGCTGCCCGGTCGAACGCCAGTTCGCCATCCATATAGGCCATCAACTCTTCTTGTTCAACAGGATGCTTGCTCATTTCACCCCTCTCCTTCGATCGGCTTGATCTCAGTTCCTGCTGCTCCGCTCACCGCCATCGCGCTCCGGCTCTTCGCTTCCGGCTGCAGATGGTTTTTCAGCGCCATGCGCGAACGAAACAGCCGCGACCGCACTGTGTTTACCGGAAGCCGCAGCAGCTCGGCAATTTCGGAATAGCTAAGCTGTTCGTACTCTCGCAGCATCAAGATCTCCCGCTCTGAAGCGTCAAGTTTTTCCAGTGCCTGCCGCACCCACAATGCCGCCTCTGAGTTCTCGCTCGCCGCAGGTTCTACGTCCGCCTGCAGGATGGGCGCGCTGCTTTGCTTGCGCCGCTCCATCGCTATCAGCTTCAGTGCAATGCCATAAAGATATGTTCGCACCAGCGCTTTCGGCTCATAACGCGCGCTGGCCCTGATCACTGCCAGAAAAGTCTCTTGCGCCAACTCTTCGGCGCGCTCCCGGCTCTCCAGCCGTCGCCGGAAAAAACCGTACAGCGGTCCGCGGTAGCGCGCGAACAACTCTTCGAAGGGAGATGCACAAGCGGCCATGATCCGCGCTGGAAATCCAGCATTAACGCCTCATCGCTGATCATGGCCGCTTGTGCATCTCCCTTCGCCTTTCCATGCAAACCTTGAATGCTTTCGCTCTCAATAGCTGTAATGTCATAAGGAACGAAAAAGTTCCCGCAACTTGCGCTTTTTTTGCCGCCAATTTTGGCCGGCATGGTGTCTAAACACAAATATGGCTCTTAGCAAGCGCAGAAGACCTATCGGCTACATTGCTTTTATCGCTATGCTGGCTGCAGTGGCGATTATCCGTTACGAACAGCACATGCGCGCTCAACGCCTTCAAGCCGAGCTGCTGCGCAGCCTTCAGCGGCCAAACGGTGAGGAATCCATCTCCTATTACCAGGGCTTGTTGAAGCACGATCCGGAGAACTTAGCGGCGGTAAAAGCCCTGGGCAGCATCTATCTTGAGCTGAAAAATTTTGACTTTGCCCGCGAGTATGAGCGCAAAGCCATGCGGATTGCTCCGAGCGATCCTGAACCCTACTATTCCATCGCCGTGATTGACTGGAGTCAGGCCAATCAGTCGCGCATGCAGGCCCTCAACCAACTGGAAGAACCCATGAAAGACGTCAGGGTCTGCAAGGAACTCAAGGCAAAAAATATTGTGGCCATCACAGAAGGCATTGAGATGTTGCAGCACGCTCTCAAACTGCGTCCCGCTTACGATGATGCCATGGTCTACATGAGCCTGCTATGGTGCGAAAAGGCCTATATCGAGTGTGGGGATCGCGCCGCTAGCCAGTCTGACCTGAAGAGAGCTGACGAATGGATGAACGGCAAGAAATACCACATTCACCAGGATACTCCGAAGAGGGTTGAGGTTTACGCTGCGTAAGGTGTGAAGAATGAAAAGTCCCCCAGATCGAAACCGAACGCGAAACTATGAACGAAGCCGGCAATAGCTTCTATGCGGCCAGGGTTGTTACCGGCGATTGTTGCTCCGCTTCGGTCGCCGCCGGCGCCTCTCCCGAGAGCAGCGGCCATCCTCGGCGCAGCACGTAACCCAGCCACGCCCCTGCGGCCTGGGAGGTCAGCACCGCAACTAAC